>DASCSY010000087.1:0-9129 GCA_034399415.1 Acidimicrobiales bacterium
TTCACAACCCTCGAAAAGGCGGCTAACGATTGGCGCGTTGCTCACCCGTTTGAGCACCCGTGACACGTAGCTGTCTTCCCAGCTGCACGAAATTTAACGAGAGAACGTCGATTGAGAAGAAGTGACGCCGAAAAGGAACTCTGCCAATTTGTGGCGTGAGGTGTAACTGCTGTAGCAACGCGGCGGTCACTCTGTTATGCGGAATCTGGAAGACTCTCATGTATGGATCTTGAGACTCTTATAGCCAAACAGGAAATTACCGATGTTGTGCACCGCTATGCACGCGGCATCGACCGACTCGATTTTGAGTTAGTGAAGTCCTGTTACCACCCTGACGCATATGACGACCATGGTGCCTTCAAAGGCAGTGTCGATGAGTTCGTTGAGATGTGTAAAGACTTTCTGCCTCGCTGGACTGCGACCATGCACTTCATGGGCAACGTTCTCGTTGACGAAATCGATGGGGACTCGGCGCGAGCGGAAACCTATGCCGTGGCCTACCACCGCAGAGAAGAAACATCGGAAACAGAGGGCAAAGACGATGTATTTGGTATTCGTTATGTTGACCGTTTCGAAAAGCGAGACGACCGTTGGTTGATTGCCCACAGAGTCGTAGCAACTGAATGGCGACGAGTGGATCCAGTCCCGGCTAGCGGCTCTCGTGGTGCTGTCGGAGTATGGGGCACAAGGGACGGCAATGACGTGATCGACTGGATCATGGACGCGCAAGGTGCCACAGCGTAAGCCAGTGAGAACGTTGCCCATGAAGCAGATATAGGCAGCTGAGATGCGTCAACTATGTCTTGTGAATTCGAGTACCTCGTCGAGCCAGTCGTACAAGTCAAAAGTTCCTTCGTCTCCCAAGTCGTCAGTTCCTGAGTCTCGGGCAAGGGAAATACGCAGCGTCTTGGGGTACAGCTTGTCAGTCAGGGCTTGGCAGGTGCGGGTAAGATTTTCTCGGACATTGTCTCCAGTCAGTGAGGGCGGGCCGACGCTTGCGATAGCGACATAGCGTCCGATAAGGCAACCATTTCGTATTGGTCGAGAAAGCCAGTCAATAGCGTTCTTGAGGCCACCAGGTATGCCGTAGTTGTACTCCGGGGTGAAGATTATTACGAGTTCACTATTCCTGACGTCGTCCTTTAGTGAAGTAACTGCTGGTGGCTCAGGATCTTCGAGATCCTCGTTGAATAAGGGAAGATTGCCGAGGTCTGGCGAGCTAACTGAACACATGTAGGCCAGGTATTCACTGGCCGTTCGAGCAGCGACTTTGTTTAATGATGAGGCTCTTAGGCTGCCTACTAGGAGGGCGCAACCGGGTAGTTCATCCATCGAAGGAACAGTAGTTGCCTTGCCGGCGGGACGTTTAGAAATTAGAACTGTGGTGTCTGAGCATTTGGGTTTGGACTTTACAAATTAGGTGGAAGTAATGTCATTTATCACAGCGGCGACTGTAACTACCGCCGATCTCGGAGAGTTGATCTCTGGATCAGCGAAAATCAAAGAGATCGCGATGGGACTTGGGGCTACTGACGTCCGAGGTTCGCAAATGGTCATGGGTGGTGATCAGGCCGGTCTCGTCCAAGTCCAGTTCGACTGCCCTGATATCAACACCGCTCTAGGTGTTTGGGAAGGTCTCTACCAAACGAGCGAACAGGTGGACCTTATGAAACGCTCGGGAACCCAACTTGTTCGACGAAGCCTTTTACGCGTGGTTGCCGAACGCGGTGAACGCTCTGGATCGTGGGGATCTGGTCTTCTGATCTCTGGCGATTCCGTAGATGATGCAACCATAGATTCGAACATCGGAGACGCATGGGCCAACATGTCCGCGGGTGCAACCGGAATGTTGTTCGCAGAGACGATTGCAGCTGGTGCAACTCAAAATGTTGCTCCCTACTATGCGTTGACCTGGTGCGACGATATGAACCTCATGATGCAGGCTTCAGCTACGAATATGGCTGACCCGAAGGTGCAGGCGAACATGGCTGCGGCGAACGCAACAGTCATGGGACGGATCATCGCTAAAACAATCTTGTAGATCTTTTATGACTCCTCACAGATTGTGGGCCGCTGTTATAGGTGGCCCTCAATCTGCCTGTCGATTTTCGGCTATGTCAAGCTTGCTCAGATCAAGAAGAATTAGTCACCTTAGGGATTGGTGAGAGCGATTTCGGATGGTGTTTTAGGGTTGATAGGGGTGGCCATCCAGTTGCCGGTTACTGTCCTTTAGATAGGGTCAGTTCGTTCATGGGAGGGGTTAGAAGATGCCACTAGGCCACATCGGCATCAATGTTTCGGACTTAGAAGTGTCGTACTCCTATTACAGCGTCCTCATGCCTCTGTTAAGTCATGAGCCATTCCTGGCGGATGAAGATCAATTTGCATTTAGACCCGCTGATAATAAGAGAGGTACATACCTATTCTTTTACCCAGGTCAGAATGCTTACCATCCTGAATCTGCGGGACTGCAGCATCTCGCGTTCATGGTTCCAACGAGACTCGAGGTCGATGAAGTAACTGCTGTGGCTGTTGAGCTTGGCTCAGAAATCGTTCACTCACCGCAAGAATGGCCCGACTATCCGCCGCCGTATTACGCCTCTTTTTGGAGGGACCCAGACGGATTAATGCTTGAAGTGGTTTGCCACAAATAGGCCACAAGACCCGTCTAATAGAGGCCTATTTATTTCTTGCGGGTAGTGGGTTGCTGGCCTAGTAGGGGCTAACGATTTCCTTTGACTGCGTTGGCGAAGCCATTAATAGTGACAGGTTCTGTGTTGTTTACTTCCAGCGCCTCTTGTGTCATCAGTTTCACTCGATCGCTGATATCTGGCCGAGACTTAACTGTTGGCCCGATGGATGGTGAAAGGGTTGTGATGTCCCAAAACTGTTGGAAATTGTCGAAAGTGCGATGAACTGAGATCCGTTTGGTTTCGACGTTATCTAAACCTGCTTCTGCCCAGGTTTCCTCGAGGCGGCCTATGCGTGAGACCTCAGCCGAAGGTGGCAGTGGATAGGCGATGTCTAGCTGTCGAAGTTGAGCACTTATGGCCTCAACGGGTAGGCCGCCTTCGAGGACATCCCAAACATATGCAGAGATACTGCCACCGGGTTCAGTCACCCTGACCATTTCTCTCACTCCAACGGCAGGATCGGGTACGAAGAACAAGACGAGGGCCATGGTCGCGTAATCAAAACGGTTAGCTTCAAATGGAAGGTTCATGGCGTCCCCGACTTGGAATGACACGTTCTCACTTTGGATTCGCCGGAGCGCGAAGTCGATCTGCTCCGGTGACGGGTCCAGGGCTTGAATTTCTTTCGGGGCGTGTGCGTTGTAGATCTGTTCGGTAAAGGTTCCGTTGCCGCACCCGATATCTATCCATGTCGCGTTGGGTTGTGGGGAAAGCCACTCCAAGAACTGGTCACCAATGAGTTGGCTCCAAACACCCATCCACTGTTCGTAAGACTCGCCGTCCTGGAACTTTATTTCCTGCGCCATGTGGTCACCTTCGACCTTCTCTAGCGGCCTGGGTAAGAGCTGCCTTGAAGTTAGGTTCGTAACAGTAGCAATGTTCTATTTACTCGAAGGAGGATCGAAATAGAGAACGCTAAAGAGTTGATGGGAAGTCAGCCTCCATGTCGCCGATACAACCCTCCTAAATGAGCTTGGCAATAGATAGTCGATCAATTTTTCCTATCGGGTTGCGGGGGAGTGCATCGAGTATTTCGACTCGCTCGGGCCAGGTGTAGCGCGCTGTGTCCAGCGCCCCAAAAAAAGTTCGAAGGTCACCTAGATCAAAGGTCTCGCCTGGTTGAAGTGATACGCATGCGCATGCGCGCTCACCCATTCGACTATCTGGATACGCCACCACAGCGACCTCTTTTATTGCCGGGTGCTCTTGGAGCATCATCTCGATTTCTTCGGCGTAAATGTTTAAGCCGCCTCGAATAATTGTGTGTTTGGAGCGTCCCACAGGAACTATGTAACCGTCGTCGTCAAGATAAGCCAGGTCACCGCTAGCGAACCATCCGTTGCCATCGAGGGCTTGTCGGGTAGCTGCTTCGTTGTTTAAATATCCAGCACAGGTCATTGGTCCTTTGATATGAACTTCCCCAATATTCAGCGGTTGGAGAACTGTCCCTTGTGGGTCGCGGACCTCGATTTCGGTTGCAGGTGCCAGTCGACCTGACGTGTAAATTTTCTCTACAGGGTCACCAATGCGGAGATACGTACACCAGCCGGTTTCGCTAAGCCCATACCCCGTGGCGACGACAGCATTCGGCCATTGGGCTTGAAATCGATTCAAAAGATCGTCGGTGACGGGAGCCCCCGATGCAATCACCACGCGCAGCGATGTGGCATCAAAGTCAACGTTTTGGTGATGGTGTAACAGGTCAGAGACGATCGTCGGAATCCCCATGAAACTGGTCACGTTTTGCTGTTCGATGATTTCAGCGAGCGCAGTTACGTTTCGGCCATCACCCATCACCAGACGAGACCCCGATATCAGAGAAGTCATCAAGCCAACCATTAAGGCACCCCGGTGGGTGATGGGAGCAGCGGCCAACATCACGTCTTCAGATCCCAGTTCAAGTCCCTCAGACAGAATTTTTGCTTCGAAAATCTGTGTTGCCTGAATGTGGATGTAAATCTTGGGTGTACCTGTCGTGCCCGAAGTGGTTCCAAAGATCGCGGGGTCAAGTGAATCCCTTGAAAATTTGGGTGTAGGCCCATTCAGGTCTTGGAAAGATACCCAGTTTGTTTTCTTCGACCCGACAAGCACTTTGTGTGGAGAAATGCTGAGGTCAGCGATGACTTCGTCGAGTAACCCTGGGTGATCGAACTCTTCAGTTTTGTTGGATGCAATCACAGCCTTAGGTTCAACAGCGGCTATAAGTGCGGTGCATTCGGCTTTGCGATAGACCGGATTCAGAGGTTGATATATGGATCCGATCTCCCAAATGGCGAGAATTGACACTGCGAGCTCTATGGAGTTCACCAACTGAACAGCAACGGCGTCACCCTGCCCGATTCCCAACCCAGCTAATCCGGCGCTGACTCGTTCAACTTCGTTCAATAGGTCCGCCCACGAAATTGCTTCACCGTTGTCGACTACCGCTAACTGGGTCGGGCGCTTCGAAGCATGTATGCGCAAATAGTCACCGAACGTTTCTGAGGTCCAGTGTCCTTGTGAACGATTAAGAGAGATCCATGAGGACGCGTATTCGCCGGGAGATTCACCCAATATCGAACTCATGAGCACATTCTGCCACTCACGGTCTGGGCAGGGCAGCGGTGAATGCCTCGCGTATTAAACATGTGTCCCGATTACCAGGTGTCGATTATATGTTTCTTGGTACTTGTGGTTGAACGGCGTTCGGCCGATGTTGAGAGATGGTGGAGGAGTCGAGACAGACCGACTCGAGTTTCTTCGGGTTCGATGATGTCATCGAAAGAATTAAAGTTTCTTGTTGCCGTGAAGGGGTCCTCGACCCCAAGCTCTGCTGTCGGCCAAGCAACCTGCCACAAGGGCACGCCGTGGCCAGTAGGCGAACCCGCCATGATGTGTCCGCTGAATCCCCCAGCTTGTCGTATCTGGATCGAAGCTATTGGCACCGTGCGTTGTTGGTGAGTTTGAAGGACTCGAGTGTGCCATCGACTGACCCCAGGCCGGAGTCCAGTTTCGGTATCCAACGCGGTATATGGGCTATCGATCAGCGAGACGATCGGATACTCATATGCGTCGCATAGTTCCACGAAACGTCCGATTTTAGTGGCGGCAGCCTCGCTGATAATCCCCGAATCTACATTTGGGTTACTTGCCATAACCCCGATGGTTCTGCCATCAATTCGTGCCATAGCTGTTACAACGCTCGCGGCGAACTGTGGACGCAGTTCGAAAAGAGAGTCATTGTCGACGAGTGCGTGGATCACCGGATAGATGTCATATGGGCCTGATTCCGGAACTAAATCAGCGACTTTTTCCGCGGACGGGTGCGATTCCCCGGTGGGATGATCCCGGAGATAGCTCAGGTACTGCTTCGCTAATTCGATAGCGGTGGGCTCGTCATCAACGAGAAGGTCTATGCCGCCGGTTTTTTCGTGCATTTCCACCCCGGCAAGTTCTTGAGGAGTGAGAGTTAAACCAAGAGCTGCCTCAACCATTGGGGGTCCACCCATTCCAATAGCTGAGCCGCGGGTGGTGATGACGATGTCAGAAAATCCTGCGAGGCTTGCATGCCCTGCAAAAGACGGACCGGACACGATCGCTACGGTTGGAACCCACCCTGATAGCTCTGCCATTCCGTCGAACAACGTAAAACGGCCGATTTGTCCGCTGAGTTCCAAATGACCAAGACCCGCTCGTGGGTGTCGCGCTCGGCTACCCCCACCGTCGACGAAGAAGGTGATCGGCCAACGTTGTTGGTGAGCGAGCGATATGAGATGCTCGAGTCTGGCGGCGCCGTAGCCTCCACCACGATCGGTGTAGTCGGTTGAAGAGGTAATAACTGTTTCGCCACCTATTGTTCCGATGAAGTCAACGCCGCCTTTTTCGGGTACCCAGTCACCATCAGCGTCTCTGGCCGCTATAGCTCCGAATTCCACTTCGGAACCAGGATCGAGGAGCATAGCTGTGCGTTCGCGGGCTGTGAGATGATCTGTCGAGTGGACCTTTTCAACTGACTGAGGACGCGACGCGTCCAATCTGAGCGCTTTAGCCGAACGGAGTTTGTTGATCAAGTAGTCGCGCATCAGATGTCACCGGGTGTCGATGTGATGAACTTTTACGGGAGGTAAGGAGCGGTGTGATCGCCGAAGCATCGACGCTATGAGCGGTCGTGTTTCTTCGGGCAAGATCACGTCATCGAAAGAAAATGTTCGTCCGGCGCGAACTCCTGAGGCGACATCGCGCATTTCTTCTGCGTACTGGTCTCGAATTGTTCTTGCTGTGACGGCGTCTGCTGCATCGCGAATTTCTTTTCGCTTGACCAAATATGCGGCACCTTCGAGACTCATGCCGCCGCTCTCAACTGTTGGCCAAGCAACGCGTAGTTCGGGCATGTTGCGGCTAGCACCGTAGCCCGACATAGCGAAAGGTCCGAGACCGTATGCCTTTCTCAGTTGAACTGTATATAGGGGCACCGTTCGGTGATGAATGGCTGACAGAGGGCGCGCATGGTGGCGTGCAATCCCCTCTCGTTCCGCGTCGGGGCCAACCATGTAACCGGGGTTGTCAACGAACGAGATGAGAGGCAAAGCGTAGGTGTCGCACCACTCCACGAATCTGCTCGCTTTATCGGCGGCGGCGCTGTCTATCGCACCGGCGCGAGGTGACAGTGGTTGATTAGCGAAGATGCCGACGGATCTTCCCTCAACGCGCGCGAATGCTGTGATCAACGACTCCCCCCAGGCTCCGCCGACCTCAAAAACACTGTCTTTGTCGGCGAACGCTGTAATCACTTTGCGCATGTCGTACGCCCGTCGACGGTTGTCTGGGACGATTTGCGAAATGGTCGAAGCGGATTCGCTAACAGCGAAATCTGAGGTGTCGTCATGCCAGTAATCAAGAAATCGTCGAGTTGCGATCACCGCTTCTTCAACATCTTGAACCACTACATCGATGTCACCCCGAGCTGCCGCAATGTCCGATGACAGAGATTCACCAGAGTCGATGTTGCTTCCGAATTCGGCATCTGGTGTGGCGATAACCAGGTCGCAAAGAAAAGTCATCGCCGCATGACTATCGCAGGTCGGACCCACTGCTACCGCGACTGTAGGAGCCCACCCCGACATCTCGGTTAAACCCTCCAATACATCCCAACGAGCGCGGGTGTAGTTGACGATTGGTGGCACCGGGCGAGGATCTGTGGGTCGTGACCCGTCACCTTCAATAAACAACACGAGCGGCCAGCGGTTCGTCACAGCGATGGTGATGAGTTTCGCCAACTTGCGCATGTTACGTTCGCTGTGAGTTCCATCTTCAACCGAACGATCATGAGCTGCAACCACCACCGGGTGACCATCGACATCGCAAACTCCGCCGACCACGCCGTCAGACGGACCATCATCATCGACAGCTGTTGTGTGGCCTGCGAGTAAGCCGTATTCAGTGAATGAGTTTGTATCGGCTAGGAGGTCAATAGCGTTTCGGGCGTTGGAGCAGCCGGCGAGTGAACGCGTTCTGGCGTCAATGATTTGTTGGCGGGGATTGGCCTCCGGTGCTTCACTCATGATCGGTGGATTCTTGCATAGGTTTCCGAAAGATTTCATAAGGAACCGCGCAGTTCGTCGTCAGCTGTTCAACTTCAAGTCAGTTACCGGCGGGATTGGTGTAGCGCATTGAGCACTCGTGACACACGGTTACGGTCTCTGATCCGAGTCTGAAATTCCAGCTGTTTTACGCGACGGAAGACTGCTCAATCGTTTGCAGAAGCCAACGAGCGACCTCGACTCTATCCAAGGGTCGCTCAAGAGATCCGAGAGCTGCGTCGACTGCGGAGCTTCCGATGCGTTCAATCCGGGACCTGTACAACGACGCCGCCAGTTCAGGAACGAACTCGATGTGACCCTGAATACACATCACATTGCTGCCTACCGTGTAGGCACCGATGGGGCAGGTTGGTGCGGTTGCTAGAAGCTCAGCTTCTCGAGGCAACGTAAGAACTTGGTCCTGATGGCTAGCGAGCAGGCTGTAACGGTTGGGCATTTCAAGCCACGATCGGCTGCCAGTGACCTCATAGTCAATCACTCCGATATTCCATCCGCCGTCGGCTCGACCGACCTCCGCTCCCATTTCGGCGGCTATGAGCTGATGTCCAAAACACACTCCTGCTAGCGGAGTGCTATTCCCGAGTGCGGTACTGATCCACGAGCGAAGTTCGGAAATCCATGAGTCGTCGTCAGAGACCGACTGTCGGGACCCGGGAATGACCCATCCAGTGCATTCATCGTGTGCGGGTAACGCGTCGTGTCGTGCGTCGAAGGGAATTATCTCTGCTCCGACCTTGTTGAAGATGTCGCGAAAAAGTTGTTCATAGTCGCCTGCAATTGACCGATGGGGGTCGTCAATTGAGTCAAGTACTAAAAGTCCCAGCCGAGTAGGAGAAGAATAATCACTCACCGATACG
>DASCSY010000088.1:0-9122 GCA_034399415.1 Acidimicrobiales bacterium
TTCCGTCAACATCATCGATCAAGCGGCAGCTCAGGGTGTGCCCTTTGCCCGCGAATACGGCGGTTTGCTCGACAACCGATCCTTCGGAGGGGCACAGGTCAGTAGAACGTTTTATGCGCGTGGCCAAACGGGCCAACAGTTGCTATTGGGCGCGTATCAGGCGTTAGCTAAGCAAATCACTGCAGGAAACATAGAACTCCACACCAGAACTGAACTGCTGGACGTGGTGCTCAAAGACGGTCGAGCGTGTGGAGTAGTCACCAGAGACTTGATCAGCGGCGAAGTGCGCAGCCATTCGGGTCACGCAGTCGTGTTGGCGACCGGCGGCTACGGCAACGTCTACTACTTGTCGACGAACGCCATGGCTTCCAACGTCACGGCTGCCTGGCGCGCACATCGCAGAGGCGCATTCTTTGCCAACGCGTGCTACACCCAAATTCATCCGACATGTATTCCCGCGAGCGACGAATTCCAGTCCAAGCTGACACTGATGTCGGAATCGTTGCGTAATGACGGACGAATCTGGGTGCCAGCCGCATTCGATGACACGCGCCCACCCAACGAGATAAGTGACGGTGATAGGGACTACTACCTCGAACGGAAGTACCCCGCGTTCGGCAATCTGGTTCCCCGCGATGTGGCCTCTCGAAATGCGAAAACGGTGGTGGATCAAGGTAAAGGGGTCGGTCCGCTCAAGAACGGCGTGTACCTGGACTTCAGTGCGGTAGTCGAACGCGACGGCGAAGATGATGTTCGCTCTAAATACGGCAACTTGTTCGATATGTACGAACGAATCACCGGCGAGAACCCATACAAGGTTCCCATGCGGATTTACCCCGCGACTCATTACACGATGGGCGGCGTCTGGGTCGATTACAACCTGATGACCACCATCCCGGGTTGTTACGCAATCGGCGAGGCCAACTTTTCCGATCACGGTGCGAACCGATTAGGGGCCTCCGCGCTCATGCAGGGTCTCGCAGATGGCTATTTCGTGTTGCCGTACACCATCGGCGATGACCTCGCCGGCCGGCTTGGGGAAACACCAGTGTCGACCGATGACCCGGTTTTCCGTGATGCTGAAGCATCGGCAAGAAGTCAAATCAACCGCTTCATGTCAATAGGCGGTACCCGGTCCGTGGATTGGTTCCACAGAGAACTGGGCAAACTCGTCTGGGATTACATTGGCATGGAACGAACCAAGGAGGGCCTAGAAAAGGCTCTCGTGGAGATCCCCGCTCTGGAAGAAGAGTTCTGGAAGGATCTTCATATTGCTGGTTCAGCCGAGACGTTGAATTCCGGTCTTGAAAAAGCGGGCCGTGTAGCTGACTTTTTCGAGTTGGCGAAACTCATGGCACGTGACGCGCTTGATAGGGAAGAAAGCTGTGGCGGGCATTTCCGAGCCGAGCATCAAACCGAGGAAGGTGAAGCTAAACGCGACGACGAGAACTTCGCTCATGTTGCTGCATGGGAGTGGAACGGACCGGGTTCGGTGCAGACCCGCCATCAGGAAGAACTGGCGTTCGAAAACGTGGCACTAACTCAGAGGAGCTACAAGTGAGCGGAGAGCTAGATCTAACCCTCCAAATTTGGCGTCAAGACGGCCCTCACGATGAAGGCCATTTCGAAACCTATACCGCGAACGGGATCAGCGAAGACATGTCGTTTCTCGAACTGCTGGACATCGTGAACGAAGACTTGATTCAAGACGGCAAAATTCCGATTGAGTTCGATCATGATTGTCGCGAAGGCATTTGTGGAACGTGCAGTCTCATGATCAACGGACAAGCGCACGGTCACGAAAAAGCAACCACCACTTGTCAACTACACATGCGCAAGTTCAATGACGGCGACACCATCGTTGTAGAACCGTTCCGCGCGCGGGCTTTTCCAGTCATTCGTGACTTGGTCGTAGACCGCAGCGCATTCGATCGGATCATCGAAGCCGGCGGTTATATCTCCGTGAACACAGGTGCCGCGTCGGATGCGAATCTCACTCCCGTACCTAAGGAAGCTGCCGACGCCTCGTTCGATGCGGCGGCCTGCATCGGGTGCGGGGCGTGCGTCGCAGCGTGCCCTAACTCCGCGGCACAACTCTTCACTTCCGCGAAGCTTGCTCACCTCAATCTCATCCCCCAGGGGCAACCTCAACGCTTTGAACGCACCGAATCCATGGTGGAAACCATGGAAGATTTCTTTGGTTCGTGCACCAACCATGGCGAATGTCACGAAGCGTGCCCGAAGGAAATCAGTCTCGACTTCATCGCATTCATGAACCGCGACTACATAAAAGCCAAAGTCAGGAATCGTAAACTCGCTGGCCAAACCTGACCATCCGCTGTTGGGTGAGTCGTTAGTTCGAACGTTCGGCCCACCATGAGTCCAAACGAGTGAGAACTTCCGTTTCACCCAGGCTTCCCTCATTCCGTTTCAACTCGAGTAGAAACTGGAGTGCTCGACCCACCAGCGGACCGGGCTCGATCCCTAAATGAGCGATAACTCGATCACCGTCTATTTCAGGTCGTTCCGCCTTTGACGCTTCCTCTCGAGCTAACTCCGATATTCGCTTTTCAAGACCATCAAGTGCGGCGTGTAGCGCTACGACCCGACGCGGGTTGCGTGAGGTGCAATCACTGCGAACCAAGTCGTTGAGGTCTCCCAGGAGGGCTCCACCATCGCGTGCATATCGCCGCACCGCGCTGTCACTCCACCCATCTGTGTAGCCCTTGAAACGGCCGGAAAGAAAGACCAATTGGGCGACGTCCGTTGTGAGTTTGTCCTCGTATCCTAATTTCGTCATGCGTTTGCGTGTCATCCGGGCCCCCACCGCTTCGTGGTGCCGGAACGTCACACCACCATGTTCGAAGGATCGGGTTCGAGGTTTTCCAATGTCGTGGAAGAGTGCCGCAAGGCGAACCCGAAGACGAGACGGACTTTGGCTCGTCACTGCGATTGTGTGACTCAGCACGTCTTTATGTTGATGGATCGGGTCCTGTTCAAGGCGAAGAGCTGGCAATTCCGGAAGGAATTCATCGGCCCACCCGGAGTCAACCAACTCCCACAAACCGTCACTGGGATCATCTTCGCAAAGAACATCGTTCAGACGCTCGGAAGGATTAGTGACAGTCATGTGATTCGTTGGGGCTCCGTCGAGACTAGATTCCTCCATGGTGCCACGAGGCGCCACTAGAACCACCCGCGATTTGAACCGCTCCACGTGACACCCTCGTTCGTCCATCTCCATACCCACACCGAGTTCTCCATGTTAGATGGGGCCGCGCGCGTATCTGACGCTGTCGCTGCGGCAGCCAGAGACGGACAGCCAGCGTTGGGTATCACCGATCATGGGAACATGTACGGCGTCCTGGACTTCTATAACGCCTGCAACGATCACGGCATCAAACCAGTGATCGGCACCGAGGCATACATGGCCCTCGAAAGTCGAGAAGAACGCCCGGCGCGTCGAGGACGACGAGTCGATGATTCCGGCGGCGACACCGATGATGGCGCCAAGCTCTACTACCACCTCACCCTGCTTGCCGAAAATGACACCGGCTACCGGAATTTGCTTAAGCTTTCCAGTCGCGCCTTTCTAGAGGGTTACTACTACAAGCCTCGAATGGACTGGGAGCTATTCGCACAGCACAGCGAAGGGCTGATAGCGACCACAGGTTGCTTAGGCAGCGTCGTGCAGCAAGCGTTGCTTCAAGGTAACTACCAGCATGCGCTCGACCGCGCATCTCGCCTCCAAGACATTTTCGGCCGCGACAACTTGTTCATAGAACTCCAAGACCACGAAATACCCGAGCAACGACAGTGCAACCCTCAGTTGTTGGAAATTGCGCGGACAATCAACGCTCCGCTTCTCGCCACCAACGACCTGCACTACACCACTCAGCACGACGCAGTGGCTCACGACGCCTTGCTGTGTGTGCAAACCGGATCACAAATGAGCGATCCGGATCGCTTCAAGTTTCACGGAGATCAGCATTACCTCAAAACCGCTCGTGAAATGCGAGACCTTTTCGGTGAGTTACCCGATAGCTGCGACAACACCCTTTGGGTTGCCGAACGGGCAGATGTGAATATCGAATTCGGGAACGTTTCGTTACCGCACTTCCCGTTACCTGCGGGTTTTGACAGTGACGACGAGTACCTGCAGCACCTGGCCTTTGAGGGCGCGAAGAAGCGGTGGGGGAATCAACTTCCAGATGAAATCGTCGACCGCCTTGGTTACGAACTTCGAGTGATTTCGGACATGGAATTCTCCGCGTATTTTCTGATCACCTGGGATTTGATTCGTCACGCCCGAGATAACGGAATTCGTGTTGGACCTGGCCGAGGATCCGCGGCAGGCTGCGCAGTTGCCTACTCCCTGCGAATCACCGACCTGGACCCCATCAAGTACGACCTTCTCTTCGAAAGATTTCTAAACCCGGGCCGAAAGTCCATGCCCGACATCGACATGGATTTCGACGACCGGTACCGGGACGAAATGATTCGCTACACCGCAGAAACCTACGGCCGCGAACACGTTGCACAAATCATCACCTTTTCGACCATCAAAGCCCGCGCAGCAGTTCGAGACGCGGCACGCGTACTTGGTTACCCCTATGCAGTCGGCGACAAAGTCGCGAAAGCAATGCCACCACTGGTAATGGGGCGCGACACACCCCTGTACGCGTGTTTCGACCAAGAAGAAAAATACGTCGACGGTTACCGCGCAGCAGCCGACCTTCGACAAATGTACGCGACTGACCCTGACGTTAAGCACGTCGTCGATGTAGCAAAAGGTCTCGAGGGTCTCCGCCGCCAGGACTCAATTCATGCCGCGGCAGTCGTCATTACCCGCGATCCGCTCACCGAATATTTGCCCATACAACGCAAACCAGAATCTGGGGTCAACCCTGATGATGCCCCCGTTGTCACTCAGTTCGAGATGAATGGCGTCGAGGAACTCGGCCTCCTGAAAATGGATTTTCTGGGACTGCGTACGCTGTCGATCATTGATGAAGCGTTACGTCTGATTGAAGAAACCACCGGCAAAAAGATCGACATTGATCAAATACCTCTCGACGACGACAAAACCTTTCAGTTGCTTCGAGCAGGTGACTCATTAGGAGTGTTCCAACTCGAGTCCGCCCCGATGCGAAGTTTGATGCGCAGCCTCGCCCCAACGGAATTTGATGACGTCGCTGCGTTGGTCGCGTTGTACCGGCCCGGGCCAATGGCAGCCAACATGCACAACGACTACGCGGATCGCAAGAACGGCCGTAAGCCCCCTGACCTGCCCCACACAGATCTGGCTGAAATTCTTGACGACACTTATGGCCTCATGATCTACCAGGAATCAGTGATGCGGGTGGCTCAACGCGTGGCTGGCTACACACTGGCCGAAGCCGACGATCTCCGCAAAGCTTGCGGCAAGAAGGACCGAGAACTCATTGCTGACCACCGAGCAAAGTTCGTAGAAGGCACCGTCGCCTCCGGCTACGAAGATGCGCTCGGCACACGGCTTTTCGACATCATCGAACCGTTCGCTGATTACGCGTTCAATAAGAGCCACGCGTTCGGATACGGCCTGATTTCCTATCAAACCGCGTATCTCAAAGCGAACCACCGGACCGAGTTCATGGCCGCGGTCCTCACGGGCGTGAAACACAACCTTGATAGGGCAGGGGTGTACCTCAACGATTGTCGTCAAGCGGGCATCGTGGTGGAGGTTCCCGACGTGAATCGCAGCGGCGTTGACTTCTCATCACATAATGGGCGCATCCCGTTTGGTCTCTCCGCGGTGCGAAATGTTGGTGAGGGGGTGGTTAGTCCCATCGTGGAGGAACGAAACATAAACGGCCCTTACAAAGATTTCTACGATTTCTGTGAGCGAGTACCAACATCGGTGCTGAACAAACGGTCAATTGAGGCACTAGCCAAGGCAGGAGCCTTCGAATCCTGTGGCCATTCTCGGCAAGGTCTGTTGTTGGTTGCCGAGCAGGTCATCGATCAGGTAGTCGGTCGTCGACGCGAAGCAGATATGGGTATCCAAACATTGTTCGGCGAGTTAGACGATACCTCCGGTGGTTTTGATGAACGGGTCGAGTTCCCAGTTGACGAAGTCGACGAAAAGACCATGCTCGCTTGGGAGAAGGAGATGCTCGGGCTATACGTGTCATCTCATCCCCTTCACGGCGTTGAAGCGTCGCTGCGTCGAGCAACCGATTGTTCGATCAGCGACGCTGCGTCTCATCGACCTGCTGACGATGGTCGGGATCCGTTCATCACCGTCGGCGGGGTGATCTCAAATTTGCAACGCAAATTCACTCGCAACGGGGACGCTATGGCGGTCTTTGATCTTGAAGATTTGCAGTCTTCGATGGAGGTCACCGTTTTCCCGCGCACGATGTCTGAATACGGGCATCAACTTGATGATGATGCCGTGGTTCTCATCGGTGGGAGGCTCGACGGGCGCGATGACGAACCCAAATTCATAGCTAACAAGTTGACTCGTTTCGAGGCCTCCGGGGAGCGTCAAGAGTTGCGGCTCACGGTTCCCTCCCACCGCGTCAGCGACGATTTAATTGCAGAACTGAAAGCGTTGTTGGCGCAGCATCCTGGCGATACCGCAGTGTTTTTGAATTTGGGGAAACAAGTGGTGCGGCTCCCCGACAACTTCCGAGTTGAAGCCGAGAACGGCCTCGCAGGCGAACTGAGGGTGCTGCTGGGACCTGACGCTGTGTTGTCCTCCTGATTCACTTCCAGAGCCGTAGAAGGCGTGTGACCGACGATCGGTGTCTCAACGTCGTTGAGGGCGCTCGCACAGAATCCGCCAAAGCGGTCGAAGAGTCATCATTTACCGGACGCATTGGTTCGTTCGGTAACGGGTGAACAATGCACTAACTGAACTTGATGTTGGCGGTATCTCAGCTTGGATGCCATGCTGTGCACTGTCCCCCCATGGAGTAACGATGTCCGACGGCGATACGCGCAAGGTAAACGAAAAGGTTCTCAAGGACCCCAGCGCGCAATGGAAACCGTTCGAGAAGTTCCGCTCGTTCGAACGCATCGACCAAATATGGGTGTTCATCGGCCTTGGTTTGTTGATTCTGACGTTGAACATTGTGTTCGGATTCGGTGGCAACTCCGCCAGCGTCGGTTAAGTCCCCGAGAGTGGCGCCTCGAACCCCGTACGATCTGTAGGTATGAGTTCCGACGTCACGGTCATCCTTCCCGACGGCAGCGAAAAAAATCTCGGCCCTAATGCCACCGGTGCCGATTTAGCGGCACAACTTGGTGGTCGTGCCGCCCGAGAAGCGCTGATCGCAGTCGCCGATGGAACTCAGTTGGATCTGGATCGGCCGTTACCCGACGGCTCCAACGTGTCGTTGATCTTTCCGGCATCGGAGGAAGGTCTAGAAGTTCTACGGCATTCGACAGCTCACGTGCTGGCCCAAGCCGTGCTGGGGCTGTACCCGGGGGCGACTTTTAGTATCGGACCTCCGATCGAGGATGGCTTTTACTACGACTTTGATCTCCCCGACGGGCAAACCTTTAGCGACGACGATTTACAGCGCATTTCCAAGCAAATGATGGAGATCGTCAAAGGCAAGCAGCCTTTCGTGAGGGGCGAAGTCCAACGCGAAGAAGCCGACCTGTTGTTCGCAGACCACCCCTACAAACTTGAAATTCTTGACGGCGAAGCAGATGATCCTACGTCTGGTCCTGAGGACGGCGTGATCTCCACCTATCGAAACACTGACGAGTTCGTGGATCTGTGTCGGGGTCCTCACGTACCTGACACCGGTTACTTAGGTCATTTCCAATTGATGCGAGTTGCTGGCGCCTATTGGCGAGGTGACGAAAATCGTCAAATGCTGCAACGCATCTACGGCACCGCTTGGGCATCTAAAAAGGAACTCAAAGCGCATCTCGAACGACTCGAAGAAGCAGCCGATCGGGATCATCGGAAACTTTGCGCAGAGCTTGATCTCCTGAGTTTCCCGTCGGAGTTGGGTGGTGGACTTGCCGTGTGGCATCCCAAAGGAGCTGCGGTACGGAAAATCATGGAGGACTACAGCCGTCAACGCCACGAAGAAGGCGGGTACGAGTTTGTGTACACCCCACACCTCGCCAACGAGCGTCTCTTTCAAACCTCAGGTCATCTCGATTTTTATGCCGATGGCATGTACCCACCAATGGAGATGGACAACGGGATCTACTACCCGAAACCAATGAACTGTCCGATGCATTGCCTGATTTTCGGGCAAGGGCAGCGCAGCTACAAAGAGTTGCCACTTCGGTTGTTTGAGTTGGGAACCGTTTACCGGTACGAGCGTTCAGGGACCCTGCACGGGTTGATGCGAATTCGTGGTTTCACCCAGGACGACAGCCACCTCTATGTAGCTTCTGATCAATTAGCTGACGAAATTACTTCGTTGCTGGATTTTGTCTTGTCGGTGTTGCGGGCATTCGGGTTTGAGGAATTCACGTTTAATTTATCCACCAAAAATCCCGAAAAATATGTCGGATCCGATGATATTTGGGAAGAGGCCACCGCAGCCCTGAACGAAGCCCTTGATCGACACGGTTTGGATTATGAGATCAACGAGGGTGACGCTGCGTTTTATGGCCCAAAGATCGATATTGACGTTAGGGATGCGATTGGGCGGTCATGGCAGCTGTCGACCATTCAATGCGATTTCAATCTTCCCGAACGATTTGATCTTCGCTACGTAGCAGCTGACGGTGAGCGGCACCGTCCAATCATGTTGCATCGAGCGCTCTTCGGTTCCATCGAACGATTCTTCGGTGTTTTGGTTGAGCATTACGGAGGAGCATTTCCCACCTGGTTGTCGCCGGTTCAAGTGCAGGTGCTTGGCGTGCGAGCCGATCATGACCCGTTTGCTACTGAACTCGTCGAGCGCCTTAGGGCTGAAGGGTTTCGAGCAGAAATGGTTGAAGCCGATGATCCTCTTGGGACTCGCATCCGTAAAGGCAAGCTAGAGAAGTTGCCGTACATCTTGGTAGTTGGGGATGACGATGTGGAGAATGACACGGCTGGCGTGAATCCGCGCGGCGGCGAGGTAGAGCGTGATATTCCGATTGGGCAGTTCATCGAGCGTGTT
>DASCSY010000089.1:0-8803 GCA_034399415.1 Acidimicrobiales bacterium
ACACCTGGGGGCTCTGATGTCGCCCCCGCCCCCCTCAGGGCGTGGAAGAATTGTGGGGACCAACGGATCACGAACCCATCTCGGCTTTTGAGTTGCTGTGGTACGCCCCCGGGGGCGTACCACAAAAGCCAAGAATCAGGTTCCCAGCCCTACACCACCGCCCCGGGACGCCGATGCCAGGTTCAGCGGGCCCGAGACCAGATCCCGTGGGGGGCCGACGGGAAGAACGCCATGGTGCGCTCCTCGATCAGTTCCATGCCCAGCCGTCGGGCTACGGCTTGGGATGGGCCGTTGTCGGGGAGGATGCACGAGTAGATCCGGTCCAGGTCCAGTTCCTCGAATGCGTACCGGATTGCCTCTGCACCGGCCTCCGTGGCGTAGCCCCGCCCCCAGTGGTCGGGGTGGAGCACCCAGCCGACCTCCACACCCGGCCAGTCCGGACGCTCGGGACGGTGGAGGCCTGCCCGGCCCAGGAAGATGCCGGTGGACCGCTCCTCCAGCGCCCACTGTCCCGTTCCCCGGAGCACCCACTGGCCCATGAACCAGGCCATCTGCTGCCAGGCGTCGCTTCGGTCCAGGCTCTTCGGGAGGTGCAGCGAGCGTCGCACCTCCGGGGTGTCCAGCACGGCGAAGTAGTCGTCCACGTCGTCGTCCCGGAATGGGCGCAGGACCAGGCGGTCGGTCTCGAGCGTCGGGCAGACGGTCATGGGTTCAGTTTGCCCCAAGGTCAACATCACCGCCATCGGCACCACCGGCTAGTCCTGCGGTCAGCGAATAGCGCTTAGAGGTTGGGTGAAACGGGTGCTGTGCTCAAGTAAAGAGAAACTGTGTGATGCCTGGGGCGATACCTGCTATTCATGTTCTATATGAGTAGCGATGATTACGACATCGAGTTCTTTTGGGATCCCATTTGTCCCTTCGCCTGGGTTACTTCTCGCTGGGTTGAAAAGGTGGCTGAACAAACTAATTATTCAGTCGACTGGCGGTTCATTTCGCTGAGAATTCTCAACAAAGACAAAGATTACGAAACAGATTTTCCTGCGGGCTATGAACAAGGGCACACCGCGGGGCTCAAGTTTTTGAGAGCAGCGGCGAAGGTTCGAGAGGAATGCGGGCGTGATGGTATGGCTGCGCTCTACTCAGCGTTCGGCACCCACTATTGGGAACTGGACCAGCAGCCGGGCTTAAGGAAGCAGCTAGGGACTGTTGAACATACCGAACGATGTCTTGCCACCGCTGGGCTGCCAACCCAGTATGCGTCCGCAGTTGATGATCAACTTTGGGACAGCGTTATTGAAGCCGAAACCGAGCTCGCTCTTTCGCGAACCGGTCGCGATGTCGGTACGCCGATCATCTCGTTTCAACCTCCAGACGGTTTATCTTTTTTCGGGCCGGTCATTTCCCGGGTACCAAGTGATGAACAGGCAGTGCCTTTGTGGAACGCTGTGATTGAACTGGCAAGCTTCCCAGGGTTCGCTGAGATGAAACGCTCACTGCGCGAATCACCTCAAATCAACGTTCTGGGCACTCTTGAATCCGGTCCACTGATGGAAGACTGGGAAGCGGGTTCACGCAAGGATCACAAACCCAGTTAACGTCCAGTGAACTTCGGTTCGCGTTTTTCTTTGAAGGCTAAGAGGCCTTCTTGGAAGTCTTCCGATCCAAGCGCTTTGGCCTGACCCCAGCTTTCCAAGAGCGCCGCGTCGAAACTGTCTCCTTGCATTCCCTTAAACACCGCTTGTTTTGTCATCGCGTGATGAGCAGTAGGGCCGGCAGCTAAACGATGCGCGAGTTCCATGGTTCGAGATAGCACTTCGTCTGGCTCAACGACGTGATTAACCATGCCTGAGTGAAGCGCAACGCTGACCGGAATTTCTTCAGCTTCGTACAGCCACTCTAAGGCTCGGCTATAGCCGACGAGGCGAGGAAGAGTCCATGTGATCAGATCATCAGGGTGGATCGCCCTTTTCATCCAGATGGGTAAGAGACGTGCTTCAGATGAGCAAATTCTGATGTCGAACAGTAACGACAGACCTAATCCCCCACCCGCAGCTAACCCGTTAAGGGCGCAAATTGTGGGTTTGGGCATTTCCAGAAGATCGGTGCACCAACCGAACATCGGTTCATGGGTTCGAATCGGCCAGCCTCTTCGATCTTCTGCCGTAAGGTCGGCTCCAGAGCAAAAGGCCCGTCCCGCTCCGGTCATCACAAACACGCGGGCTTCATCATCGGAAGAAACTTCACCCAACAGGCGGTGAATATCTTGTCGCATCTGGCCATCAAAGGCGTTAAGTCTGTCGGGGCGATTCAAAGTACAGACAACAACGCCATCATCGTGAACTTCCACCTCAACCCCGGTGTAGCCGTTGTATCGAGTCATAGTTCCAAGCGTAGGGTGTGATCATGGCTGACACTGTTGGAGAACTGTATGGAGCCGGTGCACGTCGTCTGCAAGACCACTTCGATGCTCGCCGTCTCGCCGATCGCTTGACCGAAATAACGGTAAGCGAATCTATTGATGATCGAACTGCCGCCTACATTGAGAGGGCCACCTATTTTTTCTTGGCGACGGTTGACGCAACCGGATTCCCAGACGTTTCCTACAAGGGTGGCCGGCCCGGCTTCGTCAAAGTCGTTGATGAACGCACGCTGCGTTTTCCTTCCTATGACGGCAACGGGATGTTTCGATCACTCGGCAACATCAACGAAACCAACAAGGTGGCTTTGCTGTTCATCCGACAAACCAGTAAGGCCAACCGCATTCGCATACACGGGACAGCAAAGGTCCTTCTTGACCCGTCCGACATAGCTGATTTTGTGGGTGCTGAAGCGGTCATCGAAATTACGGTTGGCAGGATCTTTCCCAACTGCCCTCGTTACATTCACGATCTGGAATCGGGGACCCTCTCAGAGTTCGCTCCCGGTGGCCCAATTCCACCACCGCAAGCAGAGTGGAAAAACTGGGACGAATTCGTTGATGTGCTTCCCCAAGAGCAGCGTCCATGAAGGTGTACACCACATTTCCCCAAGCCGATCTTCGTGACGTTGCTGACGCTGTCCACCAGATCGAAGCAGATGGATATGACGGAATCGTCGCTCTCGAAAACAGACACGACCCGTTTATGTCTCTTGCCGTAGCAGCGGTGAACTCTGAGCATCTTGAACTTGCTACAGGTGTAGCCATCGCGTTTCCACGAAGTCCAATGATCGCGGCCAACATCGGTTGGGATCTCCAACAAGCAAGCAGTGGCCGTTTTGAACTAGGGCTCGGTAGCCAAGTGCGCGGTCACAACGAAAGAAGATTCAGCGTGACCTGGTCCGCTCCGGCTCCACGCATGCAGGAATACGTGCAAGCGGTGAGGGCGATCTGGCATACGTGGCAGACAGGAGAAGAACTCAACTATGAAGGCGACTTTTATCGCTTCAACTTGATGACTCCTAACTTCACCCCAGAGCCTCTTTCAGTCCTGACGCCGCGAATCTCCATGGCCGCTGTTGGACCCGCGATGCTCCGGGCCGCCGGCCGAGTCTGTGATGGCGTTCGGCTTCACGCCTTCTGCACCCGCGAATACCTCGAAGCAGCTGTTCTACCGCAGTTAATGGTGGGCTTATCTCAAGCTGGTAAGCCTCGAGAAATGTTTCAAATAACCGGCGGCGGGTTTGTTTGCACAGGCCCAAACGACGAGTCGGTAATGGAAATGATGGATTGGGTTCGTTACCGCATCGGCTTTTATGGAAGCACTAAGGCGTACTGGCCGGTTTTTGAGCAACACGACCTTCTTGACCTGGGGGAAGAACTCAATCACCTCTCAAAAAATGATGGTTGGGGGGAAATGGCGTCTCGGATCACCGATGACGTGGTCAGGCAGTTTGCGGCTGTGGGAAGGCACGACGAAATCGTTGCAGCTATTGAAGACAGATTCGGGGGTTTGACTGACGCTATTGGAGCGAGCGCATCTCCCGAAATTCCTGCTGATTTGCCGCAAGACGTTATTCAAGATATCCAGAGCATCCCCACGCTGTATCGAGCTCAACCAGTGTCAGCTGTTTAGTTATTTTCCGATGGCGGCGTAGGTGGCGGCTATCAGGTTGAATGCTCGGGTGTCACCCACCAAACCTGCAGCCATTTTGTTCATGGCATAAGAAATAGTGATTTTTTCATCGAGGTCCATGACGCCCATGGATCCGCCCCATCCGAACCAGTAAAGGGTGCGATCGCTTGGCGTTAGGGGGATCCGTTCATGGTTGATACCGAAACCAGTTCCATATGGAACATTCAGTCCCAGCACTAAGTCTCGGTCAAAGGTTTGACGATCTAAAGCGGCCTCTATGGTTTCGGGATTCATCAATGTGATTCCGTCGATGGTTCCACCGCAGGCGACCGCTGAGTGCACCCGTGAAATTGATCGAGCGTTGCCAATTCCTCCCCCTGCCGGAATTTCGGCGCTCCGCCATTCATCAGTCTCGGTTTCGGTGCCGTCTAAGCGACAGCTACGAAAGGTTCTTAGAGCAACTGAGTCAGGTTGGCCTTCAACTATCTGATCTATTCCCTCTTTCGGAACGTCGAGTTGAGCGACGCGATGTCCCTCAGATAGCGGCAAGCCGATGTGGAAATCAGCATTGAGAGGCCTGGTTACTTCGTCTCGGAAGAACGTGCCTAGAGTGCGTCCATCGACGCGACGCAATAGTTCAGCTTGAAGCGTTCCTTGAGTTATCGCGTGGTACCCCGGAGCTGTTCCGGGCTCCCACCAGGGTTGCATCCCGGCCAGAAGGTCAGCCATAAGATCGTGGTCGTAAAGTTCTTCAACGGTTACCGGCCTCGGGAATCCTGAACAACCGGTTTGGTGGGTCATCACGTGACGGACAAGAACAGAGTCTTTCCCATTGGCGGCGAATTTCGGCCAATAGTCGGCAACAGGAGCTTCGAAATCAATTAACCCTCTGTCTGCGAGCATGAGCATACAAATGGACGCCATGGTCTTCGTCGTTGAGTAGACGTTGACGATGGTGTCCTCCTCCCAGGGATCACCGCTCTTGTTGCGTTCGCCCCCCCACAGGTCGACTACATATTGACCTTCAACTGTGACAGCTGCACTTGCACCGAGTTCTTCGTCAGCCAAGAAATTTGATTCGAACGCGTCCTGAACCACAGAGAAGCGTTCGTCGCAGTGACCGCTGATTTCCATTGCCGTTCCCTCTATTTTGTGAGCTTGTCGAAACAATTAGAGATGACACACCACCTAGTGCCACCAAAAGGCAACTCTATCTCCCCTGCCAGGTGGGCTTTTGGCCAGATTTGGCGGCAGCACGAAACGCTTTCGCGTCTTCGGTGGCCCCTGCAACCTTGCGCATTGTTTCACCGAAGCGAATGGCTTCAACGAAACCCATTTCTTGGCCCCGCCGAGCAATTTCTTTCGTTGCGCGCACCGCAAGTGGTGCCGAGTTGTTGATCAATCTCTCCGCTAGATCGGCGGCTTCTGTCATTAACTCGTCGTGGGGCACCACCTTCATCACCAATCCCATTTCTTTGGCGCGTTGTGCATCAACCCGGTCACCAAGCAGTAGTAGCTCCATAGCGTTTTGCCAACCGACACGCTTGGGCATTCGTACTGCCCCTTGAACGGTGGGTACCCCTAGTTGCACCTCGGGAAATCCGAATTCGGCGCGGTCGGAGGCTATGACAAAATCGCAGCTTGCCACCATGGTTAAACCGAACCCGATGGCATAACCATTGACAGCCGCGATGACCGGTTTGAAGATCTCCTTGCCGGACTCAAGGGAAGTGAAGCTTGGAACTTCCCAAAACGAATGATCATCGTTGCCAACAGAACTCCCTGGATCCTTGAGATCCGCACCCGCACAAAACGCTTTACCGTTGCCGGTAACTATTGCTACCCAGGCTTCGTCATCGGTGCGTAACGTCTCCCAGGCAGCGTTGAGGTCTTTGCGTAACTGGCCGTTCACCGCGTTGAGCGCTTCGGGCCGGTTGTATGTAATCACCGCTACTCGCCCAGTGCGTTCGTAAGTAACTGTCGGGTCTGCGCTCATACTGAATGATCTCACGTCGGGCAGCGGTCGCATACTGCGAAACTCAAGAAAGCCGGTAGGCCTCCACGGTGGGTTTCAAGGGACGCGCATACCAAAGTGGGCGACGAAGACCATGAGGTCCCGGTGCTGGCCGGGTCTTAGCAAGCCACTCCAGATACGCCTCGCGTGATTTGGCTGTGTCAACAACCACATCGCCGTAGGAGTCGCCTTCCTCGGCCGGTGTCACCCGAACTCTTTGATGCCAACATTGCATTCCCGATATGGGATCTGGTTGAACGGCAAAGGTGAGATTCTGATGGACTCCGGTGTCGCTCCACCAGATTCGCTCACTGTCAGGGTCCTCAGATGAATAGGACTCCATGCCGTCACGGCGGCTGAGTTTCCAGGTAGTGCCGTCATGTTCGATGTCTGCTTGGCCGTTACCCCATGACCTTCCTTGCTCTTGTCCGGTACGCCAACGTCCCATGTGATGTGAGGCGGCGACAACTCCAGGGCGTATGCCGTCGGTCCGCCATGCCTGAATGACGAAATGGCCAATGCGCGTCGTAATGCGCACTAACTGATTTTCGCCGATATTCAACTTTTCGGCATCCTCGGGGTGAATCCATAGGGGGTGACGGTGACTGAGTTCGTTCAACCATTTCGAATTAGCGGATCGAGTGTGAATGAGTGTCGGGATTCGAAAGGTCGGCAAGAGAATTCGCTCTTGACCGTCAAGATCAAGGTCCTCCCAATGAACGTGACTTGGGATCCAGGTCGGGGTTGCATATTCGGGCCAACCCCAATCAGCCAACGTCGTGGAGTACAGCTCTAGCTTTTTCGACGGTGTCGGAAATCCTTCCTTGATTTCTCCGTCGATTTCTACAGCCGGTGAACCATCACCTAAAGGCGCCAGCGCTGTGTGAGTAAACGCTTCTTCGGAGCCATCGAACAGTCCGGCTGTCATCGGCTTTCTAAATACGCCACTCTCGTCAAGGACACAGTCTTGTACCGACGTTGGATCAACCAGGCGTTCGTGGGGCAGATAGGGGTCGGTAGGAACCGCGAACGCGCCCCTGTCACGCATGAACTCGAGAGGTGTCTGATTCGCGTCAGCGGCGGCTTCAGCGAGTCCGGGTACCTCTTCAGCGAAGATAAGTCCGTAGTACTCGTCTACGGTCATCGGCTGCCCCGGGTCTGCGCGACTTTCGAAATGCTCTCTCACTCCAAGTTGACCGTCGGGGTCTATGCGCCAAGAAAGATCGATCCAAAACTCGTTTTCTTCCCATACTTCACCTGGATTGAACTCGTGGGTCCGAGAGTCTTTGTCGATTGACTTACCTTCAAGTTCGGCGAAGCGGCGTATGACAGGCTGCCGAAAACCGATCCAACGTCCCGCGTGAGTCTCAAACGACGCCAGATCGTGACGCTCAGAACCGACACCCATAGGCAACACGTAGTCAGCAAATAGGGCTGTTTCAGACCAAGTTGGGGTCAGTGCGACATGGCATTCCACCTTAGAAGGATCTAGGAGTGCTTCCATCCAGGTAAAGCCATCTGGATTCGTCCAAACAGGGTTGTATACCCGAGTGAAGTAGGTATCTAGCTTGCCGCGCCGCTCGTTTAAGAAATGAGGCAGAAGGATTGACATCTCGTGGTAGCTCAGTGGGTATTCCCGAGGCCACGACATCTCATTCCAGTGTTCGATTTTTTGAGCTCCAAGTGGCGCATGTGGTTTGAACTTGTTCCATCCGTTTCCACTAGTTCCGCCGACAGTTCCCACAGAGGCGGTGAGCACATTCAAAAAGAACAGGCAACGCGCCGTCTGCCAGCCGCCGAGGTTGCCGGCGCCTGCGGCCCGCCAGTTATGCGATGCGAACTTTGTGGGGTGAGCGCCGATTATTGACGCGATCTGGCGTATTTGCGCCGCTGGTATTCCGGTTACTTCTTCGGCCTTTTCGGGCGTGTATTCCCCATACTCGTCAAGTAGGGCCTGTTCCAATAATTCGAACTTGACGTCTAGATCAGGTCGGGTTCTAGCGAGGTATGTTTCCCAGTTAGTCCACCTGCGCACAAAATCGGATTGCCAGGTACCGTTCTCCAACAACAGCCGGGCGAGAGCCAGGAGTAAGAATGGTTCTGTTCCTGGCCAAGCAGGCAGCCAATGGTCGGCTTTGGACCCTGTGTTGGAGAGGCGCGGATCCACACAGATGACAGTCGCCCCCTTTTCCTGCGCTTCAATGATGCGCTGCGCGTGCGGATTGAAGTAGTGACCTGCCTCAAGATGTGACGAAATCAAAAAAATGACTTCAGCGTTGGCGTAGTCGGAGGACGGCCGATCGTGACCCATCCATGATTGGTACCCAATCCGTGCATTGGAGGAACAGATATTGGTGTGACTGTTATGACCGTCTACCCCCCAACCCTGCAGTACTCGTTCGGTGTACCCGTCTTCGCCGGGTCGGCCAACGTGGTACATGATCTCGTCGCGTCGTTCCTCCAGAAGCGCTGTCCGTATGCGGGCGCCAATCTCATCTAGAGCCTGGTCCCAACTGATCCTCTCCCATTCGCCGCCGCCGCGTGTACCCACTCGCTTCAACGGGAACAAGATGCGCTCCGGGTCGTTTACCTGATTGAGGGTTGCGGGGCCTTTCGCACAATTTCTGCCCCTCGAAGCGGGATGTTCAGGGTTGCCTTCAAACTTGGCGACTTCGCCTGTTTCGCGGTCAACATATGCAACTAGTCCGCATGCTGCTTCGCAGTTAAAACAGGTTGT
>DASCSY010000090.1:0-8705 GCA_034399415.1 Acidimicrobiales bacterium
AACGCGAGTTAAATCAGCTAGCGAACTGCGCTCGGTGCTGCCGCCGCGAACTGCTGGCACACTCGCCGCACTTGCCGAATCAAATGCCGACATAGTCATCTGCAACCACGTTGGTATCAGCGACATATCGTCCCTTCAACAGCTCCGCGCTGCTGTTCCGTTACAGGCTCAGCTCAAATTCAAACTGTGGCGAACTTCGAGGTCGGAGGTCGACCAAACTCAGTTTGTTCAGTGGTTAGACGCTCAGTGGGCGATTGTCGATGACTGGGTCACGAACAACGAGGATGTCACTTCACCTTAAACGGGGCACCAACAGTGGGGTCTTCGATTTGTATTCGAGGTATGCCGGATCATTTCCCCAACGGCGATCTGATTTGGCTTCCAACATTGGAGCACCAGAAATTTTCATGAGAAGAGCCCACACAAAGAGCGGAGAGACACTGGTAACTAGCTGCCACCCACTCAGGGAGGGCACGGCAGCCATCGCTAAGCCCGACCACAACAGTATTTCGCCAAAATAGTTCGGGTGCCTTGACCTACCCCACAAACCACTTTGGATGAAGGAATCATTGCCCGCCTGTCGAAATTTCTTCTTCTGTTCGTCTGCCACTATTTCGAGACCAAGACCAATAACCCAAGCAACGATTCCTAAAGTTTCGAGGATCCCGATGGGTTGGCTGATGCCGTCGCCAACCACGGTCATAACTGGGCCTGCGGTGACGACCACCCACGTACCCTGCAAGGTCCACGTCATCAAGAACCACAGGAAGTCACGTTTTATAGCGTCGAAGCGGACATCGGACCCAACCAAACGCACTCTGGTAACCAAAAACGATCCGAGTCGAAACGCCCAAACTGCCACAGCCACAGCAAGCAACACATCTAATAAGCCGAGGTTTGCTCGCGAACAAACCGCTGAGACCAAGACCACCATTCCAAAGGTCGCTGAACCGATCAGATCAAAAAATCGCTCGGACTGAAATTTCCAAGCAAAAACGAAACCGATCCACTGCAACAAAAGCGCCGCAGCTGCACCGATCACCACCGGTGGCAACGTAAAGCGATCCCAGGATCCGTCAGAGCCGCCCAACGCCACGATCGCGACCAAAATAACACCGACCAATATGCCTAAAGATGATGCTTTCTTAGTCACTAAACTCTCGTCTTCCACGGTGCTTGTCGGATGCGTACTCAGCACGGTCCACTATCGCTTTGAGCATCCGTTTAAAGATGACTGCGTGGGCAGGTACCAATGCAAGCCAGTAGCAACGACCCCATAAGCCGCGAGGCACGAAGACGGCCTTTTGCTCTACCACACATCCATTTTCAGACTCACTGACACTCCACTCAAGCCACGCATGACCGGGGACTTTCATTTCTGCTCGCAACCTCAATAGGTCTGGTTGAACTTCAACCACTTCGAAAAAATCGAGCGGATCGCCGACTCTCAGTTCTGTCGGGTGACGGCGGCCACGTCGCAGCCCAACACCACCGAGGAGTTTGTCAACAAAACCTCGCAACGCCCACAACCAATTGAAGGTCAACCACCCGGTGTTGCCTCCCAGCGAACGCACTACTGCCATGATCGACGCACCGTCACACTCCGAGTTACGTTGCCGTTGATCGACAAAGATTCGTCCCCCAGCCCAGGAAGGGTCGCTGGGGTCAGGTGCAGCAGCACCTACTTCGTCGCTGGTACGTCGGTCATTGCTCCAGCGCGTAGGTAGCTCTTGTCCTTGCACTGTGGACATGGCATAGCCAATTGATTCTTCCAAACTGCGGTTCGGGTCTTCGCTTGCGGAGCCTCGACCTTGGTCAGCAACAACGACATCGCTGGTTAGCGAGTCAATAAGTGGACGGGCGAGCTGAATGGGCAACGGGCTGACGAGATTCACCCAGTGAGATGACAACCTCGGTGTCAAGACCGGCACCGGCAAAATAATGCGACGCCTGAGGCCTGCAACACGCGCGTATGCGTGCATCATATTTTGGTAAGTGACAACGTCAGGGCCACCGATATCGATTGTCTTCCCGTAAAATTCGTGTCTGTTCAGCACGTGCACAAGATCGTCAAGTACATCGGTGATTGCGACTGGCTGGCAGAGCGTCTGTGACACCCATCTCGGAACCACCATGATGGGCAACACTTCGACGAGGGACCGCAGCATCTCAAATGAAGCGCTTCCGGAGCCAATAATGACCGCTGCTCGCAGCTCGGTCACTGGAGTCTTACCTGCAGCTAAAAGGCGTCCGACTCGGTGACGACTGGAAAGGTGATCAGACTTATCGGCCCCGTCATGACCCAAACCCCCTAAATAGATGATTTGACGAAGTTCCTCTGCTTCTGCGGCAGTCGAAAATTGCGATGCCATCGCAGACTCGACCTCGGCGAAATCATCAGATGACGACATCGAATGCAACAAGTAATAAGCACTCGTTGCGTCTTTTAAAGCCAATGAAACTTCATCTGGCTTTGATAAGTCTGCTTGAACAATCTCGACTTGATCTTTCCACAAACGGTCCGATAGCTGTTCGGGTCGGCGCGCCACACAGCGAACCCGATATCCGGCCGCTAAGAGTTGCGGAATTAATCGGCCACCGACGTAGCCGGTCGCTCCCGTAACGACGACTAGTGAATTGTCAGGAGGCACTTAGCTGTTCCAATTGTTCCAGCATCGATGGAAAACCGTTGATCGACAAAACATTTGCGGGAAGGTCCGGCCATACTCCGCCGACCATGACTGGAATGTCCGGGAGCGATTTATTCAGGTTTTCGACGACTTCCAAAATCACTGTTTGAGGGGTGGAGCTGACGGTACTCAGAACAATCGCGACAAGTTCATCACTTGAAGCAGCAGCTTGGACGATCGTCTCTGTTGGGCTATCAGCTCCCAAATTGACGGGGGTGAACCCGCGACTGCGGATAAGTTCCGCACATATTGCTGCTGGTAGGCCGTGGGTTTCTTGGGGCGGGCAAGCTATGACGACACTTCCCCGTCGACGACCGCGGCGTTGCGGTAGGGCTTGCATCCGTCCGAGCGTCGCTACAACAAGGCTGGACGCGCGATGTTCTTCAAATATTTGGAGTCGACCGAGTGCCCATTCCTCGCCGACGGATCGCAAAGCAGGCACAATTACTTCACAAATTATGTCTTCGACGGTCGCGCCACTATCAAGAGCGTTCCTGATTACCGACCAAGATCCAGACTGATCTCCTGCAATGATCGCCTGAAGAAAGAGCCCAGATTTTTGTCCCAGCGCGCGGTGACCTCGACCTGGTGGCGCGGGTTGGTCTTCGGAAAGACGATCTAGGTCCGATACCGAGACCTGCCAACTGCCATCATTCTTGTGGCCTGCCAGCTTGCCCGAGCGGACGTATTTGTAGACAGTCATGTAATGAAGTCCGAGACGTTCGGCAGCCTCGTTCAGACTGAGCATTTCTTCGGCATTGTTCATGCCCTACCCCCCCGTAAACCAACACGTACAGCGCTGTCACTGTTCGTCAATCTTTTTTGCATCACTTCTCTCCGCTCTGACAGGTCTCGCCATGTCAGTACGTCGATGTCGTCTTTAATGCCCGCTGCGCGCCGAAAAGAAGATTCGGAGACCTCTAAATCGGTGAGCGCTAGTCCCAATTCAGCCGAGACACGAAATCCGTGTTTCGTGAGAAATCCTGCGCTGATCGCAGAAAACTCACTCAGAAGATCCATATCGGGATCCATCTTTTGGATGAATGATGCGAGGTAGGCAAAGTTTTTCACGAAAAGCATCAGCTCTTTGGGAATGCGTGCACCACTAGCAAGCAGCTCCTTAAGCAAAGACTGAAATTCCGATATGAACTGCTCTTCCGTAAGGTCAAGAGGGTCAAAATCGACCCGGTCCAGTTGTAATTTCTCGATTAGCTCGTCGATATCAACATCAGAGGAGAAGGCTCCCAGGTCACGGACCGCGGAAACCTGGGTATGAACGTCGCCGGACATCAGCCCTGTCACATATCGAAGGAATGCCACGCGCCTCTCATTGTCGAGGCGTCCGACCATGCCGTAGTCGACAAGGCCGATAACTCCATCATCCAAAATGAAGAGATTCCCGGCATGAAAATCGCCGTGGAATATACCGTGCAGGGCCGCTCCCTCCAAGAGACCATCAACCATGTTCCTGAAGAGGTCCCTAGCGTCGTGTTCGCTGAGTTGGTCGGAATCTAATCGGGTGAGGGGGGTTCCAGACACACGGGACATGACTATTACTCGAGTCGTGGTCATATCCAGGTTTGGTTCGGGGGCAATCCACCGACCCTTGTCTCCGGTCATTAAGGCCCGGCGAATTTCGAACAAATTCGCGACCTCCAGCTCGAAATCTAATTCTTCAGAAATTGTCTCGGCGAATAACTGCACGAGAGCGGGAGGGTTCGCAAGAGCTGAGACCGGGATCTTTCCCACCAATCGGGGGGCTATCCAAGCCAGAACGCGTAGATCGCGCACAACCTTCTTATGAATTGCTGGACGTTGAACCTTGACGACAACCTCAGAGCCATCCTTAAGAACAGCGGCATGAACTTGGGCGATTGAGGCAGCGGCGAACGGTTGTCGATCGAACGACTCGAACGACTGATCCAAAGGCCCGAGATCCTTATGAATTATTCGCTTAATTTTGCGCCATTTTGAAGGTTTAGCTTGATCTCGGCACCGCGCGCATTCGTCAACAAGGGCTTGAGGGAACACCCCTTCGGCTGCGGATATCAGCTGCGCAAGTTTGACGTAGGTCGGACCTAAACGTTCCGCCGCTAGCCGCAATTTGTTGTAGAGAGCATGTTGTTTTGCGTCTGGTGAGCGTCGCCGATCGAACAACCTCCAACTGCAAAACGCCCATCCGAAGCGAAGACTGGTGTGCAGTAGGCGAGTAATTGGGGGGAAAGACGGTGCATTCACCAAGCGCGGAAGTCCCGCCACGATCCTTTGTCGAACAACATCCGCCTTCTGGATCCAATGGTTTTCGGCGTCAGGCGCTACAGAACCGAGGACTTGTCGTTGACGTTCAGTTTTCTCAGCGGCATTAGCTGGGATTCTTGCTCGGACAGAAGGCTCTTCCAGGATTCTGAATTCAAGCTTGTCGGGCCCCCATATTCCCATTGACAACGGCTTCCATGAAACCGGGGACGCCAACTCATAGGCAGGGACTGCGTCTAAGAACGAGTTCAAGGCCTCTTGCAACTCCGCGCGCGCCAGCGCCGCTCCTAGACAGTGGTGCGCGCCGAGCCCGAACGCCAAATGCGGAGAACGATCACTACGGTCTATGTCGAAGCGAAAACCGTCGGTGGGCTGACTGAGTCCTGCTGCATGAAGACCAAGCAATACCGTCGTGCCGGCAGGAAAAAATAGATTACCTACAGTGAGGTCTTTGCTGGCGACTCGAGCTGTCGTGCGGACAGCTCCGATGTAACGAAGTGATTCCTCAATCGCCGACGGCACTAAAGACCGATCAGTTCGGAGCCGTTCATATTGTTCCGGCTGCGTTGCCAACACTGCCAACAGCGATCCCAGTTGATTCCTAGTGGTATCGGTTCCCGCCAATAAGATCGCCTCGATCATTGCGACTAACTCGTCAACGCTTAAACGATCCTCCGCATAACTGGCTTGCACCAAGTCGCTGACGAGATCTGCGTGGGGGCAACTTTTTCGGTCAGCAACCAGATCTGTTGCATAGCGGTCAAGCTCTTTTTGCGCGGACGTTATTTCAGCCATACGGCCGAGGACAGCTTCGGCATCAGCATCTAGGCCTGAAAATATTACGTCTGCCCAGCGGCCAAATTGTTCGGAATCTTCATCATCAATGCCTAGGAGTCGACAGATAATTGGAATCGGGTAGGGCCTGCAGAATTCATCTACGAGGTCGCCGCCGCCGGCTTGCACTATGGGTTCGAGGAGATGGTCTGCGTGTTCACGCATGAAAGGCCGCAATTTTTCGCTACTTGCCGGCGTAAAGGACGCACTCACCAGTCGTCGCAGCCGTCTGTGATCTTCCCCTTCGACCGAAAGAAGGTTTGGGCGCATTTCAACTTGGTCACCGACGTCGGGCAGCATGTCGCGAGCTGTGGACATCAGAGCTTCGAAATCGATGTCATTGCGGCTTTGGGCTTGAAGGGCGCTCATGCCCGAGAGAACCGTTATCCAGTCGGGGTCCCGAAGAATCTCGCGCGTTGGGTCATAACCGATAACAAGCGCTCCAGCAGGTGTTCTAACTACGGAGTGACCAAGACCTTGAAGCTGTTCGGTAGCGGCCACTAGTTCGTTGAATTCAGAGATATCAAAATCAATGAATGGCAACGAGCCTGGAGCCGTCACATCCAAGAACTCTGCTGTTTCGTTTTTGGTGCTCACCGCGCTGGCATTCCCTTCACGGCGTCAGTTTAGCACTAAATATCGCAATCCCTTACTCAGAAAGACATAATCAGGTCCCTAGCAGGGATTCAGCACCCACCCGGCCAGATACCAATGCGCCCTGGATCGAGGGGGTCGTGGAATGATCGCCAACTACAGCCAGCATGCCCTGAGGACTTCGCTGTCTTTGGAACTTCATTCCTGGCGTAAAGAGAGGCTGGGCCTCGACAACTACTCCAGCCGTCAGGAGCTCCCATTCCTCACTCCTAGCTCCAAACGTCTCAAGTAATTGAACCTGTGCCGCCGAGACCGGAGGTTCTCGACTGGAAGTGGGGCCCGCGGCAACGATGAGGGTCTCGCCTTCCGGCGCATATTCTGTGGCTACGTTGCTCATAATGGCCACATTCCTACATGGGCCTTGAGCGGCCGGAAGAAGGTGAATCGCCTTACTTTCATTCGGCGGTTCGGAGCTGCGGAAATACGCATGCCACTGAGACCTTGAACCATCAGAAGCTCCCCCCAACAGGCGCACTGCAGCGGTCTTGTCAGTCGCAAGTAGGACTTTCCCCGCCTCGATCACTTCTCCACTCGACAGTGAAACCTCGGTGCCATTGAGATTCACGACTTCGGCTCCAAGGCGTATCGATCCGGGTGGCAAGTTCGATGCCATCTGCTCAGGAATGGCTTGCATACCAGCCGCCGGAACGGCCGCCGGACCCAGAATCAGACACCGAAGGATCAGAGAACCAAGTCGCGCTGAACCCTCCAAAGATGATGTCAGCTGAATACCTGAAAACAATGGTTCCCAAATGGCGTCAATAGATGAAGCGGAAAATTTCATCTCGGTCAAAAACTGCCGCATTGGTCGGTCTGCGGCATTATCAAACAACCCGACTCGAGAGCGTCGAAGCCGCAGAGCCAGGCTGAGTAGTCGTATCCGATCTGCGTGCGTCAGCACCGACGTTCGTAACCCATTCAAAGCACCTCGAAACGAACTACGCGGGTCGGCTAGTTCAACAAACGAATTCCCATCCCACACGTTTGCTCCCCGCAGAAACGGCCGCAAATTCAGGGCACTCAAATCGAGATGGCGGTCAAGTTCTGGATACGCCGTCAAGAGAACTTGAAATCCGCGATCAAGCAAAAAGCCACTCTCGCAATCAGTCCTAACACGCCCCCCCACTGCATCGTTTCGTTCGAGCACTAGAACTTCCCGCCCAGCGCGATGCAGCGTGCCAGCTGCGGCTAACCCTGCAAGCCCGGCACCGATCACCACGAATTCGGGACCTGACTTCGAAACACGGTTTGGCCCTACAGCGTCTGTCACGTTCATATCCTGCAAATGTTTAGGTGGGCGCCCATATCTTTCAGCGCACTAGCCACTCGACCGCTTATCCAATCTGAAGAAACCTAGGACGTCAACCTACGCAGCATGGGCTAATGGTTCTATGTTGTTCTCATTCGGTTGGGACCAGTCGCACAATGACTGAAACATAAGGAGTACACCACTGATGCAACAAAACACTTGGGTTCAGCTAATGGCCATGCGCGGTAAGGACGCTCAGGCGATTATCTTGCCGTACGTCTTTTCCGTACTGGGAGTCTTCACATTTATCATCTGGGGAGGAGAAACGGCAGACACCGGCGCTGTGCAACTCGCCATCGCTGCCTGGGTAGTACTTGGTTCTCTGTGGACTCTTCTTTGGTTTGACGGCGTACTGGCCGATGTTGGCGCTGGGATGCAGGACATGGACAACGAAGTTGCCGGCAGCAATATGGGAAAAAACTTTGCCAAAGCTCCCTTCGCATTATTTCGGGGCTTCAACGCGCTTGTGATAGTGATCATGGCCGTGCTACAAATTTCGGCTCTTTACGCGTAACGTCTTTGACTCCTTTGTTGATCACCGACCCGCGGTGATCAACAAAGGAGCAACTCGAAATATTTGTTCGCTAATCGGTTGAAACCCACAAGGCAATATGGACAACTCGTCTGAGTTAGAAGCAGTCAACAGTTCTTTTTATGCCCATTTTGAAGCAGCGGACATTCAAGGGATGTCTGATCTTTGGGTTAACTCCGACGAGGTGTGGTGCACACATCCCGGCTGGCCGACAATTTTCGGATGGGATCAAATTCGGGTGTCTTTCGAACAGATTTTCTCAGGCCCTGGACTCCCCCAGTTTTTGACCTCCAACGTTCGCTTCCATGGAAACGACCACGCTGCTTGGGTATTCGTTGAAGAGAACCTTCTCGGATCGTCGCTATCAGCCGTCGCTGCTGTGAATGTGTTTAAGAACCACCAAGGGGTCTGGAAGATGGTTGGCCACCAG
>DASCSY010000091.1:0-8434 GCA_034399415.1 Acidimicrobiales bacterium
CCAAGGCGATGATCCGTAAAAAGCGAGTTTGCAACCGAACTAAATGCTCGTGAAATTTCGACAAAATTTGATCGGCGCCGGGAATGCGATCCGAGGGAAAGATAGGTTCGCTATATCGGTGGGGATAGCGATCTCGGAGCGGGTGGCCTGAAGGGAGCGCAGTTCCCCAATTGAGCATTTCCTTCCAGTCGGGGATGTCGGACACAGCCGCAGTCTCAACCAGCAAGCCGGTGTAACCGGTTTGGCCTCTAGAGCCTTGGGCAACATATTCCGCTTTGGTGTCTTCTGGCAGGTCGAAGAACTTTTCTAAAACCTCGTAAGTCTCGTCGAGAAGCCCTTCGGAGATGTCGTGCTTGGTGTAAACGAATCCTGTTCGGAGGCTCTGCATGACGCCGTCGACAGCGGCAGCGCGATCGCGTTTCCCACCTCGTTCGAAAGCCAACAAGTCAACGTCCAAGATGTCAGTCATCAGAAGTAAAGGTATGCGGATTGAACGGCACGAATCATCAGTTTTGTTGAATCAGCCATGCTTCGTAACGTTTCGGGTCGGTCCACGCTCCGGTTAATTCGTCGAATCTACGGGCAGGTTCAAGCATCATCGAAGTCGCACCCTCGCGTGCTTCGGTGCTGGAAACTGAACTCAAATTTTCCGGAATTGGCAGCACCATGTTGGGTGGCGTTTCGAAAGGCCCTCGCTGAGCAATCGCCACTTCAGGAAGAGCTGACAATGCTTGGTCTCTACGAGCGGGGTCATTGTCGTAAAAGGCGGGGTCTTGAATTTGGTGCCATTTATCGGCACCCATGACTAGTAGGTCATAGCCCAACGCAATATCTGCCAGCAGCTGTTCGTCTGTGAGCTTGATTTCGAGCCAGTCGTGACCTGAGGCAACTTCCTCTAAGACCGTAACTCGATCCTGAAGGCGAGGTTTCGTCACTTCTTCCTTGCCCAGAGCTACCTGACTAACGACCCAAACAACGCTGTCAATCTTGAAGTGCCGGCGTACCGCTTGAGAGATTTCTAGATGCGCGACGGTAGGAGGGTTGAACGATCCCGGGTACACAGCGGTAGACATCTCAGACTCGCCTACCGGTAAGGGCACGAAGTGTCCTCGGGTTGCCCCCAAGAGCTGTTTCGAGGTCCCGTGAAATCCCGTGAGCGAGGTTGTCCCAGATACGGTCAAGTAGTTGAGCTGTACGAATTGTTGCTTGATCAGCATTGTCATCTTTAGAGGCTTCGAGAAAGGGCAGGCAGTATTCCTTCAACCCGATCAAGGCAGCAGCCAATGCGAGGTCGAGAGGAGCGGCGCCTGCCTTTCTCGCCAGACGAACGCGGTCCTCAATGCGATCACCGAAACTTTCGGCGATCTCTTCAACGAGAAGTTCGTATGTGGCGTGTTGAACATTATTTCGACGAGCGAGCGCTTGACTAGCGCTTAGTGCTGCTTCGTACCCCAACCGGATCGCCTGCAACTTCAGACCCTCAAACCAAGCAGCCTTGCGCCCGAGCTTTGGTGCCTGAGGAGATTTCGGTGGGGTGTGCCGTCTTGAGGTCTCTGGTTCCAGTGTTTGGTCGTAGGCCGCTCGTCGGACGGGATCCGACAAAACAAACCACGCATCATTCAGTTCACCCATAGCCGCTGCATCACCCGTTTGCCGGTCGGGATGATGACGGAGGGCTTCTCGCCGATATGCGCGTTGAAGGATCTTCCTCGTCGCGTTACGAGCGACGCCCAAGCGATCGTAAAAGGATGAAGTTTTCGGATTCACTGCTATCTCTGGTTCCAGTTATCAGTTCGTCAGTGAGATTTTGCCGGCAGAGCCATTGATGAGGTTGCCGATTACTGCGGCGTCATGGCCCGATTCTCTCAGTTCGGCCACCGCGTCTTGGGCAGCGCCCGGATCGCAAGAAAACAACAGGCCACCCGAGGTTTGAGCGTCGCAGAGGATAGTTCGTTCAATTTGGGAGCCGTTCTCGAGATACGGCTCAAGGAAACTCAAGTTTCTTTCAGTCCCTCCCGGGACGAAGCCACTTTCTACTAATTGATGCACTTCGGGGAGCAGAGGAACTGCCGAGATTTCCACCACGGCTGAAAGACCGCTAGCGGCCGTTAGTTCGTGTAAATGACCCAGCAAGCCGAACCCTGTCACATCTGTCGCAGAGGTTGCGTTGACCCGGTTCGCTGCTGCGGCCGCGGCGGCGTTGAGTCTGGTCATCTCCTGAGTGCCTGCTGTATAGATGTTTTCTAGTGAACCTCCAGTCTCGATTGCATCGGGTGCAGATCGCTTTACCGCGGTTGCCAGTAGTCCGGTCCCAATGGGCTTTGTTAACACCAGTGTCTGCCCTGGCTGACCACCACCGTTTGTTAACAGATCTTCGGGATCGACTTCGCCCACTACCGACATTCCATACATCGGTTCGGGCCCATCGACGGTATGGCCGCCGGCCACGACCCAGTTGCCAGCTTCGGCAGCTCGTTGGCCGCCTGAAAGTACTTGTGAGAGTAGTTCGAGGGGCAACTCGTCCTTTGGCCACGCAACGAGGTTTAAAGCGAAGAGCGGTGTGCCACCCATTGCGAATACATCACTAGCTGCATTTGCAGCCGAGATTTCCCCCCAAAGAATGGGATCGTCAACTATTGGTGTGAAGAAGTCGGCCGTCGCGACCAAAGCTTTACCGTCAGGGCGGCTCCAGACCGCGGCATCATCACTATTTTCTGAACCGACGAGCAAGTCGTCGTTGTCGGGCTTAGGCAGGTGACGCAGCACGTGCGCCAGGTCGCTCGGACCGAGCTTGCAAGCTCAACCGGCGCCGTGGCTGTACTGGGTAAGTCGAATCAAACTTGTCACGGTTCCACGGTATATGGCTGCATCGGCGCTAGGGGCTTATGCCTAGGTATAAGCCGAGAGCGTTTGAAGAAGAATCTTCATTCCTTGATCTCGATCGATGCCGTATTCGACCTCGCAGTTCAAAGGCTCTTCGCCCCAACCCCGCTCGTCTACCACCGTCATTCCTCGGGTGTGCGCACCGTCTGTTTCAACTCGGACGCTTCTCGACTGGAACTCGAATAGCGCGGGGTGTGTTACAGCTAGAACAGCGCATGGGTCGTGGAGAGGTGCTCGTTGGCCATGGGTGCGTTTTCGGTGAGAGGCAAGATAGAAGTCGAAGAGATCGGCTGCGAAAAGGCTTGCCCGATTCCCCAGCGCTCTCAAGTCTGCGATCAGTTGTTCGTCTATTCCGAATTGATGGGTGAGGTTGAGTCCGGCCATCAAGAGCTTCTTGAAACCCGCGTCAAACACGATCGCGGCGGCGTGCGGGTCTGCCCAAACATTGAATTCTGCTGTAGCGGTGACATTACCGGCACCCGCGCTTCCACCCATGATCGAGACTCCAGCTACTCGATCAACGATGTCGGGCGCCTGCCGTACCGCTAAGGCGATATTGGTCAGGGGACCTACGGGCACCAGCCATACGTCATCGGTGCCGCGAATTGTTTCGATGATGAAGCCCACGGCGTCGTTACTGGCGACCTCTCGCGATATCTCGGGCCTATCTGGTCCATCTAGTCCACTTCTCCCATGGGCCTCTTCGGCGTGACGTGGTGCGACCATCAGCGGTCTACTTGCTCCAGCGTGCACTTCAGCGTCGAGATTAAGAAGTTCCGTCATGATCAAAGCATTTTCGGTCGTAAGGCTTAACGGGGCGTTGCCTGAGACCGTGGTGATTCCGAGGATGTTGGTGAGTTGACCAGCCATCATGATCGCGATCGCGTCGTCGTGTCCGGGGTCGCAGTCGATGATGATGTTCGGCGTCATAGTCTTTGCATTCCGGGCCCGTTGTCGTCAGTGTCGCCCCAGTAATGCGGGAGGCGCAGATAGCCGACTCTTGGAAGTTCTACCGCGGTTTTTAAGCCTTGGTGAAGCTTGAGCCGTTGAATGGTTCGGATGTGGGTCAACATTTCGTAGAAAACCATCCACAACGACCCTTCGAGGTCGTAAGTGATGTCTCGCTTATCTTCAGCGGAGAAGTTGGCGCCCCTCGGGAGTGTCTCAATTACATATTTCCAGAAATCTGTTCCTCTCACAGTCCGAAGATCAGAGCGCAGCACCTCGATGGGTTGCTCTTGAACGACCTGGTCTAGCCATCCCACACCGAGTTGGAGATGAGCGAACAGTTCGGGTAGCTCCCAGAAAAGAGTTTCATCGAGAACCCGGTCCCATTTGTTTTCTGGACCCATTTGGTGTTCGCGCCAATCGATTGGTTGCGGAACGTCGCCGTCGGGCCACAAGAAATGGCCTGCGCGTCGTTTTGTGAATACCAACGAATCCCAGGCGATATGAGAAACTTGTCTTCTGCAGGACCACCACATCCACTCTTTCTCAGGCGAGGAATCGTGAAAATCCAGCTGTTCATCTGATAATCCCAATGTTTCCGCGTGGGCCCAGTCGACGATGTGGTGATACCAGGGCATGGCCCCCAAGGTTGGGTCCGCTGGCATTTCTAGAATCTTCGGGTCGCTTAAAGCCACACTCTGACGCTAGTCGTGGGGTTCTTGTTAAAGCTTAGTGTTCTTAGAGTTCCTCGTACGCTTTCGGCTCCGGGCAACTGCACACAAGGTTGCGGTCTCCGTGTGCTCCATCGATCCTGCTGACCGGTGGCCAGTATTTGTCTTGCCGGATTGACGGCATCGGGTAAGCAGCTTCTTCGCGTGTGTATGGATGCTCCCAGTTCGTAGTGAGGAGGTCTTCAGCCGGATGCGGAGCGTTAACGAGCGGGTTGTTCTCTGTTGGCCATTCTCCAGACTCAATCCGAGAGATTTCGTTGCGGATGTTGATCATGGCATCGCAGAATCGATCGAGTTCTTCTTTCGATTCACTTTCGGTTGGTTCCACCATCAATGTGCCGGCGACAGGGAACGACATGGTTGGAGCGTGAAACCCATAATCGATAAGCCGTTTTGCGACGTCGTCGACACTGACAACATCAGACAGCGGACGCAAGTCCAGTATGCATTCGTGAGCCACCAGTCCACTCTTGCCTCGATAGAGCACCGGGTAAATATTGCTTAGTCGAGCCGCAATGTAGTTAGCGTTGAGAATCGCCACGCTGGTGGCTTGTTCGAGACCCTCCGATCCCATCATCGCGATGTACATCCACGGGATGGGCAGAATTCCCGCCGATCCCCACGGAGCGCCAGAAATTGCGCCGGGACCAGACTTGGGTCCGGCTTCGGGCACTACTGGATGGTTTGGTAAAAACGGGGCGAGATGACTCTTCGCTGCAACCGGGCCGATACCGGGTCCGCCCCCGCCATGAGGTATGCAGAACGTCTTGTGGAGGTTCAGATGGCTTACGTCAGCACCAAAATGCCCAGGGTGGGCTAACCCCACTAATGCGTTGAGATTGGCTCCATCGATGTACACCTGCCCTCCAACGTCATGAATGACGTCACAAATTCGCCCGATGCCTTCCTCAAAAACACCGTGAGTAGAGGGATACGTCACCATCATCGCCGCGATGTCTTGCCCGTATTTGCTCACCTTCTCGTCAAGATCGGCGAGGTCGACATCTCCGCTCTCGTCGCAGTCAACGACCACCACCCGAAGACCGGCCATAACCGCTGAAGCTGCATTGGTTCCGTGGGCTGAGGATGGGATCAGGCAAATATCTCGTCCTTGGTCACCCTGCGCTTGGTGATAGTGCCTGATTGCTAATAGACCAGCAAATTCGCCTTGTGAGCCAGCGTTGGGTTGAAGAGAGATAGCGTCGTACCCGGTGCAGGCGAGCAGCCATTGCTCCAAGTCGGCGATCAGGGCGAGGTATCCCTTTGCTTGGTCAAGCGGCGCGAACGGGTGAATGTCTGAAAATTCGGGCCAGGTAATCGGCTCCATTTCGCTAGTTGCGTTCAATTTCATGGTGCAACTGCCGAGGGGAATCATTCCGCGATCAAGAGCAATGTCTTTGTCAGCTAGACGTCTGATGTATCGGAGCATCTCGGTCTCAGAGCGATAGGAATTAAATACTGGATGGGTTAAGAAATTCGACTTGCGTTGATTCTTGAGAGGCAGCCCTGACGGAGTTTGCGAAATGTCAGGCATCTGGTTCTCGCACTCAAACGCACGTAGTAACGACGTCACGACTTCCAAGTCGCAGGTTTCGTCGAGCGACACTCCCACGGTGTCCGAGTCAATCAAGCGCAGGTTGATTCCCTCAGCGAGAGCACGTTCTAAAACCCTGTCGGCGTTGTCGGGAACTCGCACAGTGAGTGTGTCGAAGAAGGTTTCGTTCAACACAGCGATATCGGAGTTTCGGAGATTCTCTGCGAGGAGCGACGTCAGCTCATGTACCGTTTGAGCGATTTTCGTTAACCCATCTGGCCCGTGCCACACCGCGTACATTGAGGCGAGGACGGCGAGAAGCACTTGTGCAGTGCAAATGTTGCTCGTAGCTTTTTCTCGCCGGATGTGCTGCTCGCGGGTTTGTAGAGCCAATCGCGTAGCTGAGCGCCCACGGCTGTCAACTGAAACGCCCACGAGGCGACCAGGCATAGATCGCTTGTGAGTTTCCAGAGCCGCCAGATAGCCCGCATGCGGACCGCCGAAACCAAGAGGAACTCCAAAACGTTGCGAAGTTCCCACCACTAAATCCGCGCCGAGTTCGCCCGGCGGCGTCATGAGGCAGAGAGCTAGAAGATCAGCCGAAACACATACCAACCCTTGGCAGTCATGCATTTTGGCAGCGATGCCTTCGAGGTCTCCGATCTTTCCCGAAGACCCCGGATATTGAAGTAACACCGCGTAACACGTTTCTGGGTTGAGATCCTCCCAAGGGTCTCCGATTTGTATTTCGACGCCGAGCGCTTGGGCTCGAGTGGCAACAACGTCGATGGTTTGTGGGTGACAATCAGCATCGACGAAAAAACTCTCGCCTTTGCTTTGACTCAGCCGTCGGGCCATCGTCATGGCTTCAGCTGCGGCCGTACTCTCGTCTAACAGCGAACTATTCGCGATCTCCATTCCGGTCAGATCGCAGACCATTGTTTGGTAATTGAGCAAGGCTTCAAGGCGTCCTTGACTTATTTCGGGCTGATACGGGGTGTACGCGGTGTACCAAGCTGGACTTTCTAGTATTCGCCGAACCACAACGGCGGGAGTGAACGTGCCGTGATAACCCATTCCGATCAGGGACTTCGCTGGATGATTTAGATCAGCAAGCTCACGGATACGAGATATGGCTTGGAGTTCATCCAGAGCCGGAGGGAGTTCGAGGTCACCGCGTCCCCGAATTGACGCCGGAATGGCGGCATCACAAAGGTCTCGAATGTTGGAATAACCGAGCTCGGAGAGCATCAACTCAATATCTGAGGCTCGGGGACCTAGGTGTCTGTGAACGAAGTCGCTTGGCGAGTCAGGGGTCATTTGTGGATCTCAGTGTCTTTGGTATCGGTGGGGGATAAATGGAAGTGAGGTGACTTCACAAGGAACCTGTTTTCCTCGGACGTCAGCGACCAACGAAGTTCCGGCGTCGGCAAACTCGGTATCGACGTATCCCATGGCAACGGGTCGATCGCAACTGGGACCGAAGCCACCGCTGGTAACTATGCCCACCGAGTCGTGTTGTGTTGATTGAAGTTCAGCACCGTCGCGGATTGGGCGCTTGGTGAGAGCTGAAATCCCTACGCGTTTTCGCGGCGGTCCCGAAGACAACTGATCCAAAATTGTTTGCGCGCCAGCGAACGTAGCGTCGCGTCGGCGGCGTTGCTGGATAGTCCAGGCAAGTCCGGCTTCAATTGGGGTTGTGCTGGTGGTCAACTCGTGACCGTAGAGACATAGACCGGCTTCTAGGCGCAAGGTGTCCCTCGCTCCGATCCCGCACGGAACCACCCGGTCATCTTCTAGAAGTTGTTCAGCGACCCCTTCGGCGCTTTCCGCGGGGATAATAAGTTCGAAGCCGTCCTCACCTGTGTAGCCGCTACGGCTGATATCGCAGCTGGTGCCGTTTACCTGAAACTCTTGCCACTGCATGAATTTGAGGTCAGCTATTTCGGTGGAGAACTGGGACAGCACCTCAGAAGATTTTGGTCCTTGAAGTGCTAATTGAGCGAGATCGCTACGAACCACGATCTCCGCGATCCCAGAAGTTGTGTCTCTTATGTAGTCGAGGTCGTCTTCGGTTCGTGCGGCGTTTAATACAAGACGAAGGTGAGCGTCGGTTCGACTGACGATCAAATCATCGACGACTCCACCTTCGTCGTTGGTTAAGACGCCGTAGCGCAACTGCGTGAGTGGTAAATCAGTTAGCGAAATTGGGGTGATTCTCTCCAAACTCTCTGCTGCTGTTTGAAGATCGTGACCCTTGAGGGGCAGCATCTCGACGATGCCCATGTGACTGACGTCGAAAAGCCCCGCAGAGGTTCTCGTTGACGTGTGTTCGGTG
>DASCSY010000092.1:0-8306 GCA_034399415.1 Acidimicrobiales bacterium
CGCAAGGAGCGCCTCTTGACGTTCACGTAATCGACTCGCCCGTTACCGGTGCCGTCGATGGAGCTCGTAACGGAACACTGACGTTGTTTGTTGGCGGCGACGAAACCATCGTTGAACGGGTCGCACCGATCCTGAACAACCTTGGATTAGTAATACCGACTGGCCCACTCGGTTCGGGCAATGTAGTCAAATTGGTTACCAATCAGCTTTGGTTTATTCATGCTGCCGCTTTGGGCGAAGGTTTCGCTCTGGGGATAGCGAACGGCATCAGACTTGAGACCCTTTGGCATGCGATAAAAGAATCAGTGGCCGACTCCTTTGTTGCCCGTCATGATGCTCCATCAATTTTCGCCGGACATTACGATCCGAGTTTTTCTCTCGATCTCTGCCTAAAAGACCTCAAGCTAATCACCGGGCTGTCACAGGCGGTGCCCACGGAGTTGCCTCTAACCCAGGCCGCGGAAGCAATTTTCGCACAAGCCGCGAACCGATACGGTCGTGACGCAGGAGAATTGCACGTGGCGAAACGAATCGAAGAGGACGCTCAACTGGCATTTCAGATGGAGGGCGACTGGACACCTCCATGGGAACAGTGAGTTGACTTCTATGGCAGCTACTCACGCATTAGGCGATCTGATCGATTTGGAAAAATATCCCCTTCATCAACCAGTAAGTGCTGACTATCAGAGTTCGGTGGCAGTCGCGCGAGATCAGCTACGAGCTGACGGCTGCGCAGTGGTGAGTGACCTGGTCCACCCTCAGGGCGTTGCCCTCCTGAACGAGGAGATCCTCTCCCAAAAGCACACGACCCACTTTTCAGATCAGGTAATGAACCCATATTTCCATTTCGATCACAATCCTGAGTTTCCTGATGACCATCCGATCAACACGTTCATCGAACGTTCAAGCGGCTTCATTCCGGGTGACAGTTGGGACCCTGAGGGCCCAATGAATCAGATTTTCCGTGCCCCAGAAATGATTGCATTCGTGGCTGAATGCTTGGAGGCACCGGACCTTTATTGTTATGACGATCCACTGGCAGGATTGACCTCAAACATTCTGGATCCAGGGCAACTGTTCACCTGGCACTTCGACACCAATGATTTCGCGGTCACGGTTCTCGTGCAACAGGCTGATAAGGGCGGCCTTTTTGAATATGTCCCAGCTATCAGAAACGCCAGCGACGAAGGATTCGAGCGAATCAGCAAGGTTCTCAGTGGGGACCGTCACGGAGTAACGACCCTCGATTTGCAGCCAGGCGACATGCAGATCTTTCGCGGCCGGTATTCGTTACATCAGGTAAGTCGAGTATCAGCTGCAAGCTGCCCGCGCCATGCAGCCATCTTCGCTTACACAGAAAGCCCTGGGGTCATTGGTCGGGTGGAACGCACGATGCAGCTCTTCGGCCGCGTCCTACCGGACCATCTTGCAGCTGAAAAAGCTCGTGTTCGCAGCGACGATCTAGTCGACTGATCCAAGCGTCGCCCATCGCGAAAGCAACACCTTCGGTAACAAGGCAACGTTACGATTAACGGATGACCGGATCTGCCTCCACTCTCGTGCTCCTCCATGGTCTCGGTGCAACCTCTCAGGTATGGGATCCGCTCATAGAGACGGCGGCATGGACGGGGCGGGTTCTCGCGCCTGACTTACGCGGTCACGGATCCGAACGTTGGACCGACACTTACTCCTTTGGGGCCATGGCGTCTGATGTAGCAGAACTGCTGGGCCTTGACGAACCCTACGTCGTCCTTGGACATTCGATGGGAGGCGGAGTTGGGGCGGCTCTCGCGACTGGTTTGTTCGGCCATCCCCCCGAAACGGTCGCAACTATTGGAGTAAAGATTGTTTGGTCCGACGAGGAGTTGGCGAAACTTCCTGACATCGCAGCAAAACCTTCACGCTTCTTTGATGACCGCCAAGGAGCTTCCGACTGGTTCTTGAAACTCTCGGGATTATTCGGAGTAGTGGCTTCGGATAGTCCAATAACTGAACGAGGGGTAATAAGTACTCCCGAGGGTTGGCGGGCGAGCCAGGATCCGCGCACCGTTCTAGTAGGGACCGGGACACCCTCTTTCGCAGAGATGTTCGAAGGTTTGTTAGCACCGGTGTTTATGTCGCTGGGAGAACACGACCCCCTGGTGTCCCCAACTGATCACAAAGGTATGCCTACTGATGCGCCTCACGTATTTCACGGACTGGGGCATAACGCGATGGTGGAGGACCCGGCGACAGTGTGGGCTTGGTTCCGAGGAGTCGCTTCACTCGGGCAGGCGAGATCCTGAAATCGCTAACGCAGCCGTTGCAAATGTGGTGGCCATCAACGCGGCGTGGATAGCTTTGAATCCGACAGACCAGGCGCCGTCGATCAAGATTTCTCCTCCACGGATTACCCAGAACCCGACAGACCAGGCCACTAACCAGTTAAGCGATGCGCGTTTGGGGCCACCGGAAATTAGTTGTACCAGCACAAACAGAGCCGACCCGATAAAGATTCCCGCCGCTACCAGTCTCCAAACAACACCGGCGCGATCAAGATCTTGATTGACTAACACATTCCGAACTCGAGAAACCCATACAACAAAGGTCCAGGTCAGAAGCGGAAGGATCCGCCATTTCTTAGTTCTCACCCCTCCTCAAGAGGCAACTCACCAGCGATACGAATAAGTTCGCCGCCATCGATATTGAGAATGTTGCCGGTCATCCAAGACGCTCCCGCCGACAAATAAAGGGCTGCTTCCCCAATGTCTTCGGGTTCTCCGAGCCGTCGGAGCGGCAACATATCGGAAATCATTTGGCCCCGCGGGCCGTCCCACAGAACCTTTGCAAAATCGGTGCGAATCAAACCTGGTGCGATGCAATTCACCCGAACTTTGGGACCCAGTTCTGCAGCTAGTTGTCGTGTCATGTGCATGAGGGCGTCTTTGAACATGCAATACACGCCTAAGGCTTCGCTGGTCGTGTGACCTCCGACTGAGGCGATATTGATAACTGATCCTCCATGTTCCTGCATCCACCTTTGCCACGCTGTCTGAGTCCACTGCAAAGGAGCTCGAAGGTTCACTTCGTAGGTCTTATCTAACCGTGGGACATCGCAATCGATCATTGGTCCCGCCCATGGATTCGTCGCGGCGTTGTTGACAAGAATGTCGACCGCGCCAAATCGTTCGATTGTCGCGTCAATCACTCGCTCCGCTTCCTCAAGTTGTCCGATGTGCGAAGCTACGTAGTCGCTGTCACCACCAATATCAACCAGCGCTGCCTCACATTTTTCGGCCTTGCGGCTGGTGATCATTACCTGAGCTCCCGCTGCAGCAAAGATTGTCGCGATCCCTTTGCCGATACCAGCTGAGCCCCCTGTTACCAGCGCTGTTTTTCCATCGAGTCGCAAATTCATGTTCGCTGTGCCCCCCCTGTGATCTAATGCAGTTCAGTCCAAATTCTTAGGTTTTGCCAATTTCGTTCCAAGGGCCGCTGTCAGCTCGCGGCTCTCGAGGGAGACCCAAGACGCGGTCACCAATGATGTTCCTTTGCACTTCCGAGGTGCCCGCGTAAATAGTGCCCGGTCGTGCACCAAGCATTGTCTGTACCCACGCAAGCGTCGAAAATCGCGCACCAATCGCGTCAGTTTGTATGCCGTGCGCCGCCGGATCACCGCTCGGCGTCATGGCGTCCGCTCCGAGTACATGCATGGTCTTTTCGGTGAACCACTGGTGATATTCGCTCCACAGAAGCTTGTGTAAAGAGGATTCTGGACCCGGAGGATTGCCGGCGAGCACCGACGTGACCTGTCGTTGGCCCATCCATTTCATGATCTCGACTTTGCTGTGCGCCCGTGAGAGATCCTGACGCACAAGCGGGTCGCCGAGAGCGCCACGTTCTCGCGCGACACCAGCAACTCTGTCAAGTTCGTCGCGAAATCGGACAGCATCGGTGGTCGCGCCGTGACCTCGCTCAAACCCAAGGAGTACGTTCGCCACCCGCCAACCGTCATTGACGTCTCCCACCACGTTTTCTTTCGCGGTCTTGGCGTCACTGAAGAACACCTCGTTGAAGTCATGTCGGTTACTGATGTTGATAATTGGTCGACACTCAACTGCGTTTTGTTCCATCGGAACAAGGAGGAATGAAATGCCTTTGTGTTTTGGAGCTTCCGGCGCAGTTCGACACAGGACAAAGATCCAGTTGGCAGTGTGACCACTCGATGTCCAGACCTTTTGGCCGTTAATCACCCATTCGTCCCCATCAAGAACTGCGCGAGTCCCGAGATTGGCGAGGTCCGAGCCACTGTTCGGTTCGCTATATCCCTGACACCATCGATCTTCGCCACTAATTATTCGCGGTAAAAAGTGGCGTTTTTGTTCTTCGCTTCCGCACTGGATAATTGCGTTTCCGACCATAGTGATGGAGAAACCGTCATTTTCGTTTCCCTCGGGCACCCCAGCTTTCGCAAACTCTTCAGCAAGCACGATTCGTTCAATTTCGCTGAGGCCAGCGCCCCCATATTCTTCGGGCCAGGAAACGGCGAGAAGACGATTTTCTGCAAGGAGTGTGCGCCACTCTTCGACAAAGCGATGGCGCGCTTGCTGATCAAGCGCTCCAAGTCCAGTCCAATTGTCTGGCAAATGTTCACCCAGGAACGCCTGAATTTTTTGGCGATATGTTTCGGCCTCTTGGCTGTAGGTCGGTTGCATCTATTTTCCTAGGTCGCGGACGACCATTAGTGAATCATGACATCGCCCCTCCGCGCTGAATCTATGGCACGGAGCAGCTTTCAATAGCTAAGGCCGGTAGCTAAATGACGTAGGGCCAAGAGTGAGGGCGCGTTGAGCTAGTTCAACCCATTCGCACAAAAGGGGGCGCGTATCGCGTGGATCAATAATTTCTTCTATCTCGAAGAACTCCGCGGCACGGTGTGGCGACCTCACTCGGTTGAGTCTGTCTCTAATCTCTTCGAGAAGGCTTTCGGGGTCTTCAGCATCAGCTAGATCCTGCTTGTAGGCAACTTCGATTCCTCCCTCAATCGGCAGTGAACCCCAATCACCGGACGGCCATGCGTAGCGGAGGCTTCTGTAGCCCGGTTTGTTATTTGCGGCTCCGGCTACCCCGAACGCTTTCCGGATCACCACACACGCGAACGGAGTCGTCAGTTGACCTAACGCGGCAAGTGCTTGCGACCCATAGCGAATCGTTGCGTTCTCTTCTGATTCTTTCCCGATGAGAAATCCCGGGCAGTCCTCAAGGTGAACGACTGGTAAATGGAAAGTGGAAGCGGTATCGAGCAGGCGAATGAGTTTGCGGCAGCCGTCCGCAGTCCACGCGCCACCATACTGGTACGGATCTTCAGCGAACACGGCGACTGGGTACCCGTCGAGCCGAGCAAATCCAGTGATAATCGATTTCCCCCAAGACCGTCCTATCTCAAAAAATGAGTCGGAGTCGAAGACTGAATCAATGATCTTTCTCATCTGGTACACCCGGCGGGGTTCGCGTGGCACGGCAGACAAAAGAAACTCATCTCGACGAGCAGTCGGATCGTCTGTCGCTGTTCGGGGTGCGGTCTCGTCGATATTCGATGGCAAATAAGACAGGAAAGCTTTGGCGCAGGTGAAGGCCTGCTCCTCGGAATCCACCGCGTCGTCTATCGCTCCGTTGGCAGTGTGGATGTCGGCGTGACCAAGTTCTTCTTTGCCGTGGTCACCTAGCTGGGCCTGTTCGACAAGAGCAGGACCGGCGATCATCATTTGGGCACTTTCGCGAACAATCACCGAGTAGTGAGAAGTAGCTACACGCGCGGCACCGATACCTGCGACCGAACCGAGAGCCAACGACACCGACGGAGCGATCGCTAAGTGGTTAACCACAGTTTCCCAGCCTCTTAGTTGGGGAATATAGGTTCGTCCGGCAGTTTCGATGGTCTTGACTGATCCCCCGCCTCCCATCCCGTCGACGAGCCGAATGTGAGGAAGTTTCAGCTCCAAAGCCATTCCTTCTGCTGTGTTTCGTTTCTCAGGGAGTGTCGCGTCGGCAGAACCCCCTCGAACGGTGAAGTCGTCCCCTGAGATCAAAACTGGTCGCCCATCCACTCGAGCTAATCCGAACACGAAGTTTGATGGTGTTAGGGCGACAAGGTTTCCCTCCTCGTCGTAGCTCGCGACGCCAGCGGTCTTACCTATTTCGTGAAATGTGGCTGTGTCGACGATCGCCGCGACTCGTTCGCGAATGGTTAATTTCCCGAAGGAGTGCTGCCGTTCAACTTTTTCTGCGCCACCAAGCTCATCAGCGAACGCTTCGCGTCGACGCAATTCTTCGATCTCAGCTTCCCAACTCACCCATGGTTCCAATCTTGAGGCGACTCAGCGAGCCTAGAGCGCTCTACAGGTCTCTAGCTCGCTAAGTTCATTCAAGTGTCCGACGTGTTTGCAGACCTCATGAAACTGGAACTCGCAGATGATGGAAGCTTTGTAGCTCCAACTGCTCCTGAACAGGGGCAACGAACCTTTGGGGGGCAATTCCTTGCCCATACCCTTAGGGCTGCTCAGTTAACTGTCGACGATGACAGGTTCGTCCACTCGACCCATTCCTATTTCTTGCGTCCCGGTGATGTTAACGCCTCTACAGAACTTGTCGTTGAACGCATCCGGGACGGGCGAAGCTTCAGCACTCGGGAGGTAATCGCCTATCAAGAGGGGGTTGAACGGTTCCGGACGACTATCTCTTTTCAAGTCCCCGAACCGGGATTGGCGTGGTCACCCCCGACACAGTTCGACGTCCCCGAACCCGACACAGAATTGGTGTCATACAACGAGTTTTGGGAATCCACAGCTCCGCACGTTGATGGCCCTTGGCATGGAAGGCAACGGCCGATGGAGATTCGGTATATCAATCCGCCCGATCTTCCTGAAGGAGTCTCCATCACAGAACCTCAGTTGATGTGGGTTCGGCTGAGTGAGCAATTGAACCAAGATCGTTGTCTCCACGAGGTAGCGCTTGCCTATCTGGCCGATGCGACCCTCATTGATCATGTGTTACTTCCGCACGGCTTCCGCTGGCAGGATGAACGCCTTGAAGGCGCGAGCCTTGATCATTCAATGTGGTTTCATCGCGAACCAATCGCCGATCAATGGCTTCTGTATGAGCAGCGAGTCGAAAGTACCGGAGGAGCCCGAGGTTTGGGAAGTGGTCGTTTTTTTGACGGAAACGGCGCCTTGGTTGCAACGTGTGTCCAAGAGGGGCTGATGCGTTGGGATGGCAAACATTGATGAATATTCAGATGTAGTTTCGACCTATGGAGATAACCCTTACCGGACGGCGGGCATTGATTACGGGTGGCAGCCGGGGTCTTGGCCGAGCCATGGCTGAAACGTTTGCCGCGGCGGGAGCAGATGTCGCAGTGGTCGCCCGAGAAGAATCCCCGCTTCAAGAAACAGTTGCGGCGTTGGAAGGTATCCGACCACTTGGGAGATTCGTCGGAATTTCTGCTGATGTGAGTGACGGGGCAAACGTTGAGCGAGCCCACGGGCAGGCGGTCGAGTTTTTCGGTCCGATCGACGTGCTCGTGAATAACGCTGGCACCTCAAACGCACAGCCATTCTTGAAGGTAGACGACCAAAGCTGGTTGGAAGATTTCAACCTCAAGTTCTTCTCCGCTGTTCGATTGTGTCGACTGTGCATACCAGCCATGCAGCAACAAAGTTGGGGGAGGATCATCAATACGTTGAACTCTGCCGCTAAGGCGCCCGGAGCCAACAGTTGTCCCACGTCGGTCGCTCGCGCTGCGGGAATGGCAATGACCAAAGCATTGGCCAACGAGTTCGCGGTGGACGGGATCTTGGTAAACGCTCTCAACACTGGCCTTCTGGTAAGTCATCAGTGGGTCAAGAGGTGGGAGACCGCCGACAGCAACCAGACCTTCGATCAGTTCATCGGCGACATGGGACGCCGAATTCCCATCGGACGCATGGGCGATCCTCAAGAATTCGCTAACTTGGCCCTCTTCCTCGCGAGCGATGCCGCGTCGTACGTAACTGGCACCGCTATCAACATCGATGGCGGTTTAACACCGGTGGTGTGACTTGGCGTCCGCTGCGCACCGGCCCGTCAGTGGCGCTACTCGTCGTTTTCCGTTAAGCGTGACAGGGATACATTCAAGTCGGCGGGAGGTCTGGTGGGCTTCCCGGACAGATCGCACACCCCGAGCGTAAGTTCAGCTTCGACGAGGTCCTTGCCGTCGCTTTGTCGAATAATTCGTTGTCGCCACGTCGAACTGACTCTTCTTAGCTCAACGATTTGGGTTTCGACAGAGA
>DASCSY010000093.1:0-8283 GCA_034399415.1 Acidimicrobiales bacterium
GGACTTGCCTCGCAGGTCAATGTCCGTCTCACTCAATAGCTCAATTGCTCGACGAATCTTTTCTGATCCGAGCCGATGGGCCTGATTGAGCGCCTTCTTAGCGGGAAAGCTTGAACCTTTCATACCAAGATGCACTGCCGCGTCCTTTTCATTGGAGATGCCCGTGCCATCAAGACGAAGCATTCGTTCGTAATGTGAGTGCAGAGTGGCCATCACCTGAAGGGGATGACGTGCGCCAGCTCTCAACATGCGTTGTAAAACCTCAAGGGCTGCAGTCATATCGCCTCGATCGATTGCGTCGGTGAGATCCCATGGAGGCACGCCACCTTCGTCACCTAGAAAGGGCATCACCTCGGCTTCGCCGAGAGTAGCCCCGAAGCCATAAACACCTTCAAGAGTCAGCATCAGTCCAGCTAAGCGAGCGACGTCTTCGCCGAGATGCTCAGCAAGCAGTTGACGGGCTACTGAGTCGAGTTTCAGCGAGGAAGCCTGGAATCGCTCTTCGAACCAAGTGTTTCGCGTCCGTCCGGTTCCTGGGGCAGCAACCTTTATTTGTTCACCGCCTGTGGACTTCGCCGCATCAAGCAATTTTTTCGGTACAGCTCCGCTTCCCCACTCCACGACCAGGTCGGTGGTCGTTGGCGGGTCACGGAGAAGTTCAACTAATGGACCGAGTTCTTCAGATTTGAATCGGTTAAACCCTCGGACCACCACTATTCGACGATCGGAAAGCAGCGGTGGTGTTTGTACCGCATCCACCACCTGGTCGATGGTGTACTCCTCGCCAGAGAGTTCTTCAACGACAAGAGATCGATCCTGTTCGCCGACGAGTTGGTCGATCCGTTGGCGAACCGCGTCGCCAATGAGAGATGGCTCGGGACCTGAGAACACCTGGACCGAGACCTTACTCACGCCTTTGACGTTAGCTTCCTACTCCGACCACGTCTGGTGTGAACCTGTTGGTTCCTCTCAGCGCCCAAAGACCTCAGGTTCAGAAGAGCGCTGTTGAAAGTTTGCGGCGCCACTCAGCGGTTCGAGGATCCTCAGGACCCATTACTTCCAGAAGGTCAACAAATCGTTGTCGGGCCGAGTCGTCGGTCTTGACCTGACCCAGCAAGGTTTCTAATTCCGCATCAACTTCGTCGGATTCTCCTGAGCTGTCCGATGTTCTTGCAAGGGCTGCTATTCGCCGACTCTCAGACGATTCAGGAATTCGCTCTAGCAGAGCCAGTCCTTCATCGGTGCGGCCATCTTGAACCAGTAACTCTGCTAAGGCGAGAACCGCTGAGGGATGGTCACTTTGAAGTTCTAGAGCTGCGCGGAGGGACAGCTCGTCACCGGCAGAAACAAGCACGTCGATCTGGGTTTCTTCTTCCGATGGTAGGAGGCGCTTGATGAAATCTTGCAGCATGGGTTCACCTTGGGCGCCCATGAAGCCGTCGACTGCCTGACCGTCTTTGAAGGCCACAACCATGGGTATCGATTGGACCTGGAAAGCTTGCGATACCCCAGGGTTTTCGTCGATATTGATTTTGACGCCCATGACTTTGCCTTGTTGGGCATCAATAACTTTTTCAAGAAGCGGACCGAGTGTTTTGCACGGTTCGCACCATGGGGCCCATAGATCGATGATCACGGGGACTTCATGACTTTTTTCGACGACCTGCTGTTCGAAGTCTTGGTCCGTGACGTCAATCATGTCTCAGCCTTTCATTGCGGGGCTAGATATTCCGACAGGAGAATAGATCTCAACAGGATGTAGGTTCGAGATCAAACCAATCTGAGGAGTGCCGTGGTCCAGGGTATTGAGGAAACACCGGTGACGGAATGGTTGTCCAGTCGCGTCGAAACTCTTAACGAACCACTTGAGTTTGATCTGATAACGGGCGGTCACTCAAATCTCACATATCTGGTGACCGACCAATGCGGTCGCAGATGGGTGCTTCGTCGACCACCTTTAGACCATGTCTTGAGCGGGGCACATGACATGGTTCGAGAGCACCGGCTGCTTTCTTCTCTCGCTGATAGCCCGGTGCCTGTGCCACCGGTTGTTGGGCTTTGCACTGATCCGGAAATAATCGGTGCAGATTTCTATGTCACTGACTTTGTCGACGGCCACGTGTTGAGGGATCAGAACTCGGCAGCCATGGTCCCGGCCGAAAAACGTGGGCATCTGGGTGAGCAACTTGTTGGGGCGTTAGCTGCTGTGCATTCGGTAGATCTTGAGTCGACCGGTCTCTCTGATCTTGGAAAGCGCGAGGCCTACGTGGCCCGCCAGCTACGCACATGGTTACGACAGTTCAACGCGATGACTTCCCGCGAGTTACCTCTCATCGAAAGAGTCCATGACGTTTTGGCGAACGATATTCCCGAACAGCGAGAGGCCACGCTGATCCACGGAGACTTCAGACTGGATAATTGTCTCGTTAGCGAGGAAGGAGAGGTTGCAGCAGTACTTGACTGGGAGATCTCTACTTTGGGCGACCCTCTGGCGGATTTAGGCATCCTGTTGGCTTATTGGAGTGAGCCGATCGATGAATTCTTGCCTCTTGGCGATGCTGCGACTATCGCCGACGGGTTTCCGAGTCGAACCGATCTCATCGCGAGCTATCAAATCCAAACAGGGCGAGATACCAGTGGAATCGAGTTCTTCTTCGCGTTTGCGAGTTGGCGCTTAGCGTGCATCTTGGAAGGGGTCCACGCTAGATATATGGGTGGTGCGAACCCCGAAATTCCCGACGAGGTCGAACTGTTCCCCGAGAGCGTTGTTCGTCTCGCGGAGCGAGCCGCAAGCATCCTCGGCGTCTAGGCACCGTCGGACTGCGGCACTGGACTCAAGGCTGAACTAAGTTCGGGCGCATGAAAATCGACGGCGGTATAGGTGTTGACAGTGGGTTTGACGGGATTTCCGAAAAGTCCCGCGAGCAGGAAGAGATTGGTTATGACGGTCTTTGGGTTCCAGAGACAAACCATGACCCCTTCACGATGCTCCCTCTCATGGCGCAAGCGACGGAAAAGGTTGAGTTGGGAACCAGCATCGTGGTTGGGTTCGCCCGAAACCCGATGGACCTCGCATACAGCGCCAATGACATCCAGCTAATTTCCAAGGGACGCTTCACTCTCGGTCTCGGCAGCCAGATTAAGGCCCACATCACTCGGCGCTTTTCGATGGAATGGTCAAAACCGGCAGCTCGGATGCGCGAGATGATTCTGGCAACCAAAGCAATTTGGAATAGTTGGAACACCGGAGAGAAGCTCGACTTCCGCGGCGACTTTTACGAACACACATTGATGACACCGTTCTTTCATCCTGGCGAAAATCCTTATGGGGCCCCCAAGATGGCGTTAGCGGGGGTTGGACCATTGATGACTGAGGTCGCCGGTGAAACCTGTGACGTTTTTCTCGCCCACGGCTTTACGACCGAGAAGTATTTACGTGAGGAGACCCTTCCTGCGTTGGAGCGGGGTGCTGCGAGAGCTGGGCGTAGCCTTTCTGATGTGGAGATCTCGGGTCCCTTGTTTGTTGTAACAGGCAACAACGAGGAGGAAATCGAGAAAGCCAAGCAAGGAACTCGTCAGCAGATCGCGTTCTACGGGTCAACTCCCGCCTATAGGGGTGTGTTGGAGTGCCATGGTTGGGGTGACATGCAAACTGAACTCAACTCCCTATCGAAAGAAGGTAAGTGGGTGGAGATGGGGAGCCTGGTGGACGACGAAATTCTTGATGCCTTCGCAGTCGTCGGAGAGCCAGAGCAGATAGCAGAACAATTGAAGCAGCGCTTCGGTGACGTTGTCCAGCGTCTGAGTTTCTACGCCCCGTACCGCTCCGATGCCAAACGTTGGCGCAAGGTGTTTGAAGACCTTAAGGCGGCTTGACGTGAGAGCGGATCTTCCCAAGTCGGTGGAGATTCGCGAAGTTGGACCCCGCGACGGGTTGCAAAATGAAGCGACGATTCCGGTCGAAGAACGCATAGCTCTAATTGATGCGTTGTCGGGAACCGGCCTTGCCGCGATCGAAGCGGCATCATTTGTTCATCCGAAAGCAATCCCACCTATGGCCGGGTCTGCTGAAGTGATGCGGGGCATTACCCGAGTTCCGGGAGTTCGCTACCGCGCTTTAGTCCCTAATGAGCGGGGCGCTCTGGATGCTCTTGAATGCGACGTCGACGAAATTGAAGTTGTGATGTCGGTTTCGGAAACGCACAACCGAAAGAACATCAATATGTCTCCCGAAGATTCGGTTGGGCAGATAATCGAGTTGACTAATTTGGCACATGGGCAAGACACCCCAGTCGAAGCAATTCTGTCAACGGCATTCGGATGCGCTTACGAGGGCGATATCGCTCCTGATCGCGTTGCCCTCTACGCGCGAAGAGTTTTAGATGAAGCGGGAGTTGACGGTCTGTCCTTCGGTGATACCAGCGGTATGGCGACTCCCAGAGTTGTTCTGGAACTACTAGACGCACTTGGCAAGGTCGACATTGACATATCTCATATCGGTCTCCATTTTCACAACACGCGCAACACTGGTTTGGCCAACATCCTGGTCGCTATGCAGCAAGGTGTTTGCCGTTTCGATGCGGCGATTGGAGGGTTAGGCGGTTGTCCTTATTCGCCAGGAGCTACGGGCAACGTTGCTACGGAAGACGTGGTGCATATGATCGAAGATTTGGGCGCCTCAACGGGTATTGATCTCGAACAGTTGATCGAGTGCGGGCTGTTGGCTGAGGAATTGGTTGGGCGCCAGCTGCCTGCGCAAGTTCTTCGATCAGGTCCAAGAACCAGAACGGTCGACAATTGATGCGCTCGTCAAGCGACGACGCCGTCTCGACGCAACCCCTGAATCCGTTCGTGGTCATATCCGCAGACGGTTTTCAGTATCTCGTTGGTGTGTTGACCTAACGCCGGGCCGGTGGATTGAATCTCACCCGGAGTGCGGGAAAATCGCGGTACCGGAGCGGCCATCGGGACCTGTTGTCCTAAGATTTCGTCTTCGTACCGCTGAATCAACTCGCGGGCCGCGAATTGCGGATCCGTGATCATGTCTGGCGCGGTGAAGATTCGGCCGTAAGGAATACCGTGTTCCTCGAGTAAATCTTCGAGCTCTTCTACGCCTTGGGTAGCTGTCCATGCCGAAATAGCGTCGTCGAGTTCTGATTGGTTGGCTCCCCTGTTTTCGTGAGTCGCATAACGCGGATCATCGGCAAGATCTGCTCGGTTCATGGCCGTACAGATACGTCGGAAGATCGCGTCAGCGTTGCCCGCTATGAGCACGTCTGCTCCATCGAGCGTCGGATAGACGTTCGATGGAGCTACTCCCGGGAGCACGGAGCCAGTGCGCCCTCGGATATGACCTCCCAGGTCGTAGTCAGCGACGGTTGATTCCATCAGGGCGAACACGGCTTCGTAGATAGCTACATCGACTTGTTGACCGGTTCCACTTTGTTGCCGTTCATTGAGAGCGGCCAGAGTGCCGGTTACCGCGAAAAGGGATGCAATCGCGTCACCGAGACTTATCCCTGCTCGAGTGGATTGGCGGTCAGGCCAGCCGGTCGTGTGCCGAATCCCGCCCATGGCTTCACCAATGGAGCCGAACCCGGGGTCGGTTGCGCGAGGACCGGTTTGGCCGAAACCTGAGACATGAGTCATGATCAAACCCGGGTTGTCACTGACGAGGTCGTCGTAGCCGAGTTGCCACTCGGCAAGTCGTCCAGGAGTAAAGTTTTCCAAAACGACGTCACTACATGTTGCTAGTTGTCGCACCACCGACCGTCCCTCGGGCCGGCGAAGGTCGACGGCGATCGACTTTTTGTTGCGGGCGATTGCTGGCCACCAGTAGCTATGGCCTTCGGCGTCGCAGTGACCCCATTTTCGCATGGGGTCACCAAGTGAGGGTGGTTCGACTTTGATTATTTCTGCGCCGTAATCTCCGAGGAGTTGACCGGCAAAAGGTCCGGCGATGAAGCTCCCTAGTTCCAGGATTCGGATGCCAGTTAACGGCCCTGCCACGTCAGCTACCCAGCGGAGCACAGTCGCTTCCGCAGTCGAGCTCCCCTTGGGTTGTGGGAGTTGCTGGTCGATGCAGCACTCCTGAAGTTGGGGTAACGCAAAGTTCGTCTCCTTCGACCCGGCATTCGGCGTCGACGATCATGGAGTAGCCCTCTGCTTCATGAGGCGGCCAGAGGATGACGACCTTGGGTCGTTGGTCGACGTTGCGAGCGGCAGTGCGGCTTACCGGACAGCGCAGAGTTCCCTGATCCACTCGGAACGTCATATGGGCAATGTGAGAGGTTTGATCGTCGCTAACGGTCAGCAGAAAGGCAGAGTAGCCGTATCTTTTGAGTTCGGTTTCGAGTTGGCCGGGGTCGACTGGAATACTCATGCCCGAGAGCCTAGGCGTCATGCGCGGCGACGAGAAGCGTCAGTTGCATCGGTGAGGCGCGCTGATAGCTTGGGGTGTTCTTCGGGGCTATAGCTCAGTTGGTAGAGCACTTCCATGGCATGGAAGGGGTCAGGGGTTCAATTCCCCTTAGCTCCACGACTCCGATGGAAAGAGCGATGGCGCGCAGACGCGCTGGAACCATAACGGAATCAGGCGAGAGAGGTTCTGTTCTTCGACTCGCGTACGTCGGCGAGGCCGCAACGTTGCACAAGTTTGATGAGCCACCATGCCGCGTCCAGATCCAATGGTTTGAAACCAAATCTCGCCGACGTCGGTAATTCGTGGTGATTGTTGTGGTAGCCCTCACCCGAAGTCAGCGCTGCAAGCCAATGAAGGTTGGTTGCGCTGTTTTGGTAGGGGCGTCGGCCGAAAGTATGCCCGACTGCGTTAACTGCTCCGGAAAGCATCACATAGCTGACCATATGGAATGCGAAAGCAAGAGGTCCCTGCCACCATCCCAGCCATAGAGCCAGAACCACAGTTGCGACAATTAGACCCAGCGGGCCGCGATCGAACATCAACCGGTCCCACCTATCGGGGGCAAGATCTTTCCCCCACTTCTCAACTGTGACTGGATCGTTAGCTGCGCGCCGGTACAGCCAGAAGTTCGTGAGTTGCACACGAACCCAACCAAGTCGAGCAGGAGAGTGTGGGTCCGCTTCCTCATCGGTGTATGCGTGATGTTTGCGGTGGACCGCGGCCCACTCGCGAGCTTTAACCCCAGTGGTAAGCCATAGGAAAAATCGGAGGAGGAACGCAAACCGCGGATGAAAGGTGACCGCTTTGTGGGCAAGCGACCGGTGAAGATACGCGGAGGTGGTCAACGTTGAGACCTGAGTCACGACAAAACCAACAACGATGGAAGTAAATATCTGCACGGCGGTCCTAGCTGGAAAGACACGAACAGCATGCCCGATAAACGGCTCAAAGGCCACATCTATCGCAGTCCGGTACGGCTCGTTCAATTCTGAGAGACTGCAGCTATGAAGCACTCAAAGGCCGCCCCGGATGCGGTGACAGTCGACTACGTTGACTCTGTTGGTGTAGTGCGACTCAATCGCCCGGATCGGCTCAACGCCTGGAATCATGAAATTTCTTCGGGTTTAGATACAGCTCTGCTGGATTGCTCAGAGGATCCCAAGGTTCGAGCAGTGGTTATTACCGGAGCCGGACGCGCTTTTTGTGCAGGAGCCGATCTATCCGGGGGCAGTGACACGTTTGACCCTGATCGGAACCGCGACGTCCAAGACAACAGTGCTGCGAGAACCCCAAAAATGCTTCCCCATCAAGTGCCCAAGCCAGTGATCGCTGCAATCAACGGTGCGGCGGTTGGAGTCGGCGCAACGTACCCCCTGCTGTGCGACATCCGCGTCGCCGCGAAAAGTGCGCGAATTGGGTTCGTCTTTAATCGAATTGGAATGCTGCCCGAGTTAGGTTCGCACATGCTTCTACCAAGGGTCGTCGGTTTTTCGAATGCATCACAGTTGCTTATGGGGGCCGAACTGATCGAGGCCGAAGACGCTCTTTCTATGGGGTTGGTGTCCTCAGTGCACTCCGACGACGATCTGCTGGACGAAGCCATAGCACTCGCTGTCCGTATGTCTGCAGCTGCTCCGGTTTCGGTGGCGGCCACGAAAAAGCTGCTGTGGAAAGGCCTCTCCCTAAGTTGGGATGAAATGCACGGATTAGAAGAGCCAGTGTTTCGGTGGGTGGGGCGACAACCTGACTCGGTTGAGGGCATCAATGCCTTTCTCGAAAAACGTCCCGCAAATTGGACTATGAACCCTTCCCAGGATCTACCCAAGGAGTTATTTGATTGATATGGCTGCAGTTGACCACTT
>DASCSY010000094.1:0-8217 GCA_034399415.1 Acidimicrobiales bacterium
CGTCCTTTATGCCCAGGTCTCCCAAGTACCGGGCTGCCCCGGTGCCATCAACGATTGTGCCGCCTGTGATTTTTAGGTCGTAAGACATCTGATCCCCTCGATATGTAACTACTAAGAAAATACTTCCCTTAGAGCTACCGTGCTTGTTTATCGACCAGACTGGGCTCTCCGGTAGGATTAATCGGGAACTAGCGAAGGGAAAATGGTTTGCCGAAACAGAAGGACGACGCCATCCTGCTCGAAGGTAAGACGGTTGAAGCGCTCAAAGGCGGTCATTTCCGCATCGAGTTGGACAATGGACACGAAGTTCTTGGTCATCTGAGCGGCAAGATGCGAAAGCATCACATTCGCATTCTCCCCGGAGACCGCGTCCAGGTTGAAGTCTCGGCATACGATCTAACTCGTGGGCGGATCACATACCGCTACAAGTAGCTAACGCAAAGCCGCGCCGTCAGGGTTCACGCCGTGCGTGGGGCGGCCGACCACTCACACGAAGTCAGGATCTGAAGCCAGTCACTGTCTTCAAGGGTCACCTGTAGTTCTTGTCCTCCAGAGTCCGATTTGAGTGGCCGAATCTCGCGTTGGAAGAAGGCTTCACCGATTTTCTTGATTAGGGCCTTAGGGGTGTCGTCACAGCGTGCATCAAACCGCAAGGTCCAGACAGTTGACGGGACTTGGCTACATCCTTGGCAAGCGTTGTAGATCAACAAATCACCCAGGCCGTTGGCTTGATCGTTGTCTGAGTCGGTTCCTACGAAAGTAATGCCGTCAGTGGAAAGAACTGAGAAGTCGCCTGCCTTGGGAGTGTTGCCTTGTCTAATTTCTTTGTCCCACAAGAAGGCTTCGGGCAAAAACTCAATGATCCAACCATTAGAAGCATCTACAGCGATCGTCACTACGTCCTGGACTTGCTCGCGCACGTCGCGTACACCCTGAATAGACCAGGGGCTTTGCGCATGACCGAGCACCAGCAGGGGGACGTCCTCGGAGTCGTGTAACTCAATGGTTAATCCCGAAGAGTTGTCTTCATTGCGGTAAATGATGGTGCGATATAGGGCCAAGTCCCGGTTCACTCGAAACTCTTTTGGGCCGTAGCCGCTAACCCTTAAGACACCTTGGGCATCATCTGAGATGGAAACGGGGTAGTCGATAGAACTCGTTGGAGCCGACGGACTAGTTGATGTCGGTGCAGAAACGCTCGACGTTGAGGGCGAAACCGAAACGGCGCCGCCCGCCGTCTCTTTTGTCAACGAAGTTGTCGTCGACGCTGAATGGGGCAGAGTCGAAGAGTCAGTTCTGCTGAACGCTTGCGTGAGCGCGGCAATTCCCAGCAGAGCCGCCATGACTAGAACGAGTATCCCCGAGCGATTTGTTGGCACTCGAACCAGAGTAAAGAGCGAAGTGCCGCAATATGGGAATAGTCTTCGCACTTGGGGTTAGTCGAATGAATGAAATTCCGGTTGGAATAGACGCCGGGACCGCGTACGAACTGCCGAAACCAGGCTGGGATGAAGAGCTGGTTGACGTCGAAAGAGGCACGCCCACCGGTGAAATGCTTCGCCGCTACTGGCACCCATTCGCACTTTCCGTAGACGCGACCGATACTCCCAGTGAGGTGAAAATCCTAGGCGAACAACTCATATTCTTTCGCGACGGTCATGACCGAGTCGGGCTCATGCATCCACGTTGCTGCCATCGAGGAACGTCTCTGTATTACGCGAAGGTCGAAACGGAAGGCATTCGTTGCTGCTACCACGGCTGGTTGTTCGATGTCGAAGGTAAGACTCTAAATATGCCCTGTGAACCAGAAGGCGGTCTCCACTTGGAAAGGTACCGCCAACCTTGGTACCCGGTGCGGGAATACAACGGCATGTTGTTCACCTATATGGGACCACCTGCCCACAAACCAGCCTTCCCGACGTATGACATCTTCGATCATGTTCCGGAGGGCTGGGAGATCGTTGCTGACGATAACAACATCGGCCTCGAAGGCGACCCAACCCCGTGCAACTGGTTCCAAACCCACGAAAATGTCATGGACCCGCTTCACGTGTATGTGTTGCACGCAGGATTTTCCGGGAATCAATTTGTGGCTGAGATGGCAGGACTTCCCGAACTCTCATTTCATCAAACAGCGCAGGGCGTAAAATCCCATCAAGACCGGACGCTCGACGACGGACGTTTCTTTCACCGAGTCACTGAAGTGGTGATGCCCAACGTTCGAATTGTTGCCAGTCCATTTGTGGAGTTTGAAGGCAAAGCCACCTCGGTCGCTTGGACCGTTCCCATCTCGCGAACTGAAACGAAGATCTTCACGATCTTGAAACGACCGATCGGCCAAGCGCGCCGCAGAGCTCTCTACAACGGAAAGATCTGGCCAGACTTGTCTGAGTCGGAGCATCAACGATATCCAGGCGACTACGAAGCTCAGGTGGGTCAAGGAGTTGTAACGATTCACACCGAAGAGAACCTTGCATCCTCCGATCGCGGCGTCAGCATCTTCCGACACGTATTTCGCCAACAGGTACGGGCCGTAAGGGACGGAGAAACACCGATTGGTGTGACGAACGGAGTCGAATCCCGGTATGAAGTCCGAGCAGGCAACTACATCGGCGATCGCGACGACGTCATTCATCTCGGATGACCAACCCCACCCAAGAGTGAGCGGTCCAAGGTTGAATGGAACATTGACTCGCCTCTGAGATCTACGCTCAGGCCGTGACCGAAAACAACCAACCCCACAGCCCCGGAGTCACCCCCTACCTGGAAGGCGTCACCGTACTCGACTTCACCCAATACCTAGCTGGGCCGTCGTGTACCCGGCTGCTAGTCGAGATGGGCGCCGATGTCATCAAAGTCGAATATCCACCCTACGGTGATCCTGTCCGCCCTGCCCCTCCGCGGCGAAACGGGAGATCGGCGTACCACGTTCAGCAAAACCGCGGAAAACGCAGCCTGTCGGTTGATCTGACTAGACCGGAAGGGATCGCGCTCATAGAAGATCTCATTCCTCATGTTGACATCGTGGTGGAGAATTACAGCCCCGGAGTCATGGAACGGCGCGGTCTCGGATACTCGCGACTACGCGAATTGAACCCGCAGGTCATCATGGCTTCCATTTCGGGATTCGGGCAGACCGGACCGCTCTCAGAAAAGACAGCCTTCGATTTTATAGCGCAGGCGTACTCAGGATTAATGCATATGACCGGCGAACCTGACGGCCCTCCCATGTTGATTGGGGCAGGAATCGCTGACACCTCAACAGGCGTGCATGCATTCGCGGCTCTGGGATATGCGCTCTACCGCCGTGACAGAACCGGAGAGGGCTCCCACCTCGACATCGGAATGGTAGACGTGATGTATCACATGCAAGAGACCGCTGTCTCGGGCCCATCCTTGTCTCAAGGTGAAGTGGTCGGCATGCGAACCGGACGCCACTACGCCCCGGCGAGTCCAGCCGGAATTTTCAGAGGCCCAGAAGGATGGATCGTAGTCTTCGCCTTAGAAAACCAGATAGCCAATCTGTGGGCAGCGTTAGAAATGCCGGAGCTAGCGAACGACCCTCGGTTTACAAACAATCGAACTCGTCTTGAACATCGAGATGCCTTAACCAAAATCATTGAAGACTGGATGGCCGCATTCGACAAAGATCAGGATGTTGTTTCGACTCTCGAGCGACACAGAGTGCCCTGCGGGCCCGTCGTTGAACCAGTCAAACTGGCCGAAACCCACCCCCATTTTCTTGAGCGGGGCACGGTAAGAGAAGTAACGGATCCCCTCGCAGGGTCGATGCTGATCCCCGGGTTTCCTTTGAGGTTCTCTGACGCGCCCGACCTACCAGACTTGGTAGCGGCAGAAGTAGGAGAACATAACGAAACAGTGCTCGCTGACCTTCTCGGATTGGATTCCGAATCGGTAGCGGCATTAGAGGAGGAGGGAATCTTGTATAGACGACCTCCTCGCGAGTGACATAGCTTCTTGCTATGACTAGCTCCGACATGCCCAACGGCGCCGTTCAATATGGTTATGAAGATGGTGTCGCCACCATCACATTGAATCGGCCCGAATCGCTTAACTCCATGAACGACGACCTGATGCAAGACATCAGTAGTGCTTTGAAATTAGTTAACGATGACGACGGCGTCCGAGTGGTGGTAATCACGGGCGCGGGTCGAGGGTTCTGCTCGGGTGCAGACCTCAACAATGCCGCGGATACGGATCCGCAAGCTACCGAAGAAAATCCGACCGGTTCCATGGGAGATTTCTTCAATCCGGCGTTAGCGGCTCTTCATCAATGCCCCGTCCCTACCATCGCCCGCATTAATGGAGTCGCTGCTGGTGGCGGTCTCGGACTTGCGTTGGCATGCGATATCACGATTGCCGTGAAGTCCACATTTCTGGTCGCAACATTTGGACCTCGTCTTGGGATTGTTCCCGATCTGGGTTCAACATGGAGCCTTCCGAGGCGAGCTGGACGAGCCCGCGCGATGGGCATGGCGATGCTGGGGGATCGAGTTTCAGCGGAACAGGCCGCTGAATGGGGACTGATATGGAGATGCGTTGACGATGACCAGCTTGATGCTGAAGTCACCGCTACTGCCGGAATCCTCAAACGAACCAGCCCAGATGCCATGCTTCGCATTCGTCAATCCATCGATGGAGCGACCACGACAGGCTTTGTTGACCAACTTGGCATTGAAATGGAACATCAAGCCGTTTTGATACCGCACAACATGACAGAAGGAGCTCAAGCATTTCTTGAGAAACGCGAACCACAATTCGATGGACGCAGAACCGGCTCAGAATGAACTATTTCGCCAAAGACAACGCGTTTGAGGTTGTTCTCTGGGTGCTCTGTTAGCAAGACTGTCCACATGTCAGACACAGCGAACACAGTTACGGGAAACGAAGCCGCCGAAGTCGATAGCGCTTTGGACGCGTTACTTGCCGACAGCGATCCCAATAAAATGAGCTACGAAGACTTTCGTGGCGCCCAATATGACCATGGCCTTGCATGGGTGTACTTCGACAAGGGTTTCGGAGGTCTGGGAGTAAGCCCCGGCTTACAAAGGCAGGTTGACGTTCGCCTACGAGAAGCAGGGGCGTCGCCGATGAAAGCAGCGATGTTCTTCATGCATTTGGCTGGACCGACGATCCATACACATGGAAGCGAAGAAACAAAGCAGCGGTTGTTGCGACCGATGTTCACCGGTGAAGAGCGTTGGTGTCAGCTGTTCAGCGAACCCGGAGCCGGTAGTGACTTCGCTGGGTTAGCGACGCGCGCTGTGAAAGACGGCGATTCTTGGATCATCAACGGCCAAAAGGTGTGGAACACCATGGCTCATCTCGGCGACTGGGGGATGCTAGTTACCCGCACTGATCCTGAAATGCCCAAACATCGTGGAATGACGTACTTCGCTGTGGATATGAAGAGTCAAGGCGTTGACGTCCAACCTTTGAGGCAAATCACTGGCGAAGCCGAGTTCAATGAAGTCTTCCTGACCGATGTCGAGATTCCCGACGCCAACCGAATCGGAGACGTAGGCGACGGTTGGAGAGTGTCGCTCACCACCCTGATGAACGAACGAAACGCGATAGGCGCTGGCAGCGGGGGAGGTCCGCCGAAGGCCGGATCGGGCCCAGTTTCAATTCTCCTAAAGATGTGGAAAGAAACACCCGACGAGCTGCGAAGCAGCGTCACTCTCGACCGAATTATGCACTTATACGTTCGTGCAGAAGCGCAGCGTCTGACTAATATCCGAGCCGGTCAAAATCGTAGAAAAGGCAACCCTGGCCCGGAAATGTCCATAGCGAAACTGGCATTCGCTGAACTTAACCAAGACTTACTGACCGCTGCTGTCGACATGATGGGCATGGCGGGTCAGGTCGGCTGCGACTACACGTTCCGCCGGCCAGAAGATCTATCGGTGGACGGCTCTGAAACTGGCATACAGCACGGGTTCTTACGAGTTAGAGCGAACTCGATCGAGGGCGGAACCTCTGAGATTATGCGCAACATTCTTGGCGAACAGGTCCTCGGCTTACCGGGCGAACCGCGCTTAGACAAGGACATCCCCTGGATTGAAGTTCCTCGCAGTTGACCAATCTTTTATGGGCTCTATGACTTCAAATATCAAGTAAACGACGAATCGTCGGAGCCCAGTACAACGTCCCTGGCTGATGCTGGGTGATTTCTGCACCTATGTTCTGCGCCGACGGGTGCCCGCCAGAAACAATCGCTACTTGTTCGGTGCATCGAGGACTGCCATGGTTGCCTAAGGTCAGTGGTTCTCCCCGACCAAACATTCGATGTGGCTCTGTCCAGGCCAGTAAAACGTTGGGAGCGGCAACCACAGTGCCCTCAATACCGTCAAACCGCATGATCTCTGACTGAATTAGAGCAAATTCCTCACCGGGTACCGCTTGCAACGCGGCAACAGTCGCTCCGGTGCCGTCATTTCTTACTTGAACCGGCCATCCGACAGTTTCGGCGTGTGCTTTCAGGTTGACGCATTCCGGGTGATCGGTCGGTTCTTGGCAATGATCACTCACAGTGATGAGGACTGTGTCTTCCCATTGAGGACGTAGAAGGTCAACCAGCATCCCGTATGCCTCGTCGCTTCTTTTGTATTGCGCGGCCGCAGCATCTGATTGAGGTCCGTACATATGCATGGTGGTATCGGGTTCGTTGAGATGCAACAGAACAAAATCTGCGTTCAGATCCGTCCGCGCCGCGGCATCGATGACAGCGCGGTCTTGGGGATAGCCGTAGGGATCGAGCGGAGTTCCCTCCGGTGGCGCACCGGCGGGAGGCCAAGAAGCGTCAGCTTCTAACGCCCCCATAGTTCCAAGGAGCTTGTGATCACCAACGACTGCAACGCTTCGACGGCCTGCATCTTTGCAACCATCAAAGATCGTTCGGCCTTGAGGCCCACTGTCATAGGTGCGAACAAACTGGTCATCTATCCACGCCCAATTTCCCCAATGCCCCGTTTGGGTAGGTGCCAGACCAGTGACAAAAGCGGCGTGATTGGAGTAGGTAACGGAGAGCATTAACGATTCTCCCCCGCGAGAAGCGATAGCCCCTTCGGCGGCTTGCCTCCACAAGTTCGGCGTAGTGACGCTACCAATCACCGAATGTGGAAACGCGTCAAGAATCGTAAGCACCACCCGCATGCCCTCACCGTATGCGACATGAGCCGGTGACCGGGTTTACCGGGAGGGCATGAGTGAACTATTGACCCTTCAACAATACGGGCAAGCGGGCTTTCTGACCCTCGATAGCGATGAGCACTAACGGACCATCACCTTGGTGCGTGAACTCAAAAAGCAATTGTTGGTTCCGGCTAGCCGGAACGCGGTGGATGGGGATAATCACCATTGTTATGAAGCATGTGAGCAGGACCATCAGTTCTGTTAATCGCCGCGTCTGAACCCCAAATGTGTTCTTTTTGCCATCTGAAGAGTTCTCGATTGGCACCCAAACGCGACACTTCTTCTGCCCGTTCAATGGCTTTGCTAGTTACTTCGTCTTGGTCGGCTAATTCCTGAACGAACCCGGACGAAAAAGCCTCTTCGCCGGTCCAGCGTTTGGCGAACTGCACCGTCTCATAGAAAGCGTGGCGTGGCAATTTGTGATGGAACAACGCCAACTCAGCTTCAGGAATCGGTACTCCGATTTCGATTTCGTTCGCGCACATCATTCCGCGGTCACGACGCATGACTCGCTGGTCGTGACAGAGAGCCCACATGAATCCCGCTCCAAAAGCGTGACCGTTGACCGCAGCAATGGTTGGTATCGGAAAGGTGATAAGCCGGGCGAATAGCTTCATTGCCTCATCACCAAAGACTCTTCGGTCTCCACCTTCATGGTCACCTTTGCTTGTGATCCAATCGAGGTCGAGTCCATTAGAGAAGAACTTCGGATCAGACGAAGCGGTGACTAGCGCGTGAGGTCCGGTTGTTTGCTCGACTTCATCGAGTGCAGCGTCTAACTCTCTGGCCATTGTGGTGGTCCAGCGATTCTCGCCATTATCGAGAGTCAAGACACTGACGTGACCGTGCTGTTCAAGGGAGAGATATTCGCTCATGCCGCAACGGTAGACCAACGCGAAAAGCCCCGCCCCTTTTTGGAACCGACCAGAAACTGCCAGGACACCTAGACAAGACCGCTGTCAAGATCTGGTCGCCGATCGGTCGTGTGATTATGAAGCAGCT
>DASCSY010000095.1:0-8202 GCA_034399415.1 Acidimicrobiales bacterium
GCCGTCGTCGTTTCGGATGGCTCGGTCGACAACGGCCCAGCGCATTACTTCGACAATGTCGGTCCACTTTGCGGCAACGTCGGGTAGCTCGTTCTTTTCCGCGGCTGCTAATTCTTTGGAGAATGTGCGGATATGAGTGACGGTGACGTCATCTTCTTCGTTCGTTTTTAAGGCCTGTTGGAATTCGGATCGTTCGCGGGCGTTACCGTCTTCATCTAACGGCCACACTTCCTTGTATAGATTTCCGTCTCCGTCATCGAAAAGTCGGTCTACGAACCTTCCGTCGATCTGTTCAACGAACGCATATAGGCCAACATATTTTCCGTTGATATTCAGGCGGGCATGGGTGGCTCGGGGGGCGGGAACTCCCATCTCGCGGAAGAGCCAGTATCCCAGTCGCTCATGCATTTGTGTCGGATCAAGATTCATGGAGTGGAATTGCAGTTTCTTAACTCCCCAGAAGGTTTGCGAGTTGTCGTTCCAGTTGATCTTGATCTTCATGGAAAGTTTGGTGCAGGTCTTTGCTCCGTCCGGTTGGAAAATATTTCCACCTGTGAGACATCCGACCCAGGCACCAATCGATCCCTTGTAACGGACGCCGACGGGAGTGACGGTTTCACCTTCGAAGGTCAGACTGCCTTCGACGTATACCTCTTCGCTCGGATCACCGTCTATCTCTGCAAGAGCATCTTCGGAAATGGTGAGTTCGAAGGTGTGAAGCATTTGTTGGTCGTAGAGATAGTCAGATGATCCGGTCTGCCATTTAGGAGCAGTGGGAGTGACAATGGTCGTCGTGGCTGTCGAGGTTGTGGCTGCAATCGTGGTCGTCGTGTCCACTTCGAGGGGCTGGGCTTGTGTAGTGGTGCCCTCGACTGCGTTGAGGTCCATCCCATTGGGATCTGCGCATCCAGCGACCAATACGATCGAGACCACGAACACCCATTGCCAGCGCACCATTCCAGTTTTACAAGAAATTGTGTCGATTGGACTCACACCTTCTTCAGGTGACCTTCCCAGTGGTGAGACCGGAGCTCCTTCTTGAGGATCTTGCCTGTGGGGTTCCGAGGTAGCTCAGATACCAGCTCCATGGAACGCGGGACCTTGTAACCGGCCAGACGACCGCGACAGAAATCCATGATTGTCTCGAGCTCCACCGCTGGTCCAGGTTGAGTAACGATCACCGCGTGGACTCGCTCCCCCAGCTGGTCATCAGGAATTCCGATTACCGCTACATCGGCGATCCCTGAGTGTTCGTATAAGACTGCCTCGATCTCAGCGGGATAGACGTTCTCGCCGCCTGTGATGACCATGTCTTTGGCCCGGTCCATGATTGTGATGTACCCATCGGAGCGCACCGCTATGTCCCCGGTTTGGAACCATCCATCGATGATGGCTTCCTTGGTTGCTTCGGGATCTTTCCAGTAGTTGTGAAAGACCGATGAACCTCGAACGATAATTTCGCCAGGTTCGCCGTCCATCACGTCATCTCCGTGTCGATCAACCAACCGCACTTCAAATCCGGGGTTTACACGTCCAGCTGATTGGCGATGTGGGTTGGATGGATCGTGATCGGCCGGAGTGAGGGTGGTCAGGGCCCCAGCGATTTCGGTCATCCCGTAGAACTGTCGAAGCCGAACGTTTGGGAAGAGCATCTCGACTTCTCGTACGAGTTCTGGAGGGATGGGTGATGCGCCATAGGACATTTCGAGCATCGAAGATAGATCCGGGACTTGTGTTTGCGATCGAGCAGTTTCAACGAGGGAGCGAAACATCGCCGGGACCGCAGTGATGTATGCCGCACTCAGTCGCTCGATGTCTTCAAGAACTGATTCCGGGTTAAACCTGGCTCGTAAGTGAAGTTCAGCGCCGTGAGCGAGGCCCATCAAACTGTTCGATAGTCCAGCGAGATGAAACATGGGGGTCACCATGATGTGTGGAGCGCCAAGGTACATTGCGGCGTTTTCTGCGCTGTCGATCAACGCTGATCGAACTAGAGATTCGTGTCGGAGAGGGACGCCCTTAGCTCGACCAGTCGTTCCACTAGAAAACCCTAGAGCAAATATGTCACCTGGTTGAGGTGAGGGAGGCAGGTCAGCATCAACGATTGCGTCTGCATCTGGTATCCAATCCGCAGGACATCTTTCGTCTGAATGGAGAGCGATTCGAGTCGATGGAAGTTCCCCTGGGAGCTGCTCGATGAGTTCTTGACCAGCGACGATCGCAATTGGTTGGACAAGGTCGAACAGAGAGCCAATTTCGGTCGGTGTGAGTCGCCAATTCAGCAACGCGGGAACAGCCTGGAGTCGCGCCAGACCAAACAAGTGCACAACGAATGCGGTTGAGTTCGTATCAAGAATGGCAACGACGTCGCCTCGGGTCACCCCGAGGGCATTCCATCTCGATGCGCACCGTTCTATTTGGTGATGGAGTTCGGAATAGGTGACTCGGTGGTCGTGTTCGTCAGCGAGTGCTACAGCGTCGGGGTGGAGTTCGGCTCTCCAACGCAACAGATCGATCAGAGATAGCACAACATCACTCTTGGGGATCGAGGGGTGCCAGTAAGCTTTTCCCGTACTTGTCGTAGGCAATGTTGGAAGCGACATGATGCATGACCGAACCGTGGGCATCTCTGAAGCAGCGCTGAAGGACGCTGCTGTTAAAGATCGCTCCGGCTCCGGCAAAATGATAAAGATGACTCACGGCATTCACCGCGGTCTCGGTACAGAACGCGAGTGTCGCAACGACTTTCTGTTCTTCGGCTGAGTCAAGTCCGTTGTTACTCGTGCATCTCGCGTCCGCTGCGGCTAGTTCGACTGAACCGAAAGCTCTAGCCGCTTGTACCGCAAGCTGGGTTTTTCCCAACTCGTATTGGAAGGCTCCCCTATCGGCTAGACGGCCATCAGTCGCGCGGAACTTGGAAGTTGCATAGCGGGTGATCTCATCGACCAATCGTTGGCAGACTCCGATTGAGAAACCCAGGTTTTCGCCGGCTACATAGGTCTGGTATCCCACTGTGTACATTGGGCCGCCTCGCACTGGTTTGGCGGTGGGATCGGCAAGGAGATGATCTGGGACAAGCACTTCTTCGAGAGTGACGTCGACGCTGCCTGTTCCTTTGAGCGCCATCACGTCCCAGTTGTCGCTCAAAGACACCTCATCAGCCCGAACTGCTGCAAGCCGCACCGAGGAACCCTCTCCGGATTCGATTCCTGCGAGCAGGAACCATTCGGCGTGTCCGGCGCCGCTGACGTAGCGATAGTGACCACTTAGTTTGATGCCGCCATCGGCGAAGCTGAACACGCCAGATGGCGCGGCTACTGCTCCGAAGAACGGCACCGCTCCTGACCCGAAGACGACATCTATTCCTGCGTCACTCAGCTTTGCTGCACACATCCCCGCTGCTCCAGCGTGGTTGAAGCCTGTCCAGCCTGCGGTGGGATTGGAGTAGCTGAGAGCTTCAAAGTACCGCAGTTGAGACGCCATTGAGAGTTCGTCGCCTCCAATCTCAGACGGTACCTTCACTAACGGCACGCGAAGGTCCCGCATAAGATCGACGAGAGCTGGTGGCGCAGCGTTGAGCTGTTCGGCCTCTTCGGCAGTCTCGTCTAGGTCGACATGACGGGCCTTGATCTCCTCCAGTAAGCCCTCGATGTTTCTCATCGCGAGCCTCCTCTCAAAAGACGCCCAAAGTAGGTTCTCTTTTTGCTCAAGTTGGTCTTCAGCGAATCATTGCAAGTTTTACCCAATCGACCGACAAACTCAACATGGCTCCGTCGAGGGGGCGTTGATAGTGGGTGTCGTCAGTGCAACGCTGATGGCTGTGGCGCCTTAATGCAGCCAGCCGATAAGGGCTGCCGCCACATCTTCACCCCGGTCATCTTGCAAGAAGTGACCTCCCGGTTGAAATTCCTGATGGGGTTGCGCTGCTGCGCCGGGCACGCGTTGGATGAATTCGTGGTGCAGATGCCCAAGCACAGAATCATCGGGGCACCACAAGGTAAGGAACGGCTTGTCCCATTGATCGAGCACTTTCCATGCCGCAAGGTTCTCTTTTACCCCGCCATGGTCGGGGGTGATAGGTACGAGGGTTGGGAATTGGCGGGCGCCGGCCATATAGGACTCGTCCGGGAAAGGAGCGCGGTAGCCATCCATCTCTTCTTCGGTGAGCTGACGCGCTGCAGTGGCGTATTGGAGTAGCCAGCCCGCGTCCAGGAATTCCATGCTTTGCGACCGTTGAAGCCACCGGTCGAACCCCGGCCCAATCGATTCCCCAACCGGGAGTCCCGTGTTGCCAACAGCTATCGAGCTAAATCTGTTTTGTTGTTCTGCAGCCACTCGCAGTCCGATTAGACCACCCCAGTCTTGGGCAAACAGGATTGCTTCAGGGAGGTTGATCGTGGCGAGGAATTCCTTGAGCCAGTCCACATGCTGGGCATAGGTATAGATGGAGCGTTCTATTGGTTTATCGGAGCGTCCGAATCCGATCAGGTCGGGTACAACGCATCGGAAACCCGCCGCGGTTAAAGGTGGGATCATCCTTCGATACAAGTATCCCCAGGTCGGCTCGCCGTGAAGCAACAACATTGGGGTACCGGCATCGGGCCCTACGTCCACGTACGCCATTCGGAGGCCGTCAACTTCGACGTAGTTCGGCTCGTAGTCGAACTCGGGTAGCGACATGAACCGTTCGTTGGGTGTGCGAACGAAATCAGTTCCGTTGTTGGAAGTCATGATCTTCGACATGGAGCCAACAGTAATTCCGTTAGGCGCGGTGTTCTTGCTGTCTGGCAGTCAAAGTCTCGCCTGTTAACCGGCGTAGGCGTCACGCAGCCGAGTCTTAAGGATCTTTCCGAGTTCGTTTTTCGGCATTGCTTCTACGAATTCGATTCGGCGGGGGATTTTGTATCCCCCGATCAGCTTTCGGCAATGATCAATTATCGCGTCGCTATTCGGTGAGACGTCGGGTACTGCCACGATCACCGCTGTGACTATTTGACCCAGGCGTTCATCAGGCGTTCCTATGACCGCGCATTCGTGAATATCTGGGTGCTGGTAGAGCGCTGTTTCCACCTCTGAGGAATAGACGTTTTCGCCTCCGCTGATAATGAGGTCCTTTTCGCGGTCAATGAGATATACGTATCCCTCATCGTCTATCCGAGCGACATCTCCGGTGCGTAACCAGCCGTTGCCTAGAGCTGTTGCTGTTTCTTCGGGCAGGTTGAGATAGCCCTTGGTGATATTGGGTCCGCGGGCGAGCAGGACGCCCGTTTCGCCTGGCGGCAAGTCGTTGCCATCAGCGTCAACGACTTTGAGGTCTACTAAGCAGTTCGGTTTACCGACTGACGCCAGCGTCGGCAAGTCCTTCTTGACGGCGTGTTCAAACTCTGTGGGGTCGAAAACAGTGAGGTCGGGTGAGGTTTCGGTGAGGCCATAGCAGTTAAATAGTTTTGTGTGGGGAAAACCGGCAGCGGTCCGTTTAATCCACGCGGGGTCCATGGGTGACGCTCCGAAGCCCATGAGTCTTAACGATGACGTGTCGGCGGACTCTAGTGCTGGGTCGGTCAGGGTCATCATCAGCATTGTGGGAACAGCGACTGTCGCGGTCACTTCGTATTTGGAAACTGCGTCCAAGAAAGCGGCCGGTGAGAACATGGGAACGTATGCGTGTGCTGCTCCCAGGAGCATCCAACCGGTCCCTAGGAGGTCGGCTGAGTGGAACATTGGCGCCAAATGCAAGTAGGTGTCGTCAGGTTGCGCTCGGGTCGCGAGGGTGAATGCGGCAGCACACGAAATGATGTTTGTGTGGCTCAGACGAACACCTTTGCTGCGTCCTGTGGTGCCACCTGTGTAGAGAATAAGAGCATCGTCGTCGGAGGAAACGTCTCCTAGGTCAATGCTGTGCGCCGTTTCGAATAGGCGGTCATAGGTTGCAAGCTCAGTCGCCGCTTCTCCGGTGAGACAGATGAGCTTGTCGCGCCACGGCGCCAATTCCGCTGTGTCGAAAACTGAAATGAAGTCAGCTTCAACAAAGATCAGTTCGCAGCCTGAATCCACAAGAATGTGAGCAATTTCGACTGGAGCTAACCGCCAGTTGACGGGGACGGCGACAATTCCTGCGTGAAATGCTCCCCATTTCAGTTCATCAAAACGAATCGAGTTGCGCGCGTAGATGGCGACGCGTTCCCCGGGTTTAACTCCAAGGCCGTGTAGTAGCCCAGCCGCGACTGTTACCCGCTCGCTGAACTCTGTCCAAGTGGACTCACTTTCGTCGTCGCGCATAGCCGGTCGACGGCCAAAGTGACGCCCAATCCGGGTCATCGCTTCCCCCAGCGTTGGCATCATGGGTGTGTCCGCCGGGTTCGTCCTCGGTCCGGACCGAGGTTCATCGCCTAGTTGGTGGCGGATCGCCCTTGTATAGGTTCTTCACGCCGCCCTCCCGGTAAGACTCCGCGGCGGCGTCCTTGAAGCGGGCCGACGCCTCGTATTCCTCTATCGGGTATTCATCGTGTTCAGCAACGACTCGGATCTCAGTCACGTCGCGGACGTCGAGCCCTAACTGATCTGCTATTTCTGTGTCCGACAAACCACGCTTTCGGGTCCCATCGTCGGGTAAGAACTCATTGATATCGACTTGATAGGAGTTCGTAAGGGCCAACACTTCGGACCTATACCGGTCATACAGATCCGGATCAACGACGTGGAATCCATTGAGTTCTCCGCGTTCCAACGGGCTGCTCATGCAAGCGCTCGTTGGTCGGAGCCCACGGGACACGCCCGAATGCATTCGAAGCACTGTCCTTGGCTGACACCCGAATATGTGATGGACCACATTGTCCGGGTGAAGAAACTGCCGTAGAGGATCATTTTTCTTTTTCTAGGATCAGGCTCGTCCAAAGCTCGTTCAAGGGCAGCCTGATAGCCGGGAGTCCAGTAGTGATAGACCCGATCTCGGCACCGGTCTTGGTCATAGCGGCGCTTGATCACCAATCCTTCTTGAATTTCACCACCCAAGCATCCGCCATCGTCTATTGGACAGACCGCCATACATGGAGTCGTTCCTTTTTCATCCCACATCTCCACGCATTGCGGCGCGGGGCACACGGCCTCTTTGAGCGGACCGTCTGCGGGAAGGGGCAGTGTCGTAAGAATCACGGTCAAGTACAAGAAGCCGTGTGTTGGGTCAAGAACTGGTCCCGCCAAACTGGCGCCGCCTGCGCCTGCCGCGATCGCTGCGGCTTTAAAGTCAAGGAACGCCTTGTCATCTTGATCCGTTGCCGTTGGCACGTTCAGCGCGTAATACCCGTAGTTTTCCTCAATGTATCGAGCTAAGGAACTCCCTAAAGCGGTCATTCGGTCCGCCGTGCCTACAGTTTCCATGACTTCCACACGTGGACTTTGCCATTCAGCCGCACGGGGAGCGGCTCCTCCTAGGACGATCATCGACTTGACATCGGCCAGTAACTCCGACGGCCGAAGGCCGGGTTCTGCGTCCTCGAGCACTGCTGGGTCCCCTACGCCGACTACTTCAGCGCCCCTCTTGCGGGCCATTTCTAATATCTCAGATTTGATCGATACCCAATCCAGTTCGTCCATCATTTCAACTTTCTTCGGTAGCGCCCTACTGGGCAAACACGCATGCACTCAAAGCACTGAGACACACTCTCTTTGTACCTGCCGATCGACGACATGTTTCTTCGAAAATCGTCTGAGTAAATCAGCTCACGCCGTTCGTTCGCGTCGTCGATTCCGGTCAAAATGTCGACCTGCTTAATGTGCCCTCGTATTCCGAAGTTCATAGCGCGGGTGGAGCAACGCTCCCGGTCGAAGAAGCTGCTGGTGATAGTGCCGTCTTCGATTGTGGCGTCGAGACAGCCGCCTTCATCGGCGGGGCAGACGGCCATACAAGGCGTTTTGCCTTCCATCTCATACATCCGGACACATGACCGCGCCGGGCAGACGTTTTCTTCGAGTTGGTGATCAGGAGTGAGTCGCATGGTCGTGATTGCGGCAGCGAAAAACATCAACCCGTAGGTCGGATTCAAAATAATGTTTGCGGCGATGGATCTGGTACCCAATCCGGCGAGGACGGCTGCGAGCATCATGCTGAGAGGCGGTTGTTGTCCAGATGTCGGGAGGGCCGGCGCGTGCAGGGCCAAATGTCCCTGTGTGCGTTCTATATGTTCAGCGATAACGATGGAGGCG
>DASCSY010000096.1:0-8153 GCA_034399415.1 Acidimicrobiales bacterium
TGAGCACCGAATTCAAAGTGCTGATCACCGGGGGGCACGGGCAACTAGCGACAGACCTCGCTCTCACATTCGACGAAGCCGACACGCTTGTGCTCAGTCGCGAAGATTTAGACATATCGCGCCCCGAAGCCGTCGATTCAATCATGCTTCGCTACCGGCCAGAGATAGTCATCAATACAGCGGCATGGACCGACGTGGATGGCTGCGAGTCCGACGAGACGAAGGCTCGATCAATTAACTCTTGGGGACCAAAAAATGTGGTCGCATCAGCACAAAAATGCGGCTCCCGCGTCGTTCAAATCTCAACTGATTACGTCTTCGACGGCTTACTCGACCGACCCTACGTTGAGCGTGATCGAACCAACCCGCAATCCATATATGGTCAAACGAAACTAGAGGGCGAGCTGGCAATGCGAGAACAGGACTTGATAGTCCGAACGTCTTGGCTATGCGGAGTGCATGGGTCAAACATCCTCAAAACCATTGTCAACCTCGCCTCGTCGGAAACCCCAATGGTTTTCGTCGACGACCAAATAGGTCACCCGTCATTCACTCGCGATATCGCAGTCACCATTCGAGACTTGGTGCACGTACAGGCCCATGGAATCTTCCACGTCACAAACCAAGGAGCAGTGAGCTGGTTCGAGTTCGCACAAACAATCCTGGAACATATGGGACGTCCTAGTACCCAAGTCACCGCAATTGCTACCTCCAAACTTGAGCCACCCCGCCCCGCACCGCGACCCCCTAACTCAGTGCTCGAAAATTCGGCCTTACAGCGAGCTGGTTTACATCTACCACCCGATTTTCGCGAGACCCTCCCAGAACTATTGGAGGTTCTCTGTGCGTGACTGGTTACAAATAGCTGTACGTCCGGCTGGTGACACCCCAACGGACGGTGTACTTGCAGTAGCGGCCGTTCTTGCGCTCGAATGGGCCGCTCCATATGCCGACGTCTCTCTCGGAGAGGAGGGACATTGCCTTGTCGAACCCGACATAACCGCTGTAGCCGGATTGCTTCGACTCGGCCCCGAGAGAGCGGAACGGCTGCGACTAGCGGGGCGCTCCGCTCTTCAGATACAAGAACAAGAAATCCATCTTGTTGAAACCAGTGAAGGAACCTGGGGTTTAACAGAAGAGCTAGACCCCTGGTCAGCGGCCGGCTTGGCGTTCGAAGCTGCAACGTTTGTTGCGTCCACGCCAGTCGGGCATGCTCTCGCCGAAATCTTGAACATTTCGACCGTCGACGATCAACATGCCGTAGAGCTACTTCACGACTCTCAAGGTTGGGCTTCGAAACAGGTAGCTCAGGTCATCGGTCAGATAGCTACCGAAAATCCTCGCCGCATAGCGAATCTACTTGCATCGCTAAGCGCCGAGGTTGAGACCCTCAGTGACACCCACGCGGTACTGAGAGCCCGCTATCAAGCGGACATAGAACTGATGCAGCGAAACCAGTGAATACTGCCCCCCCCGTGACGCTCGTAGTTGTCGCCTACGGACGACCCGATCTTCTAGAAGCGCTCCTCGATTCCATCACCGATCACACACCCGAAGCACACGAAATATTGGTAGTTGACAACGCCTCTCCAGATGACACCTACGAACGGGCGTCACGCCACAAATCCCGACCGCGCCTAATTAAAGCAGGCAAGAATTTAGGGTACGGGGGAGGAGCAAATCTAGGAGTCCGCGCTTCGAAGTCTGACATCGTCATCATCATGAACTCGGACCTCGAAGTAACCGAAGGCTGGCTGTGCCCACTTCTCCGTCCCATCGAAACCAATTCAGCGGTAATAGCTGCCCCCCTCTACGTCGACGAGAACGGCGATGTCGTCGAAAGTGGAGCCTCACTCACTGCAGATGGCCACGTCCATCTCTCGGAAGTATCGAGTACTGGCTCAGTCCCGGTGGACCATGTCTCTGCTGCGTGTTGGGCCGTGAAACGTAGCTGGTTCGAACGAATGGGCGGATTCGATTCTTCTTATGGGCTGGGTTACTACGAAGATGTCGACTTGGGTGCGGTCGCCCGCTCAAACCAAGAAGTCGTTGTAGTTGTCAACGAATCACGCGTCATTCACCGAATTGGCGGATCGTTTAGCTCAAAGGCAGCCCGACGCCTCTCCCACCGTAACCATGCTCGCACCGAAACCCGTTGGTACTGGATGCGCCGAGGAACTCAAGAAAATCCTTGGCCCGGTGAAACAGCAGTTTCCCACGGCCGCGTAGCGGTAATTGGCCATCATCCCGAAGTGGTCTCTGATCTACGCTTGAGAAACATTTCGGTGGCTGTGCTGGACAACGCCACTGAATTGGCGCGGCGATCCAACCGCGACGATGTTGTAGTCACCGAGTCCGAATTAACGACCGTCGCGGATCTCGCACCGCGAGCCGAAGTAGCGGGACCCGAAGATGTAGAGAACGCGCTGTTGAGAGCCGGCGTAGCGCCGAGCTCAACTCCTCCGAGACAGCGGTTCTTCTCGATAGCAGCCACTCGATCACGAAGATGGTGAACTCATGACAAACGACAGCGATGACAACATGCTGCACCGAGCGTCCGAGCATCTCCAAACTGCTCGACATCTGGGAACCGAACTGAGTTCCAAGAAGTTGTGGGCACCCAACCATCTTCGCCCCATGGCGGAGGTGATTGAGCGGGTTGCTGATGAACTTGCAGCAGCGATCGATCTTGTCGCTGCCGCTGTTTCCGCCGAACGCGCGCGAACAGATAAAGCCGAAGCCGCCAGTCACCTACTTGATCAATCCGTCACCCGACTTGAACTCGTCACAGCGGGTGACGAACAACTGATCGACGACCTCGGAGCAGCCATCGAAGCAGCACAGATCGAACTGATTCGTCTTGAACGACAACATGACCTATTGCGTTCCAGACTCGATGAGAACGGCTAAGTGATGCGAATAGGAGTCGCCTCTGGCGCCTATGCAAACGACCTCCTCGCGACACTACATAGGCGAATAGACATCGACGCCGAGATCGTGTCCGCTGAACGTGACCCAGACGAATACCGCTATGTGCTCGCCGTTGATGACGACCCAGTGCCGCGAAGCAACGACGTCCGTAGATACATCACTCAACAAACCGCAGAAGCTTCACAATGGACGGTTGTCGCCGCGAGACATCTGCTGCCCATCGCTGTTGAACGTGGCGTGGTGTCACCAATCGCCGTACCTATGCCAGTTGCGCTTCCCCACGTGGATGGGAGTTCTCGCACAAGTGTTTCGGTGCTCCCAAGCGAGCATCAACAACAAGTCATAAATGTGCTCCAAAGCGATGGAATGAGCGTGCTCCCATCCAACTCACACGAAGTCGGCATCGTTGTCGATGCCGCTGGCTCCACCAGCCACGTCGAACCGATCCGCCGAGCCATGGCCGAAGAAAAAGTAGTGATAGCAGTCACTAGCAACGCGGCAGCCGCCGACACAATTCGTCACGACACCGATGGCTATCTAGTGGACTGTCGCGACGAAATCTCTCACCTCGCCCAGCAACTCATCGAAAACGAATCCGATCGTTTCCGTGCTGGCTTCGAGGCCCGACGATCCGTCGCGTCTACCAGTTGGGATCGAGTAATTCGCGCACTTCTCGTCGACGGTCGCACCGGACTACCTCAACTACAAACGTTTAGCCACCTACCCGCACGTGCCAGATGGCGACAACGACTCGGTCACGCCGACAAATGGCGTTCAGCTCGCTACAGCGATCAAGGCTATATCGAGTATGGCAACCAGCGGCTGGAGATAGGCCAGCTCGGCGAATTACGGCGGCGGTCTCTTTTGAACGCTACCGGCGGGCGCGACCAATGATTCGGTCCTCCCTCGGGTACGTTCACTGACGATGCCCAGGACCCGTCTACGGCGATCCCGTCGACCAAGAGAAAACCTCATACTGTTCACTCTTGGCGCGTGCACGCTCATCGGATTCTTAGCTTTCTTGGCTGTCGGCTACGCGGTTTGGCGCCTAGACCAAGTTCAACGGTTCGAAGTTCATGACGTCTTAACCGCTCCAGTGCGCGAACCCGTCACAGCATCAGATCTCATAGCAAGCAACCATCCCGACCCTCAAGGACGCGACGAAAGCGTCACCGGGAACGAAGGTCAAACCGTTCTTTCCCCCACAATCGCGGAACCGCTAGTTGACGATGACCCGGACGCGGAAAATTATTTACTCGTTGGCTCTGACAGCGTCGACGGCATCGCGTCCAACGACGCCATCATGACAGGAAGACGCGCATCCATCGGAAACCACTTAGCGGACACCATCATGATCCTCCGCCTAAGAAAAGACGGGACCGCGGCCGTAGTTTCGGTTCCAAGAGATCTACTTGTTCCCATCGCAAGCACTGACGCCATCGCGAAAATTAACAGCGCCTACAACCTAGATTCCTCTGCGCAGACCCGAGCGGCGCGTCTGATCGAAACGGTGGAAGAACACTTTGGTATAGGCCTCCAGCACTTTGTCGAAGTAGACCTTGACGGCTTTCGGCGCCTTGTCGATGCAGTGGGTGGCGTATCCATGTGCTTCAACCGCCCCACCCGAGATCGAACCGTCCAAGACAGCGGAGATCCAACGCAAGGCGGAACCGGATTCTTGGTGGACAAAGGATGGACCCACCTCAACGGCGAAGACGCCCTCGCATTTGTACGCAGTCGCCGACTACTAGTCCAACAAGATGATGGCGAATGGGTTCGCCTAGGAGTGTGGAACGACCTTGAACGCAATAGCCGTCAGCAAAAGTTCATATTTGAGGCTGTGGACCAGGCATTAGACAGTGCAGTGAGCAACCCGCACTCTCCAACGACTTCTCGACATCGTCTCGACCCACCTACGCACCTCCAACACGCTGAGCGTATTTGACGACGGTCTAGAACTAGCGCGCCGTTTCGGAGGTCTGAACGTCAACAACGACCTAGAACGCTACGCATTCCAACTTATTGACGTGACACACAACGATCTTGCGGGCCTGAAGCTAATAGAAAACGACCACAACGAGCGAGTGATTGACATCTTCCGAGGAGTCGGGTGGGACGAACTCATCGAACGACGAGTGAAAGTGCAGATCACGGGACCATCAGCGTCGCGGATCGCCTCTCGGCTGCGAGGCATAGGTTTCAAGGCAACGCACCAAGAAGGCCAGGCGTACACGACCACCCAAATCCGTTATGGCGTCGGAGGGGACAAGGCAGCAGTACTTCTCGCTGCGCACCTCAAAGAAAATGTGCGCATGACACCCGATCCTTCCCTATCAGGCAGCAACGTTCGGCTTGAACTAGCCATCGAACCGCCGTCCATCACTCCCGGCTACAGGCTCGTTGACGCTCCTCAACCCATAGCGCAAGCGACCGCGACGCAAGCACCCCCGCCCCCCAAAGCCCTCGGGGTATGTGGTGGATAGCCGTGAACTCACCCCGCGTATTCAGATGTCTATGACTCAGTGCCGCGCCATCGCAGCGAAACCCGGTGCTCTGGTTAGCATCGCGTCTGTGCGCAACCCCACCCGTCTCCTGATCGATGAATCGAGGGCATGACTATGAGCACGGTGTTAGTTGTCGGCGCTGACTATGTCGGTCTCACCACATCGGCATGCCTCGCCCACTTAGGACATGAAGTCAAATGCGTCGATATTGACGAGGAAAAAATCAGCCAACTCAGGCAAGGGCACGTCCCTATCCACGAATCAGGGTTACCCGAATTAGTAGCCACCGCAATTTCCACTCAGCACCTCCAATTTGACGTCGAATCCCGAACAGCGGCTCTGGGAACTGAATTCGTTTTCTTGTGCCTTCCCACGCCACAAGCGGCAGATGGAAGAGCCGATATAGGCGCGGTCTTATCGGTCATAGATGACGTTCGCGAAGTACTGCCACCCGGAAGCATCATCGTCAATAAGTCAACGGTTCCCGTCGGTACCAACGCCACAATCGCCGCCGCAACGCAACGCGACGATCTCTTCGTCGTGTCCAACCCCGAATTCTTGCGCGAAGGCAACGCCGTCAACGACTTTCTTCAACCAGACCGCATCGTTATCGGCTCTGACGACCTCACCGCCGGACGTCGCGTAGCAGAGATCTACGCTTCGATTGACGCCCCAATAATTCACGTCGACCCGGCCTCCGCGGAAACCATCAAATACGCAACAAACTCCTTCTTGGCAACCAAGGTATCTTTCGTCAACGCCCTTGCAGCCGTATGCGAGGCAGTAGGCGCAGACATCAACGCGGTAACAACAGGTCTTGGCTCAGACAGCCGAATTAGCCCCCAATTCTTGCAGCCCGGACCAGGTTGGGGCGGTTCATGCTTTCCTAAAGACATGGAAGCTTTGGTTCGTATAGCAGCTGACGCTGGCTACGAATTCGATTTGTTGAGAGCTGTAATTTCGGCAAACGAACAACAATTCGAACGAATTGTTACAAAAGCCAAATCGCTACTCGACGGAGAACTAGCCGGTCGCACCATCGCGTTGCTGGGGCTGACCTTCAAGGCCCACACGGACGATCTCCGAAACTCACCGGCCATCGAAGTCGCTCGGCGCCTCACACAAAGCGGAGCCACCCTTAAGGCGTATGACCCGACGATTACATCCACCTCCGACATACCTGAAGAGATCGAAACATCAACAACCATCGAACAAGCCCTTTCTCAAGTCGACCTCGCAATAATTCTCACAGAATGGCCCGAGTTCGCTTCGGCTGACTGGCGGAAGCTATCCAGCGTCATGAACGCACCACGACTTGTTGACGCCCGAAATCTCCTCAACCGCGACGCAATGTTCGAACTGGGATTTCGCTACGACGACCTAGGTCGCACATGAGAACGCGCCCACAGCCAATTGAGCGTGTGTAAGAGTGTTTTGGTGACCGCGGACCTACGCGTCCTCATGACCATGGAGGCAGCGTGGCACCCCGTGCCCGGAGGAACCGGGCGAGTGACCATTGACTTGGCAGCCGCGCTGTCCCGCCGACCTGACGTCGATGTGCAAGGAATTTCTGCATGGCATCGACGCTCAGCGCCCACAGATTTCTCCCCAACTATTAAGGTACGACAACTCAAACTGCCCCGACCGCTCCTCTACGAAGCGTGGTCACGAAGCATGATTCCGGCCCTAAGCGCTCAGAATCACGACCTTGTCCACTCCACCACCATCGTAGTTCCACCTGTTGGCGGCGCACCGCTGGTGGTAAGCGTCCATGACCTAGCCTTTCGCCGGTTCCCAGAACGGTTCCCGACCCGCGCCCGACGGCTCTACGACCGGTCATGGCGGCGGGTACTTGAAAGAGCGGACGCGGTGTTGTGTCCGTCGGCTGCCACGTCAGCTGATCTGCGGGCAGGAGGACTGGACACCGAACGGCTCCATTTGGTGCCACTCGGCCATGATCCAAGGCCTGTCACAACTGAGGCGACACGTCAGGTGCGAGAACGCTTCGGCATTACCGGAAACTTCGTACTGGCGGTGGGAACCTTGGAGCCCCGAAAAAATCTCCCCGCCCTCATCGACGCATTCACCCGCATCGCGGCAGACACGGACACCCAGCTCGTACTCGCCGGACCGACAGGCTGGGGAACCACGCCACAACAACTCCTCACTTCCCTGGAACCGAAAACGATGGATCGCGTTGTGATCACTGGTCAAGTAGCGATCGACGAACTGGCAGCGCTCTACAGTGAAGCGACAGTGTTCTGCTACCCAAGCCTCCTCGAAGGATTTGGTTTACCGGTCCTTGAAGCAATGTCCTACCGAACACCTGTCATCACCTCAAAAGGGACTGCAACTGAAGAAGTAGCCGGCGACGCGGCCCTCGCAGTAGACCCCAACTCGGTCGACGAACTCGCGGACGCCTTGCGAACAGTCCTTACAGATGCCCGTTTTGCACAAGAACTCGCCGACCGCGGCTACGCACGAAGCACCGAATTTAGTTGGGACAAAACAGCTTCAGCAACCGTCGCCGTCTACAGGACCTTGCTGTGACTGACGTGACGATAAACCTGCTTTGGCTGCGCCCCGGACGCGTTGGCGGTTCGGAAAATAGATTGGGATTTATTCGTAACCCTAACGCATAGGCGGGAGAAGTCCCGGTGGGATTCTCCATCTAAAAGACGGCAGGCTCATAGGTTCAGCGCATGGATCTATCGAGTC
>DASCSY010000097.1:0-8112 GCA_034399415.1 Acidimicrobiales bacterium
CGTGATCACGGCAGTAGCCGTGTGCGGCGGTCCACGAGGTCTCACTCTGCGAGGCACCACGAGTCCTCTGGTTTGGACGAGACGACTTCGAACGGTGGGCGTCACCTCACTTTTCTTTGTGGCGATTATTTCGCTGTTGTGCCGCCAACTGGGTTTCGGACCCACGGCTTGCGCCGTTGTCGCTTTGGCTATGCCAGCCATAGTTGACGTGATTCTGTTCATCTTGAAACCCATTGAGGACAGGCTCGCACGCCGCTACGTGGTGGAGGCAGCCGAGACGTTGGACCGCGTCAACCCCATCCGCATCGCTGTTACGGGTTCTTACGGCAAGACCACCATCAAGGGCTATATACGCCACTTGCTGTCCGAGACGTTCAGCGTGGTAGCTAGCCCCGCGAGCTTCAATAACAGTGCAGGTCTTTCCCGATCAGTCAACGAACATGTTGCCCAAAGCACAGAAATATTCGTGGCGGAGATGGGCGCCTACAGTCCCGGGGAAATAGCCGAGCTGGTGAGTTGGGTTAAGCCGTCAATCTCAGTGTTAGCCGCCATAGGGCCAGTGCACCTTGAACGCTTCGGCGACCTGGACACGATAGTTAGCTCAAAAAGCGAAATTTTCGCGACCAGCAGGACAGCGATCGTCAATGTCGACGCTTATGGACTCTCCAGTGAAGCTGACCGGTTGCAGGTGTCGGGGATCGACGTTGTCCGATGTTCAGCGATCGATCGAACTGCTGATGTTGCCGTAATCAAAGACCATGGCGGTCTCGAGGTAATGCTGTCAGGTCGCCAAATTGTCGCGGGACTAACGATCGATGCGGCACCAACCAACGTCGCGTGTGCTGTGGCGGTCTCGACCGCTTTAGGGATATCCGAAGAAGTTATCGCTCGACGTCTGGTTGACCTTCCATCTGCTGAACACCGCCGGCAAGTACTGGTAAGCCAATCTGGGGTGACAGTCATTGACGACACCTACAACAGCAATCCTGCCGGTGCCGCCGCAGCACTGGAAACTTTGGCGGAGGTCGAAACACAGCGCAGGGCAGTCGTAACTCCCGGCATGGTCGAATTAGGGCATCGTCAAGCGGCCGAAAACAGGCGCTTCGGGGTTGATGCAAGTTTGGTGGCGGACGATCTAATCATTGTCGGACAGACAAATAAGTCTGCTCTAGTGAGCGGCTCTCGAGATGGCAACGCTCGGGTCCACCTCATGGCGAGTCGTGAGGATGCGGTGCGGTGGGTTCGAGAACATCTGGACGCCGGGGACGCTGTTCTCTACGAGAACGACTTACCTGATCACTACCCTTAACGACAGCAAAGCCGATCAGCACAGGTGAGGTGACATCCTGTCGAGCGGCATCTACGGTTTCATGGCAGAACATGAACCGCCCAGCAGTCTGCTTCGGCAGCCCTTCTCCTGAACATGACATTTCGATCCTCACTGGATTACAAGCAGTCCGCGCTTTATCAGATGCCGGGAACGACGTTATTGCTCTGTACTGGTCGAAGACAGGCAGCTGGTTCAAAGTTCCGTCTGATATTGAAGCAAGCGAATTTGCAGATGGGCTTCCAAGGTCTGCAGAACCAGTCGAACTCCATCTTGGAGAAGCCGGCGGTTTCCATCGAATAGGCCGACGAGGAAAACAAACTCCGATGCACATCAGCGCGGTTGTAGTGTGCTGCCACGGTGGACCGGGCGAGGACGGAAGCCTGCAAGCAATGTTTGATCTTGCAGGTGTCCGCTACACCGGCCCGAGTCGTTCCGGAGCGGCTCTGGGCATGGACAAACTGGCATTCTCTGGAGTGATGGAGGCAGCTGGATTGTCGAGTTTGCCGCTGTACCTTGTGACGGACGAACTGTCGCTTGAAGAACCCGGACCGTTCATCGTCAAACCGCGTTTTGGTGGTTCATCCATCGGCATCGAAATCGTCGAAAATCTCGAGACTGCGCAAGCTCTCGCTCAGACCCAGCCGTTGCTGCGCGAAGGTGCAGTCATTCAGAGGTACCTAAGCGACGCGATAGATCTGAACATCTCAGTGCGAACCCACCCTGCGGTAACACTGAGTGCAATTGAGCGTCCCCTCCGACCCGAAGACGGCGGCATATACAGCTACGCCGACAAATACTTGCGGGGTTCAGAAGGGATGGCTAGCGCCCCGCGGGAATTACCGGCCGAACTGCCAGCCCATCTTGAGGGTCAACTCCGGACACTTGCTTCCCAGGTCGTCGAACTAGCCATGGTGCGGTCCGTCGCTCGCATTGATTTCTTATGGAACGCCCATGGGTTGTGGGTAAATGAGATCAACACGATTCCAGGGTCGCTGAGTTGGTATTTCTGGGCCCAAGAAGGGATCTCTTTTTCGCAGCTCCTATCAGAAATGCTTGAAGAAGCTGTTACAAAGCCGGTGATCGGCTTTCGCACCGACGGAGCCGACGGCTCAGCCTTACGCGACGTCGGGGCCATAGCTCACAAGCTGGCCTAATGAAAAACTCGATTGCTCTGTTGACGGTGCTCCTGCTAGCTGTTTCATGTTCTTATCGATCGACCACGGACCGCGAATCGGGGGGCTCTGCAAGAGACCTCAGCGAAATGGAAGAGCGGTGCGTACGTAATCGCCTTCTCACCGGATGGGGACTAGAGCTGAAAGACGTCGCTCAAGATCTCAATCCAGAGGAAGAAATCGCTGTCGACATCGCGATCGAGTTGTGTCGGCTGGACCCCAACGGGTTGAGTCAGCGGTCCATGACACCAAACGATCAGCCCCAGGTATCGGAAGATCTCTTGGCTGCCGCGACGGCTTTCGATCCGACCGACGAACCGCCAGGCGACGATCCATCACTTGATGCGCTTTGGTTGGCGTGCGGGGGCGGTGACCCTCGGTCTTGCGACGATCTCTTTTATTCGGCTCCCCGACACAGCCCATATGAGCAATTCGCTTTTAGTTGTGGCGGACGCAAGAACATGGATTGTTCGTTGCTGTTAGGAATCGAACACCCCGAAGGTGCTCTGACTTCGCTCAGCCCCCCACCCGGAGAAGATGAGGATCTTGATCAGTGGTGGATTTTGTGCGCGGAGGGAAGTTCGCGTGCCTGTGGCGAATTGCGTCTAATCGCGCCCAACCAATCGCTTTACGCACAGTTCGGAACGAGTTGCGGGGCCCGAGGCACCACTTATTGCACTCTGATTCTCGAGGACGACGGGGAACCACCGACACTGAAGACCTTGACATCGGACCAAACTGCCCCTGGTCAAGACGAACTACTTGATCAGTTGTGGCGCCTGTGCGGCAACCAAGATGCACGCGCATGCAAGGACCTCTCCAAGTTCGCCCCCATCGACAGTCTCTACGTCCGATTCGGCGTGTCCTGCGGTGGTAGAGCAGTAGCTCCGTGCGCTCGCTTGTTCGCAGACCTGAACGCCTAACCGTCTCTAATCAGCTATCAGAGCAGCCCGCAGAAATTCGATGGTTTCTCGTCGAGCTTTGACGAGCGAACGGAGATCGGGTTCGAGACCTAAGGCCCTCATGACCTCTGGCTCAGTAGCGACACCAATGACCGCCGAATAGACCGCTAATAAAAGCATCCGCGGCTCCAACCGTCGGAACCGGCCAGCAATCATTTCCGCTTCAACAAATCGCACTGCGTCGCCCAACATGACACTCATAGCGGAGGCCAACTCTCCCGAAGCCACACCGCCTTGTCTGGTAACCAGCCGAACCAACCCGAGTACTTCAGGGCGACGCGCGGCCAATGAAAACGTTGCGCGGACCAGGTCCTCGATGCGTTGAAAACCTCGAGACTGCGGTTTAGATGCTCCGCCCAACGCTGATCCCAGTTCTGCAACCGCGAGTTCGATCGTCGCGGTCAACAGATGTTCTTTCGACGAGAAGTGGTAGAGGATGGCCTGTTTGGTAATTCCGAGTTCGGTTGCCATCTCGTCAAGCGAGGTTGAGTCATATCCGCGCAAACCGAAGGCGGCTAAGGATGTATCCAAGATCCGTTCACGAGTTTGGGCGGCCACGGGGCCATTCTAGGGGTAAACCTCTCACAGACTTACCATTTGGTAAGTTATCTGCTAGAACTGTAGATGTGATCACCAAGTCCCTTTCGGGCAAACGGATAGCAGTGACCGGGAGCACGGGGTTTCTCGGAACTGCCTTAGTGGAACGCCTACTGCGGTCAGTACCTGACTGCGAACTGGTTCTACTGGTTCGACCTAACCGTCGAAACAGCGCGGAACGCCGCGTTCAAAGAGAAATTTTCCGCAATGACGCCTTCGACACTCTCCGATCACAATGGGGCGACGATTTTGAAGACATCTGTCAGCAGCGTGTCTCGGTAATCTCCGGCGATGTCACGAGCGAAGGTCTTGGTCTCGACCAAGCGGGGCGACAACTCTTCGTTTCGTGTGACGTGGTGATTCATTCCGCGGCGACTGTCAGCTTTGATAGCCCACTCGACAGTTCAATAGAGATCAACTTGCTGGGACCTAATCGAGTCGTGGACGTTCTCAAAGAAGCGTCAGTGACTCCTCACTTAATTGCAGTATCCACCTGTTATGTAGCGGGTAATCGGCGGGGCGCCGCAAACGAAGAATTTCTAGCTGGAACACCCTTCCAAGTTGACGTCGATTGGCGGGCCGAAGTTGAAGCTGCTCGCCGAACCAGAGCAGACCTCGACGCTCGAAGTCGAATTCCCGCGCAACTTACTGCCTTCCGGCAAGGTGCTCGGGAAGAGCTCGGCGCTGCCGGCTTACCGATGCTTGCAGCGAAGACCGAACAACTTCGCGAAGCGTGGGTCAACGACCAAATGGTTGAAGCCGGACGAAGCCGCGCTACCTCGCTCGGCTGGCCAGACGTTTACACCTATTCCAAAGCGTTGGGCGAAACGGCACTTGTGGAACTTCACGGCGATATAGCGGTAAGCATCGTTCGCCCTTCGATCATCGAATCAGCTTGGGCTCAACCAGTTCCAGGATGGATTCGCGGCTTTCGAATGGCCGAGCCACTCATCGTCTCCTTTGCCAAAGGCGAGCTGAATACTTTCCCCGGTTATCCCGAGGGAATCATCGATGTGATTCCAGTCGACATGGTCGCAGCGGCCATTATCGCCGTCGCCGCAAAGGGCCCTGCGGAGGAACCCGAGGTTTTCCAAGTCGCGTCCGGTTCAACAAACCCCCTCCAATTCAAAACGCTTCTCGAGACGATAATGGAGTGGTTCCGGGAACATCCTGTCTACGACGCGAACGGTCATCCCACGGCAGGCACCGAATGGAAATACGCGGGCTCTAGCGGCCTTGAAGAACAGCTTCACCGCGTAGTAAAGGCCTTTGACATGGCAGCGAAGGTGATTAACCGGCTTCCGATCAGGGGCGAGAACAGCTTTACGAGCAAGTTTGCTGAACGACGCCGGAATCTCGATCAGATCAAAGGCTACGTGGAAATCTACGGAGCGTACGGCAAGTGCGAAGCACTCTATGGGATTGATCGAACGCTGGCGCTGTGGAACTCGCTACCGCCAGAAGATCAGAACGAATTTGGCTTCAACCCGGGCGTGATCGATTGGCATCATTACATCACCGAGGTACACCTCCCAACGGTAGTTATACAAGCTCGAGTGAAGACCACTCCAGAAAAGCGCTCCGGCCCAAGCCGTTCGGATCGACTTCGCGCAGCGGTTCTCGATTCGGACAGACAGTTCGCAGCGTTCGATTTGGAAAACACATTGATCGCTAGCAACGTGGTCGAGAGCTACGCGTGGCTTGCCACTCGTCACCTTGGTACTCGAAAAAGAATCGAATTTACGCTGCGAACTCTGAGCGAGACCCCCGGCCTGTGGCGACGAGACAAACGCGATCGAACCGACTTCCTTCGTTACTTCTATCAGCGATACCGGGGAGCGCCGCTTGGCCAGTTGGAAGCCGACGCGGCCGAAATGCTCAGCGAACTGATTTTGATTAAGTCTTTCCCCGCGGGACTCCGACGCGTACGCGCTCATCGTGCTGCTGGCCATCAGACGGTATTGATTACAGGTGCCTTAGACGTTGCAGTAGAGCCTCTTCGTCCTCTTTTTGATCACATCATTGCTGCGAGCATTGATCGAAAAGACGGCAAACTGACTGGCGAAATGGTCGATGTTCCTCCCACAGGGGAGGTTCGAGCCCAACTGATGGTGAATTGGGCTATTGAGAACGGTCTTGACCCTGCTCAAGGAGTGGCCTACGCAGATTCCGCCTCCGATCTTCCAATGCTCGAGGCAGTCGGGTATCCGGTCGCTGTGAATCCCGAAACTCGGCTGGTGACCATTGCAGAGAGACGGGGTTGGTTAACCGAAAACTGGCCTAAAACTGCTGGTGCCCCTAAGCCTCTATTGCCGATGGGTCAACGACCAAGACTCACACTGGCCAAGCAGGGAGCCTCCTCATGACGGCTCGCCGCGGTCTCGTACTTGACGTTGATAGGACCACTCCCCCAATTGTCTTTCATCACGGCGAAGGGTTCCGATTCGAGAAGCTACCCACGGGAAGTCGAGTCATTTACCCCAACGAACCAATCGAACCCATCGAGGATGTCGACAGCGCTATACGAGACGCTCTCGTTAATCCAGTGGGTGATTCACCTCCCCTAGAAGCGCTGCTCACACCGGGCATGAAGTTGACAATTGCTTTCGATGACATTTCGCTGCCATTGCCGCAGATGCAAGCGCCAGATATTCGAGGCCGCATCATCGAGCAGGTACTCGACATCGCTGCTGCGTCTGGTGTCGACGATGTTCATCTCATTGCCGCGCTTGCACTTCACCGCAGAATGACCGAAACCGAGTTGCGACACGCCGTCGGCGACCGCGTGTACGACGCTTTCGCACCAAACGGGCAGTTGTACAACTTCGACGCTGAAGATCCGGAAGGTTTGACCCACTTAGGCGAAACAGATCACGGCGAAGAAGTCGTCATCTCAAAACGTGCGGTCGAATCCGACTTGATCGTTTACGTCAACATCAACCTCGTTTCAATGGACGGCGGACACAAAAGCGTCGCCACTGGACTGTCCGGATACGCCGCTCTGCGGCATCATCACAACGTCGACACCATGCGCCGTTCTAAGTCGTTTATGGACCAGGAGAACAGTGAACTCCACACTAAGAACTGGCGTCAGGGAAGGCTGATTCGAGACGCAGGCATCAAAATTTTTCAGATCGAAACGACCCTAAATAACGACACCTTTCCTTCTCCATGGGACTTTCTCCAAAAACGCGAGTGGGAAATGACGCCCAAGGATCGAGTGATGCTTCTGGGCACAAAGAAAGTTCTCGACAAGATCCCTCGACGCTCGGCGCGTTCAATCTTTCAAGGTATTCGGGCGCCCTACGGTCTTACTTCGATTCAGGCAGGTGAGGTCGAAGCGGTACACGAAATAACGACCGCCAACGTCTATAAGCAACATCTCGTCCGCGTCGAAGGCCAAACCGACATCCTGTCCATGGGTCTGCCTTATTTGGGGCCCTACAACGTTAACTCCATAATGAACCCGATCCTGGTTGCGTGTCTCGGTTTGGGCTACTTCTTCAACTTCTACAAGGGCAAACCGTTGGTGCGCGAAGGTGGTGTGGTGATCATGAGCCATCCCACACCATGGGAGTTCCACCCCGTTCACCATCCGAGTTACATCGATTTCTTTGAAGAGGTGCTGGCCGACACCACCGACCCCGAACAAATCGAACAAAGGTACGAGAAACGTTATGCCGAGGACGAGTGGTATCGACATCTTTACCGGACGTCCTACGCCTATCACGGTGTACATCCCTTCTATATGTGGTATTGGTGCTCTCATGCACTGGAACATCTTGGACAAGTGATTGTCGTGGGAGGAGACCAGCGAGCGGTCAAACGCATGGGCTTTCGCTCGGCCACCACTATGCGCGACGCTTTAGAGATGGCCACTGACGTGGTCGGCCGCGATCCGACCCTCACTCACCTTCATAATCCACCTGTCCTAATGGCCGAAGTGGTGTAGGTCGAGGCGACGATGACCGATCCAGACCGCCGGCCCGCTATTAGTCACCTCACTGACAGGCGCTCCAAAGCTTCCCTATCGCGGGTGGTACGTAAGGTC
>DASCSY010000098.1:0-8029 GCA_034399415.1 Acidimicrobiales bacterium
GGAAGGGCCATCCACGCCCTGATCAAACATGATCTCGCACCGGTGCTGATCGGTTCGGATGGAGCGCAGGTCGAAGCCATCAACCAGTTCATGGATGAGCATCTCCACTACGTGGGGCGCGGCGGAATTGCCGCGTTCGCGATCTCAGCTGTCGACATTGCGCTGTGGGACCTCCGATGCAGGGCACGCGGCCAGCCGCTATGGGAGGCCGCCGGAGGTGCAGCTTCGCGAGCAAAGGCCTACCACGGCGGAATCGACCTGGCGTTCACCCTTGACCGGCTGCTGGAGAACGTCCACGGTTACCTTGACAGCGGCCTCTCATCAGTCAAAATCAAAGTCGGCCGCCCCGAACTCGACGACGATGTCGCTCGGGTGCAAGCTGTCCGCGAGGTGATAGGTAGCTCAGCAGCGTTGATGGTCGACGCCAACTACTCGATGACCGTCGAAGCGGCAATCGAAGCAGCGGTACGGTTCGCACCCTACGACCTCACGTGGTTCGAGGAACCCATCCTTCCCGACGATCTCAATGGTTATGCCACTATCGCCGAACGAACTGGGATGCCCCTCGCGATGGGTGAGAACCTTCACACCATTCACGAGTTCACAGCTGCGTGTGAACGAGCGAAACTCTCTTACCTGCAACCTGATGCCTCTAACTGCGGCGGCATAACTGGTTGGCTTCGAGCGTCCGCCCAGGCAGCGCGCCACGGCATACCGATCTGCAGCCACGGTATGCATGAGCTACATGTCAGCCTTGTTGCGTCTCAAACCCATGCGGGATGGGTCGAGGTTCACAGCTTCCCTATCGATACATACACCGCACAGCCTTTACGGATTGATGAGGATCGGGTGATCGCTCCCGATGACCCCGGAATTGGTGTCGTATTCGATTGGGATCGGCTCGCACCGCACGAAACCGGCCAAAACGGAACCTGACTGGTCATAGGTCCGGGAGTGCGGCACCTCGCGAGAGATGACAGGCGAGCAGCGACAACTTCATGATCGAGCACCTCGATGGGGGACTGACGAGTATGAATCGAGGAGACCGCTAGTTCTTCGGTTACAGAGCCATCCTGGCGCCCAGCCGCTGAGAAGTGATTTCGCTCGCCTAGTTGTACGTGCTGCTCAGGTTCGTGGTCTTTTCCTTTCGTGTTGTGGAAGGATGTCGCAGTCGTCTGGCTGCTAGGGCTGGGTGTTTTGAAAGGTGAAGATATGTCATACATGGTCTTTTCGATCGGTAACGCCGATTTGAGTCACATCGGTACCTTGGCGCCGCTGGTGAAAGAAAAGTTGATGGCTCAAGGGTCATCTCGGGTTACTTCGTCGCTGATTCTCACTGGCGACCTCGCTGGTGCTGGTATTGCTACTTCGTCGTGGGATTCAGTTGACGCGAGCATTGCCGGACGAGCGGCCCTCTACGCCGACCCCGAGGCGCAGTCCGCGTTCGGTGCTGCTGGTTGGACACCGGTCACCCTCAATATCGGGCAAGTCCTGGGCGAACGTGGAGATGGCGAGGGCGCATATTCCGTGGGCGTCTCGGCTGTGTCGGCTAACCATGATCCTGCTCGGAACGATCAATTGAGTGATCTGGTGTGGGGTGTTGCGTCTAATCACGGCGTAAACGGAATGCGGAGTGTTCGAGCGATCGCTGCTGGGGAACAAACTGGTTCTTACGTGAATATCTTCTACACCGACTCCGTTGATGGCTATTTGGCTGCCTCCGCCGAACTAGCCCAGAGCGCTGAATTTGTTGGCTTCATGGCAGACAATGGTGGTCGCATTACCGGTAGGACGGTTAACAGGACCATGGGCTGAACTGGCGCAGTCCATGATTAGAGGAGGCCCGTGCGCGTTTGGTGTAGGGGCTTCCCTAACCAAGGTCGGGAGCTGATAACGAACTAGTTAGCGACGCCGAGAGCGTTTCCCTCGGGGGTCTATTTACACGGTTCCCTTAGCGGCGTTCGCAAAGGCATTAATTGTTACTGGTTGGTTGTCGTCTACGCCAAGAGCATCGTGTGTCATTTGTTTCACTTGATGGCGTACGTCGGTGGGGAGTTTGGATAAAAGAGGTCCAACAGAAGGTGAATTGTGACTTAGATTCCAAAATTGTTCGAAGTTTTCAAAGTTTCGATCCACAGAAATTTGTTTGACCTCTACTTCTTTTAGGCCGGCTTCAAGCCATGTTGATTCGAGACTGTTGATGCGTGAAACCTCGGCAGATGGCGCCACTGGATGGGGTATATCTAAGACGCGTAGTTGAGCGTTGATGGGCTCCATCGGCAAGCCGCCTCCGAAGATGTCCCAAACATAAGCTGAGATAACACCACCTGGTTTAACAACCCTGATCATTTCGGTAACGCCAACCTCGGGGTCTGGCACAAAGAACAGAACCAAAGCCATAGTCGCGTAATCAAAGCGATCGGCTTCAAATTCTAAATTCATTGCATCCCCTACCTGGAATGACACCTTCTCGGAAACGATGCGTTTTGATGCAAAATCGATTTGCTCAGAAGATGGATCAATAGCTTGAATTTCGGAGGGATCTTGCTGTTTGTAAATCTGCTCGGTGAATGCTCCGTTACCGCAGCCAATATCTAGCCAGGTTCTTGCGGTCTCCGGGGAAAGCCAATCTAGAAATTGATCGCCAACTAGTTGAGTCCATACTCCCATCCATGGTTCGTAGGACTCACCGTCCTGGAACTTAATTTCTTGTTCCACTCGTCGATCCTCCATCGTCTCACCCAAAGACGCTTGCTGCGTGGGTGCGGAAATATTAGCTATGTGGGGATGCGTTGGCTTTCTGTAGTGATGGTTTTGGGTTTCTCCGCTGCATGCGCTTCTGTGACTCAGGAGTTGTCCGACACTGAGGACCGCGGCGTAACGGTTGCTCCGACGAGTTTCATGGTTGCTTCGACGAGTATTGCGGTTACTTCGACGAGTTTCACGGTTGCTCCCACTACTACAGCGCCTATTTCAACAACGACCTTTGTTTCCAGCCAGACGACGACGTCAGCACCGTCGAGCGCGAAGGATCAGGTGGAGGAGTCAGAGCCAGTCGTTTCATACATGCCCCCAACCGAACCCGGCGAAGACACCTCCCTATGTGAACTAAAGGATTTGGCCCGAGGTGTCTACGATCCTGTTCGGGTCGGTTTTCCGCGACCCACTGAGAACGTTTCTCCGGTGGGGGTGACGAAGTACGCACTGGTTCCTGTGGACTTTCCCGACGCCACTGGGGAGCCTTCGGAAATCAGAGACGTTGCACAACACGCCCAAATCACGACCGATTACTACAGGGAAGTATCGGATGGACGCTTTGAGGTCGAATGGGTTTTGAGTGACGTGTTTACCCGGGTATCTAAGGCCTCGGTGGAGTACGACCCTACCGTTGGTAACCCTGGTGGCTCAAAGAATCCCTGGGGCGTTGAACTCTCAGAAGAAATCATCGATCTGGTTGATCCGTACCTCGATTTCACAGGTGTCGCAGCGGTCTTCTTTGTCATACCGGAGGCGACTCCCGATGACGCGGTTATTAACTCTGGAGGTTGGGGCCATTTCATGCTTGAAGGTGCTTTCAGCACTGATGAGGGCACGGTGATGTTTGCTCATGGTGCTCCGAGTACTAAAGCGACGCGCCTAAATCACGCTTGGCTGTTAGCGCACGAAATAGGTCACACTCTGGGTCCTCTCGACCTTTACGTTCCTTCGGCTACCGGAGACAATCTGGAGCACGTGCCTATGGGGGACTGGGGGCTTATGTCCTCGTTTTATGGCGCGCCAAAATCTATGACGGCGTGGAATCGATGGCTCATTGGGTGGCTCGAACCCGACTCTATCTACTGTCGTACGGCCACCTCGATCGGCTCGGTTGAGTTCACTCTCAGACCATTAGTCCTCACCGGGGTTGGCTATAGGGCCGCCATCATTCGCATAAATGACCACACTGCCGTGGTCGTAGAGTCTCGACGCGGTCTTGGAGTGGACCAGAGGCTGGGCGATCATGCCGGGATCCTGGTTTATACGGTTGACACCTCGGTCGGTCAGCACCGAGGGCCACTTCGGGTTCAAATACCCGAGGGAAGGTCGCTAGAACGTACCTACGGGCAAGGCTGGCCCGACGCACTTCTTCGTCTCGGCGACAGCGTCACTGTCGAAAGCCTCACCATCGACCTGATCCAGTCAGGTGAATATGACAGGGTTCGCATCACCAACTAGTTCGAATCCAGAATTTGTGGGGCTGCCAGCATGGACGGACTCCCCGGTTCTGTTTGGAGCACCACTCGATCTCGCATGGCGGCGTACTGGTGTGATTTTCGTAGCGCCTATCACTAAGTCCTCGGGTCAGTAGCCCTTGGTCCAGTCGATGGTGTTGGCTAGATCGTCGCCGGCGATGAGTGCACGAAGGTTGTTGCAGAAGAGTTCAATGGGACGTCGCGACCAGCGTTCAGCGCCGGCAGAGATGTGGGGGGTGATCAGCACTTTGGGGTTGTTCCACAGGCCATCTGGCGGTGGCCGATCGAACTCGCCGACGTACACGTCCAGAGCTACGCCCCTCAGCCGGGGGAGTGAGGCTGCTAGGTCGTCTTCGTCGATTATCTCGCCTCTAGCGACATTGACTAACACCGCATCATCAGGCATGGCTGCCAAGGCCTCGGCGCCGATAAGGCCGTGGGTGTCGGGGGTCAGCTGACAGCAGACCGCCACGAACTGCGATTCAGTGAGCAGGGTATGTAGATCGTCGGGTCCGCCGACCTGATCGAAACCATCGGGTTTGTCAGAAGGTGAGCGTCTAGTGCCGATGACCCGCATCCCTAAAGCTGCGCAGAGACGCCCGACTTCCTGGCCGATCCCACCTGCCCCCACGACACACACGGTCTTGCCTGCCAGCAGCGCGGGTCGATACGACATTCGGTCGAACGTGGCGCCTTCGCGGTCGATGGACGCCTGGTGAAGTCCTCTTGCGAAGTGGAGAAATGACGCCACCACGTATTCGGCGATCGCAAGGGTGTTTCCGAGACCGCGAGAGGTTGTGACAATGACGTCGCTGCCCCATAGATCACATCGATGGAGGTTGCTGGCGCCAGCTGGAGTTTGGTGAAACCAGCGAAGGCGAGGCGCCCGGGCGACCAGATCAACCGGAACGGGGAAACCGCCCAAGATCACATCGGCCGCGGCGAGTATTTCGTCTCGTTCCACTTGAGGCGGGATGTCTTGAGGTCTGCCGAGGTAGGAGTCGGCGGTCTTGTCACCCCAGGTGTCCCTGAGTTCCCCGTCGAACCACCCTGCAGCTATATGAAGTTCGATCGAGGCGTCGACGTTCTCGATCTCATCGCGGGCGGTGCGGCCGAGTGGTATCAGTGAGACAACCTTCACCCCGTCGTCCTCGGGGCCTTGTGGTTCTCATGCGAACTGATTTTGCCCTCAAGATTCCGGCAAGACGGAACGAAGTGAGAAAACTTAGCTGACATGACCGGAGCCTACGCGCTTTGTTTCTCTCGTGGCTGGGGCGGATTGTCACCATGTCGGTTGAGGGGTTCGGTACTACTGGTTTAGGAGGACATATCTGTCCCTCTCGAAACCCAGAAGCTTCGAGGAGAGGAGCCTCATCCCTTGTGGTGAGGCTCCTCTTGTTAAATGCCGATCGCCGCATCGATCTTGATCACCTGGTCCAGGGACTACGGCTCAAGTCGGCGGATTTTGTCAACTCAGCGCCGGGCCTTTCGCCTCCATGATCCAGTCGATGACGTCGTTGCCGTCTCGGGTACCCCATACCCCTACTGCACCGCGAGGGCCACCAGAAGGGACGGTTTCCACTCGCCGCCATTCGGTGGCAACGACTCTGTGAGCGATGAGCCATCGCTCATCTCGTTTCTCGAAACGGTCGACATACCGGATTCCGAAAATGTCGTCCTTGCCTTCTTTATTGGGGAATTCTCGCCGGTGGTAGGCCACAGCGTAGGTTTCGGCCCTAGCACAATCTCCGTCGATTTCGTCGACAAGGACATTGCCCATGAAATGCATTGTTGCCGTCCAACGAGGCATGAAATCTTTAGCCATATCAATGAACTCATCGACAGAGCCTTTGAACGATCCGTGATCATCGTAAGCATCGGGGTGATAGCAGGATCTAACGAGCTCGAAATCCATTCGGTCTATCCCACGCGCATAGCGGTACACAACATCGGTGATTTCCTGCTTAGCCAAGAGCGTTTCCATATCCATATCTAACGAGTCTTACAGATCGGTCCTGGCATCAGCGTCAGTAGGCGCTCGTTGTATTCGCCGCAGGCGTGAGAGACTGACAGGCGAGCTACCTACAGACGGCAGCCGCCTTGGCCGGGTGACTTATTGCCTGAACTCGGGAAGGATTTCTGAGCCGAAAGCGAAGAGCGTTTCGGTGAGTTCAGAGGCTGGCATACCGCCCAGATCACACATCAAGAGGTAAGTATCCAATCCGAGAATATCGCGGTAAGTGGACATCTTGTCCAGCACCTCTTCGCGGCTTCCACACACGGTCGGACCCCGCTCAGTCATCTCTTTTAGATCAGTCTCTCTGATGAGGTCACCCAGCGCGGGTGTGCTCAGACGTAACAGATCTCGTACCCATTCCATGTAGACCTGAAAACGAGGAGCGCTGACGCGGAATGCTTCCTGGCTTGAAGCGGCCATAAAGGTATGAGCAATAGTTCCCACCAGACAGTCTTGGCTTGGGTGGCCATGCTCTTGCCAAGCCTCTCGGTATCGCTCTACCAGTGGGATAAAGATTCTTGGGGGGCCAAAAATGCCCGGAAGCATAAGGGGTAATCCCATCTTGGCTGCATACTCCGCGGATTCGACCGAGCTGCCCCCTCCCACCCATATGGGAACGGGGTCTTGGAGAGGGCGAGGTTGAGTGGTGTAGTTGCGAAAAGGAGAACGAAATTCACCAGACCAATCCAACTGTTCGTTTCCCAATGCCTCGACTAACAGACTTACGCGCTCCTTGAACATTGGTCGTGAAAGCCCCGGATCCTGACCGAACGCGTCATAGGTGTGTTCGTACAGATTGCCGCGGCCAACGACCAGCTCTACCCGACCCCCTGAGAGAACATCCAAGGTCGCGTAATCCTCGGCTAGGCGAATCGGATCGTTATTTGCGCCCAACGCGACAGCGGTTCCCAGCCGAATTTCTGATGTTCGCTCTGCAATTGCCGCCAAGACGACCGGCGGAGCCGAAACGACGTAGTCACAAAAATGGTGCTCGCCTAAGGACGCACTCCAAAAACCCGCTTCTTCTGCCGTCACGGCGCCTTCCACCAACATTCGGTGCCGCTCGGCTTGTGACATAAGTTCGCCGGTGATGGGATCCCGCAAAAGATCCCCCATTGACGCCCATCCTATTTTCATGAGTCGTGCCTAATCGTCCCTCGGTGTCGGTCAACGCCTGCAACTCTATATTTCGGGATTCACGCGATGTAGCGCCCACATAGAGACTCAACAATGGATGGGCGCTTGTCGGTGTGTTCGACCTTCAACCCGGCAGGTCTTTCGCCGCTTAGTTCCGAGTTATTCGAACTCTGTCGGATTTGCCCGACTCGATCAATTCGATGGTTACGCCTTCGACGGTTATCGAATCACCGGGACGTAGGAGCGGATCAAGATGCGTCTCGACCAAAATGTTGTCTGGATTGTCAGGGTCCCATACGAGCCACGGGTTCTCTCGGACAGTAGCGAGCTCCTCTGGGCGAAAGCACTCGGTGATTGGACACGTTGCCGGTCCCCATTCAGATGGTCGGCCGTCGGGGATTTGGACCCAAGCCTGCCCGGTTCCGTCTATAACCGATGTGTCGTAGGTGTAGACCAGTAACCCCTCGGCGCCATAATCCCGTAACGACCTCCGCTTACGAATCCCGTCGACGTCGACCGCGATCGCCATGTTCCCGGCAGTTGCCGAGTAGCCCTCAGCACGTCTCGATTCGACAACGATGACTTTGCGGTCACTTACCGGAATCATCGCCGCCTTGTACCCTTTCTCTTCCCGTGTGAGCGG
>DASCSY010000099.1:0-7949 GCA_034399415.1 Acidimicrobiales bacterium
AAGATCGCGGCATCCTCGTCCACGTCGCAAGTGGTGTGAAGGCCTGCTATCGATGACACGCCAATAGTGTCGGGCCGCGCTACAGAAACTAATAACTGCCGAAGATTTGTTGGGTCGACTGGCATACGGTTTCCGACGAAATCGTCAACCAGAGTCACAGCGTCCACGAGGGCGACATCTTCAGACCCGTCAGAAAAAGTCAGATGAATCATTTTGGAACGCGGCGCCGCTGAGTCGATATCGACCAACCCATTCGCCACCAGTCCAGCGGCCGCCCCCGCCACAGTGGGTTCGACCAGCGAGGGGAACACGTTATTTGTTCCTGTTGACATCGGTACCAACGTAACTTCAGGCCACACTTTGGCGATGGTTCGATTTGTTCCGTCGCCTCCGAGGGTGATGACCACACCAATGCCGCGTTCCTTCATCGCTAGGGCGGCGCGTTGCGTATCACTCGGATCGACCCGGGCGCCCACGTCGAGAATTTCTAGCTCAGCATCAAGCCTTAGATCAGCCAAAGCGCCGCTGGCGATACCGAATGGTTCCTTCATTGCCACTATGTGACGTGCCCCGGCCGCAACCGCACCAATAACGGCGCGAGCAATGCGGTTCCGCTTATCTTCGGTACTGGAAACTCCGCCGCGAGCCGCGACGCGACGAATGTCTCGCCCCGAAACGGGATTCGCAATAATTCCGATAGTCGCTGAGTGATCCTTCACGACGACACCCTAGGCAAGGAACGCAATGCCTTTGGTCTGATACAACAGCCAGGTGACTCAGCCACCAGTCGTGCTCACCATCGCAGGCTCAGACTCCGGAGGAGGATCGGGCCTCCAAGCGGATTTACGAACCTTCGCTGTTCGAGATGTGCACGGTGTATGTGCCGTAACAGTCGTTTCGTCACAAAACACTCAAGACTTCCGATCGGCGTTACCCATATCTGCTGATGTCGTTCGCTCACAAATCGAAGCCGTTCTGGAAGATTTTGAGGTATCAGCCGTTAAGACAGGGTTGCTGTTCTCTGAAGAAAACGCACTGCTAGTTGCGGAATTGGCGGAATCGCGACTGCTGCCCTCTCTAGTTGTTGACCCGGTATTGGTCGATCGACATGGGAATCGGATCTACAGCGAATCGGCTGGCCGTGTCATTTCGGATCGCTTGGTTCCTCTCGCAAGAGTCGTGACGCCTAATCATCTCGAAGCAATGCAGCTGTTAGAAAGAGCAATTGGTGACGACACCGAAGCGCTCAGTGAAGCGGCATTAGAAATAGTCGACAAAGGTCCCGAGGTGGTAGTTCTCACCGGCGGTCGACGGGATTCTCCAACGATGATCGACATCGTCGCTTTCGACGGCAAAGCCATCACCCTAGAAAGTGAGCGGTGCGAAACGATAAACGTCCGCGGTACCGGAGATACGCTCTCAGCGGCAATTGCCGCGGGTTTAGCTAGGGGAGTACCTGTTCTTGATGCGGTATTAGCTGCTCGAGACTTTACGGCGGAAGCCATACGCGGCGCAGCTGGCTGGAAGTTAGGTGCAGGGCAAGGCCCTATAGACCACCTTGGGTTCCTCCGCTGAGCCCCGCCTAGACTGATTGCGCCTGCCCCGATCGGGTACCTGGGAGAAACGTGTGACGCGAGAGCAGTGGCAACGAGAATACGAAGCCGGTGGAACCCGCGACGTGGACTACGAAACCATGAGCGGTGTCCCAGTAGAACCACTCTACGGCCCGGTAGATGCCGAACCTGATGACCGTATTGGATGGCCTGGCCAATATCCCTATACCCGTGGAGTGCATCCCAGTGGCTACCGGGGTCGCCTCTGGACCATGCGCATGTTTGCTGGCTTCGGAACCCCGGAGGACACAAACGAGCGGTTCAAAGAGATTTTGTCTGCCGGAGGTGGAGGCTTGTCAACGGCTTTCGACATGCCAACTTTGATGGGGCTTGATAGTGATGATGTTCTCTCGGTGGGCGAAGTTGGTCGTTGTGGCGTGGCTGTCGACACGATCGAAGATATGCGGATTCTCTACGACGATATTGACCTTGAGAACACCACGACCTCGATGACTATTAACGCGCCCGCTGCGCCCATTTGGGCAATGTTCGTAGCGAACGCCGAAGAACAAGGAGCAGCTAGGGCTCGCATAGGGGGGACCCTCCAAAACGACATCCTTAAGGAATACCAAGCTCAGAAGGAATGGGTCTTCCCACCGCGACCGTCGATGCGACTGGTGGCTGACACCATCGAGTTCACGAAAAACGAGATGCCCAGATGGAACTCTGTATCAATCAGCGGTTATCACATCCGTGAAGCAGGCTCGACAGCAGCCCAAGAACTTGCCTTCACCCTCGGCAACGGCTTTGCATATGTTGAGTCTGCTTTGCAACGGGGCCTTGAAGTCGATGAATTTGCTCCCCGACTTAGCTTCTTCTTTAACGCTCACATTGACTTCTTCGAGGAGATAGCGAAGTACCGCGCGGCCCGTCGAATTTGGGCACGTTGGATGAAAGAGCATTATGGGGCTCAGAACCCGAGATCAATGATGATGCGATTCCACACTCAGACTGCCGGCGTTTCCCTTACCGCCCAGCAACCGGAGATAAATATTGCTCGTACAGCGATTGAGGCTCTGGCTGGCGTTCTGGGAGGAACCCAAAGTCTGCATACGAATTCAATGGATGAAGCGCTCGCTTTGCCAACAGAAAAAGCAGCTCGGATCGCCTTACGTACCCAACAGATCATCGCTCACGAAACGGGAGTGACAGACGTTGTCGACCCCCTCGGTGGCAGTTGGTTCGTCGAGGAACTCACCGATCAACTTGAGGCTGAAGCCGAGAAAATGTTCACTCATATAGCGGACACAGGAGGCGGATCAATGCTTGAAGGCGCCTTCCATCTCATTGAGGAGGGTTGGTATCAGGGAAACATCGCAGACGCTGCGTATGACTTTGAAAAAAAAGTCAACTCCGGTAGACGTGTCGTCGTGGGCGTCAACGACTTCATCGAGGGAAACGCAGAAGACCAAATGGATCTCCTCAGGATCACCAACGAGGATGAGCAAAGGCAGATAAAACGTCTTCAGCAAATCAAAGGTGGCCGAAACCAATCAGCTGTAGATGAAGCCCTCATCGAGTTGAGTCGTGCCGCTGAAACCGACGCGAATCTGATGCCAACTCTGATTGAAACTGTCAGAACACGCGCCACCGTGGGCGAAATAATGACGACTCTCGCCGATGTCTTTGGCCGCTACCAGGAAAAACCATTTATTTGATCCCCAACGGAGAGGTCTCTACCGGCCTTGAAGCGGGCTATTGTCGGCCCGACCGAATTTGGTTGACGAGGAACCAATGCTGCAACTCAACCTTCCAAAGCTGATTGCACCGCTTTTGTTAGCTGCGGCGGCTCTGTTATCGGCTTGTGGCGGAGGACCCGACCAAACCCAACTTGAACGCGAATTGCAGGACAAGGCTGGCAGCGACATCCTCCCGGTAGAACTAGGCATGGTTGATTGCCCCGAAGACGTCGTGATGACACCTGAGTCAGTGTTTATTTGCGCCAGCGAAGTGGCAGGCCAGTACTACGAACTTCAAGTCCGCATAATTGATGCACAAGCTCAATACTCATATGTCCACAAACACCACCCTCTTCAACTGGTAAATACCGAGGCGCTATTAGCTGATGAAGTTGGTTACGAAGTGGGATTCGACGTCATGATTGACTGTGGTGACGGTGAATACTTGGTTGCCCCCATTGGGAGTTCGTTCAACTGCGTTGCGACTCGCGTTGAAAGCGGGGCCCAAGCCAATATCGAAGTTCGGCTCGAAGACGCGGACGGCCGTCTGAGTTGGGTCCTCCGACGAAGCTGATCGTTCTTGCCATCGCGAGTAGGTGCAGACAATGACTCTCCTCGACGTCAGTAGCATCTCGCTTGCCTGGCCAACCAAAACACTTTTTGCGGATCTCTCTTTTACCGTCGATGAAAGAGACAGGATTGGAATCCTAGGAATAAACGGATCAGGCAAATCGACGTTACTCAGCGTTCTCGCCGGCACTGAGACCGTTGATCAAGGAGTGATCCGACGTCGCTCGAACCTTTCGGTCGCTTCTCTCAGCCAGCGACCGCAATTAGGCGAGGCAACCGTTGGTGAGGCTGTGGGATCAGATTGGCGAGCTAAAGCGGCAATTGACCGGCTTGGAATAACGGAGATAGCGAACAGAAGTGTCGCCTCGCTTTCAGGGGGTCAACAAAAACGGGCGGCCCTAGCCGTAGTTCTCCAAAACGGCGACGCTGACCTTCTGCTCCTTGATGAACCAACCAACCATCTAGATATCGACGGGATCGAATACCTGGAACAGGTCATCTCGGGATTTGCCGGGGGAGTTGTATTCGTATCGCACGACCGCCACCTCATCGATCGCGTTGCTACGAAAACCATAGAGCTATCGACAGATGGCAGCTTCGTAGTCCAAGGCGGCTACCAATCGCATCTCCTCGCCAAGGCTGAAAGAGAAGCCAAATCAGAACGCGATGAAGCAACTAGACGAGTCCTTGAGCGGAAGGAACTTGCGTGGCTTCAACGCGGTGCTCGGGCGCGCCGACGAAAACCCAAGTCTCGGCTCGCGATCGCTCAACGAACCCTCACCGCGCCGACACAACAACAAGACCGGCAGGCTTCTCTTGCGCTGAATGACTTTGGGCATCATCGGCTCGGCAGACAGGTCATTGATCTTGAAAACGTCAGCGCCGAAATCGAAGGAAAAAAAGTATTCGACAACGTCAACCTTCTGTTATCGCCAACCGAACGACTGGGAGTAGTCGGACCAAACGGAGCAGGTAAATCAACTCTTCTTGACGTGATCGCTGGTCGCCGCACCCCCACAGCCGGCAGAGTGAACCGCGGTTCAACTGCTCAAATTGGTTACTTCGATCAGGGCGGCCAAACCCTCGATCAAGATGTCACCGTCGAAGAAATCATCGCGGGCCCTGGTTCGCGACTCGACCACCGGCAGTCAAGCCTCCTCCAACGCTTCTGGTTTGAACCAGCGACGCACCGAGCAGAGGTGAGGACGCTCTCGGGCGGTGAGCAGCGACGACTGCAGTTCATGTCCGTGCTTGCTTTGCAGCCAAACGTCCTACTCCTCGATGAGCCAACGAACGATCTCGACCTGGATACTCTCCGAGCCCTCGAAGAATGGTTAGACACCTTTAATGGCGCACTAGTGGTAGTCACCCACGACCGCGCGCTCCTTGAGCGCACCGTCGAACACGTCGTAGCGCTCGGTGAAGAAGGGCTCCACCACCTCGGCGCAGGTGACGCCGTATGGGAACAAGCTCGGTCTGCACCTCGTCCCAGCGGTCGTCGTTCCAAAAGCAAACCCAAAGACAGGAACGCCTCCGGGCGATCGTTGTCAACTCTGTTCCACCTGCTGAACGAAGTTGAAGCCGAGATCGGGAAGCTCACTACAGATCGAGATCGATACCGAGAGTCCCTCACCGAAGACTCTCTTCCACATGGCGAACTACAAGAGGTTTCTCTGACCCTGGCGATGACGCTAGAGAGTTTGCAAAGCGTCGAAGACAGGTGGCTTGCGATATCTGAGGAGATTGAAGAGCGAACTTAATCACTCGGCTACCCTGCGCCATATGAACCGGAGGACCCATGAGACCAGCGGCGATTTGCGCCCCTTGCGTCATCGGCGGCCGTTCATCCACTGGACAGCGGTTCTAGTCTCCGCGGCCATGGTCCTCGCAGGTTTCTTGGCGCTGGTGGCCGCCTTGTGAATGAAATTGAATCTTCTACCTTTGATGATCTGTCCCTCGAGCGCCTCTATGAGATTCTCCGGCTTCGAGTCCAAGTTTTTGTCGTTGAACAACAATGCGCCTATTCCGAGATTGACGCCCTCGATAGGGGAGCACTGCATCTTTGGATAGACGACCAAGATGGCCTCGCCTCGTATCTTCGCGTCATTGAGGAGGGAGAGCATCGACGGATCGGCCGAGTTGTTACACGACCTGATGCTCGCTCTCAGGGTTTGAGCAGGCGACTCGTCGGACAGGTCTTGTCGAGGACCGATGGACCCTGGGTTCTCTCAGCACAGTCTTATCTTCGCAACTGGTACACCGACCTAGGTTTCAGTCAAAATGGCCCAGAGTTCGATGAAGACGGCATCCCCCACATTCCAATGCGGCTCGAAGCTGATTAGTTCGATCAGAAAAAGAAACTAAGCACCGACGTCAACGACCGTGCGACCTCGCACCTGGCCGGCAAGGATGTCTGAACCCAGTTGCGGAACCTCGGCCAAGCCAACCACCGTCGTCATCTCCGCAAGTATCTTCCGATCGATGAGTTCGTCGAGCCTCGACCACGCCTCGTCTCTGATTTCGAAGGGGCACATAACCGAGTCAATGCCAAGGAGATTAACTCCACGCAAGAGAAAAGGAATCACCGTGGTGCTGAGTTCGTTTCCACCCGCCAGGCCGCAGGCGGCGACACTCGCCCCATATTGCATTTCGGTAAGAAGGTGAGCGAGTGTCGTACCGCCAACGGCATCTATACACCCACCCCAACGTTCAGATGCAAGTGGCCCGGAGGGAGGTTCTGCGAGCTCCTCGCGCGACACGATTTGGCTGGCACCCAGCTTGGTTAAATAGTCGCTGGTTTCCGGACGCCCCGTCGACGCGGCGACGTCGTAACCCGCTTGGGAGAGGAGATGTACGGCGACGCTACCGACCCCGCCAGCGGCGCCTGTAACCAGCACCGGAGCGGAACCTATTCCATGATCTTCAAGGGCCTGCATCGCCAGCATTGAAGTAAACCCAGCGGTGCCCACACTCATTGCCTCAAGTTCTGACAGACCTTCGGGGAGTTTGACCAACCAATCGCCGCTAACGCGAGCCCTCTCCGCGTAACCGCCCCAGTGAGCTTCGCCGACCTTCCACCCTGTCAAAACCACCCTGTCTCCCTCGACGTAACGAGAGTCGTTGGATGCTCTAACAATGCCCGAAAAGTCGATTCCAGGTACGTGTGGGTAATCTCGGACAAGGCGACCCACACCGTTGAGGATCATCCCATCCTTGTAATTCAGAGTGCTGTATGAGACGTCGACCGTCACGTCGCCTTCAGGAAGCTGCGAATCTTCCAACTGCGCGACTTCAGCTGAAACCTTCCGGTCTTCCTGCGTCAACAGCACTGCGCGGAACGTCATAAACCCTCATTCGGTTGTCGCCCGATATTGGAACCGGGATGAGCTAATGACATTACTCCGGTCGTGGCTGTGTGTCCCACGTCGTACCCGAGTCAGGTCTGTAGGCTGATCGTATGTCTGAGCGAGAAATCCTTACCGTTACAGAAGCTGCGCTAGAAAAGATTCTTGATTTACGTGCTAGTGAAGACGACGCGGAGGATCTCGCCTTGAGGATCGAAGTCACCGGCGTCCAAGGGGTTGACTTCTCATATGACCTAGCCTTTGAAGTGCTTGCCGAAGCAACCACCGATGACGTGCCAACACACGCAGGTGGAGGCTTAACGGTCTTAATTCCCGGCCGAGATCTGACGAAACTTGAAGGAGCGACGCTAGACCTACCGAGCAACGCCAACCAGGCTGGCTTGGTGTTGCGGAATCCGAATCGACCTGATCTCGGCCCCAACGCAACGCTTGAGCTATCGGGAACTCTCGAGGAGCAAGTCCAGGAGGTCTTGGTGAAGCGGATTAATCCGTCTATCGCGGCCCACGGCGGATATGCCGAACTCGTCCGGGTAGAAGGATCGACGGTTCTGATCAAGCTTGGCGGGGGCTGTCAGGGTTGCGGCATGGCGAACGCAACTGTCACTGCTGGCATCGAGAAAACGTTGACTGAACTGCTCGAGGGGATCGACAGCGTTCTCGATATAACCGACCACACGTCAGGCGAAAACCCATATTTCGCTGCTACGTGAGCGCTCAACGCT
>DASCSY010000100.1:0-7914 GCA_034399415.1 Acidimicrobiales bacterium
TCGACACTGTCGTACTTGTTCACGTTGACGAATTTGCCGATAGCAGCGGCGTAACCGCTGACGACTTGTTCCGTGCCGGCAGCTTCGAGAATCGCCATCTGCTGGCCTAGTAATTCGTTCCACTTGTCACTTCCAACGGTCACGCCGTCATATGCGCGACCGGGAGCAGCGATAGAGAAAGAGGTATAGCTCACGTTGAGTCCCTTCATTTAAAGCAGTTAGTTGATTGCCGACTCTAGTTGAGGACATAAACACTCAGATGGGGAACTGTGGGCGGCGTCTCGAGGTTCTCACCGATGTGATCGAACCAAGGGCTGAGGGGAATAATTCCTTAACGCGAATTCGTGGTGGCGCCCAATGGCGAGGCGTCAACGTTGTCGTTGGGTAGCGGCCCGTTTTCGGTTGGTGCCCTGTCTGTTATTTGAACGGTTCTGTGGCCGCGCACTTCCGTGTGTCTTGGACTTGTTGCGCGCCGCAGGCTTTCCCTTATGAGGTTTGCCCTTGCTGCTCCCTGTTCCTTGCCGCTGCTGTCCGTTTCCTTGTCTGGCATTTTGAGCCTGGGGCTTGCGATTTCCTCTGGCACCTTTGCCTTTGCGCTTACTTTGTCCTCGTGTCGGGTTGGGGCGTTGCCGCGCTCGCTGCTGCTGTCTGCCGCTCGGTTCGTTGATGGTTCGTGTGTCGGTTGCTATCGGAAGCTCATTTCCGAAAGACGCCATATCGGGTTCGATTAGTTGGATTTCGATTCCAACTTGACGTTGGAGGTGCTTGACTGCCTTTCGCTGAGCTTTGTCGACAAAACATACGACGCTTCCAGTGGCTCCGGCGCGGGCGGTTCGTCCACTGCGGTGCACGTAGCCCTTACCATCGTCGGGAGGGTCAAAGTGAAGAACGCATTCGATGTCGTCGATATGGATGCCACGGGCAGCAACATCGGTCGCGACGAGGACTAGTGCTTGGCCTTCGGTGAACTGCGATAACGCCCGATCCCGTTGATTTTGAGATCGCGCGCCGTGTATCACCACAGCTTCGATCCCGCCTCGTCGGAGTTGTTTCGCGGCTCGATCCGCGCCGTGCCGTGTTCGTGTAAATACGAGAGTCTTGCCTGCTCGTCGAATCAAGTTGACGGCGACGTCGATTCGTTGGGCTCTGTCGACATTCCAGAAGTGGTGTCTAAGGCGGTGGATGTCCGGCGCTTTTGCGCCTACTTCGTGACGAACCGGATCGGACTGATAATCACGTGTAAGCGCGGCTACGTCCTTGTCGAGGGTGGCAGAAAATAAGAGCGTCTGCCGGTCGGAGGGAGTGAGGTCGAGAATGCGTCGAACCTCGGGCAGAAATCCCATGTCAGCCATTCGATCGGCCTCATCGATCACGACACTACGAACAGAACCCAGCGTCAGTGCTTTTCGTTCAAGTAGATCGTGGAGTCGACCCGGGCACGCGACTAGCACATCGACTCCCTTTTTGAGTTGTTCGATCTGTCGATTGATATTGGTGCCTCCATATGCGGCCAGGACCCACAACTGTTGGGCTCGGGCGAGCGGTCGGAGTTCGTCAGCAATTTGTTCGGCTAGCTCCCGAGTGGGAGCTAATACCAGAGCTGACGGGGCTTTGGGGTCAGAACTCTCGGTGCGAACTATGAGAGGGATACCGAAGGCAATGGTCTTTCCGGAGCCCGTCGGTGCCCGTCCGCATATGTCTCGCCCCGCTAATCCATCTGGAATCGTGGCGAGTTGAACCTCAAAGGGAGTGTCAATTCCTTGACTTGTAAGTGCGCGCGTCACCGAGGAAGGCACGCCGAGTTCGGCGAAGGAGGTAGTCAACGAAAGAATCCTTGATCTCGGTGGTTGGGGCGGCAAGTCGCTCGACTCGAGCAACTGTTCCCAGACTTCTTGAGGGTACCGGGTTAACCCCTATTCCAAGCGCAGCACGACTGATCACCGTAACGGATGTCAAACCTGGTCGGTCGCCTCGGGACCTGTTCCTTCTCAAGCACCAATGTGCTGCACGCTCGAGGCTGGTAGTCAAGACGCTCGGAGGCCTAGATTGGGTTGGCCGAGGGGACAGCCGTTGACCACTACTGAAACCAAGCCCTTGTTCCGAGGAGTGTCACATCGGACAGCCTTTATCGCTTCGGTCACGCTTACCCCAATAGTGGTGGTCTCAGCTCCCGGACTCTGGCCTCGGCTAGTTACCGGGCTCTACACCATCGCGATAGTCGCATTATTCGGAGTGTCAGCTCTATATCACCGGGTGAATTGGGGGCCGGTTGGCCGCCGGAGACTGCAGAAGTTTGATCACGTCACAATCTTCTTTGCAATAGCAGCGACCTATACCCCCGTCGCCGCGTTCGTCTTGTCGCCTTGGGCAGCGAAGTTAGTGTTGGCGCTGGTATGGGGTGGCGCGCTGATAGGCGCTTTGCTACGTGTCCGTTTCACGCAGGCGCCTCAATGGGTTGTGGCTGGCCCCTATCTGGTCGTTGGCTGGTGTCTGTTAGCTGTAGTCCAAGATGCCTGGCAGCAACTTGGTGTGTTGGGCTTCGTTCTTTTTCTAGCTGGAGGTTTGCTCTACACCGCTGGGGCCATTGTGTTCGCGTCTCAAAGACCCGATCCGTGGCCAAGCATGTTTGGATTCCACGAGATATTTCACTCGCTCACTGTCGCGGCAGCGGCGCTCCACTACATAGCTTTCGTATTCGTCGTGTTACCGAAAGCCCAGTAGGCCCGATCCTGTTGTTCGAGTATCTCGGCACGGGTTTATGGTCGGTTCAGATGCCTCAACGCGTGGCTTGAAGAGCGCCCGGCTACTGATCGTGCCAGACTGGCCGCATGGCCGCATATTTCGTTCTTCAATACGTCGTTAACGACTTGGATTTGTACCGCGAATACCAGAAGGGTGCCGGGCCGACCATCCAGGCTGCTGGTGCTGAACTGGTTATATTCGACGCCGCCGCGGAAACCGTTGAAGGAACCCCACCCGGCCCCCAGACCATCGTGTTGAAGTTTGAAGACACCGCCGCAGCAAAGGCTTGGTATGGGTCTGAGGAATACCAGGCGGTAGTGGGGAAAAGGCTTGAAGCCACCGCAGGTTTCGCAGTGATTTCTCAGTCAATGAACACTGGTTGAGACTCCAACTACTGCCAGGTGACACTGCGGTCAGCCACATCTGCTGACACCAACCGGATCTGCCATTATCCCTGCAAGAAAGCTTTGATTTCGCTTCGCGATCGAAGATGAACCACGTCGGCGTGCACCCATGAACCATCTGATAGGCATCGCCCGTAACGCTCGCGCGTGTCATGAAAGTTCTGCCAACTCCACAAGATCACATTTTTCTCTGGATTCCGGCTGTAGAGGTTGCTGAACGGTTCTCTATTTCCACCCCACAGCTTCTTTCTGGTCAAGACCCGGAACAAGGTTCGAGGGACGATTTGACGCATGACTGTTCGACGCGGAAGGTCCACCCAAATGATCTTTGTCGCCAGCAACAATTGGATTCCCCCGAGCGAACTCCAGTTGCCGTCAGTAACCCACCCTGACGTTGCACTATTGAGCCGTTGTTCGAGATCAATCCTGAACTCCGCTACAGGTCGCAGATCCCATCCGCTTTCGAAGGCCAGGGAGTCCATCTCCACGTGCTCAAGGCCATACCGTTGTGCCAAGCGCTTAGCTATGAACGTTTTGCCCGAACCGGAAGACCCAACGACCGCAATCTTGTGCGTCATCTCTAATTGGCGTCCAAAGCCCAGATCTGATGTGTTTGCGCGGGCTGGGTGGGTAGTAGCGACATCGTTTTCTCCATAATTAGTTCGAATCCGAGTCGTTGAGCCACTGCTTGGGACCGTGAGTTGTCAGCAACGACGCAACTGAAGAGTCGGCTCTCTCCGAGTTTATCAAACCCCTATTTCACAGCGGCTGCTCCTGCTTCGGTCGCGTAACCACAGCCCCAGTGGTTGGGATGGAGTGTCCATCCCACTTCCACTCCTGGCCAATCCAGAGGGGTGACTTCTGACTGGTTCAACCCGACGCTTCCAACGAATTGACCCGTTTCTTTCTCTTCAACAGCCCAGTGGCCGGTGCCTCGTAGTTCCCACTGGCCTAGCCAAGCGGCCATCTTGTAGGAAGCATCGGGCTGCCCGAAATCATCAGGAGTGAGAAGCCCCTCTCGAACCTCTGGACTGTTCTCCATCGCGAAGTAGTCGGCCAGGTCGTCGTCCCTGAACGGTCGCAGGGTAAGCCTTTCAGTCTTCAGTGTTGGGCATGCCCCCATCCAGTAATTCTGCCAACTTCGGGTCATTCGCCCGCGCCTCAGAGGAATCTCCAAATCAGAACCGGACCGTGAACGGTGTCGCTTTGGTTTGGAGCCGATCAAACCGCCGGGCAATGCAGGGGTGACCGTGAGGAACGCAGGGGTTGACTAGTAGCCGAAAATATTGGGGATAGAATTTTGAGATGAAGGTTTTGAACTACTACGTCGAATCTTGGCGGCGTTACACCGATTTCCAAGGACGGTCGTCGAGGGCTGCTTATTGGTGCACTTTTCTGATCTCGATGATCATTATCTTCGTTCTTGGGGGAATCTCCGCGAGCATCTGGGACCTAGACAACAACGACACGGGTCCGTTGGAAGGCATTTACATGCTTGCCTACATCATCCCGACCATCGCGTTAAGTGTTCGCCGCCTCCACGACGTTGGACGAAACGGAAAGTGGATCTTTATTGCGTTGACCGGGGTCGGAGGCTTGGTGCTTTTGTGGTGGTACTGCTCACGCAGCTGGCCTGAAGACAACGACTGGGGGCCTGCCCCAGCCAACGTTACTGGCGATGCACCGCCCAGGAAGAGCAACAGGGAACCGAAACAGCCACAAGGACCATCTGACATCATTCGGTGATCATTCCCACCTGAAAAGCGACCAGTGACCTTCCCGAAGGGTTGCGGTTGAGGGTTCAGTTGCAGAGCTAACGGGTTTGGCTCTGATCTACGCTTTAGGTCATGCCTTCCGAAGCAGTGCAGATGACCGTTTGGTCCGACTATCTCTGACCTTGGTGTTGGGTCGGGGCGGTACGTCTTGACGAATTAGCTGTACATGAGGGAGATGGCATTGCTATCGAATGGAAATCGTTCTTGTTGCGACCTCAGCCTGAGCAAAGGACACTCGCAGAATTTACTGAATATACGAAAAGTTGGGAGAGGCCAGCGGGGCTTGAGCCTTTGGCTGAATTCAACAGTCCTTGGTCCGGTGCCAGTCCCCCACCTTCGCACTCTTTGCCGGCAGCCATTGCAGGTAAGACAGCTGCCACCTTCGGGCAGGAGACCTGGCGCCGCTATCACCAGAACCTGTTACGGGCGTACTTCATAGGGAATCGTGACATTTCGAGTTCTGAGGTACTCCTCGAAGTTGCTCACGAGACAGACATCGATATCGGGGTTTTCGAAGAGACCCTAAAAGCTAATGGGAAAGACTTTGAGAGTCAGGTATTCGCTGAGTACAACGAGGCGTTAAGCAGCGGTGTTAACGGTGTGCCTGCTGTCGTCATTGACAACAGGTACCTAATTTCTGGGGCTGTTGAAGTGGAGCACTACCAAAAGGCTCTTACTCACTATCGACAAATTCGAGACGACGAAAACAACAACGAAGTGGAGGGGCGCGGTTAGAGAGGACCGCTCTCCCATTCTTCAAGCTTCTGTTTTACGGTTTGCAGGAATAGAGCTGCTGGTGCTCCATCGAAGGCACGATGGTCCCAGCTAAGGCTGAGCGTTAGGGCGGTGACCCCGCCAACAGACTCGTTTTGCCAGGTAGCGGTTTCGCGTAGTCTCCCGACACCCAAGATGGCTGTGTTGGGCGGATTAATGACCGGTGTGAAACTGTCAACGCCATACATCCCCAGCGCTGTCACGGCGAAAGTTCCGCCCTCTAGCTCCTCTAGTTTTAGCTTCCCCTCGCGGGCCGCGAGTGCGAGACGTTTGGTTTCTCCAGCTAGTTCTCCAAGATCAAGAGAGTCGGTATTCCTGATGACCGGAACGATCAATCCTTGGTCTAACGCGACGGCCATGCCGACATGTGCAACCGGTAGCAGAGCGAGACCTTCTCCGGTGATTTGACTGTTGACATAGGGGTGCTGATGCAACGCTGCGGCGGTTGCAGCAATTACGTAATCGGTGTACCCGGGCGGCTCATTTTCGCTTTTCCGTGTTTCGCGGTCTTCCACTACCGCTGTCATTTCGACTTCCATAGTGATAGTGAGCTGAGCCATCTCTTGCAATGACTGGTGCATGCGGCGGGCAATGGTTCCCCGCATCCCAGTCATTGGGATCACTTCGGTCGGTGTCTGTGTTGGTGCTGCTAATTCGGATTTGGGAGGTTCATTGATAGTGGGGGTTAAGAGGGCCTGAATGTGGTGAATGACGTCTAGTCGACTGACCCTTCGATCTGGGCCAGCTGGCTCAATTTCATCGAGTTCAATACCGATGAGATCGGCGAGGTTCCGGGCAGCAAAGGTGGCAAGTGTTTGGGATCCGCTCCGTGTCGATGACCCGGAGGTAGCAGTTGGATTCGCCGCGGCTGCCTCCACGTCATTATTGATGATCCGGCCTCGGGGCCCCGACCCGGTGATAGTTGCAAGATCGATGCCTAGTTCACGGGCACGTCGCTTTGCGCTGGGTGACGCCAACACGCGGCCTGGTTCGTCTTGCGATCTGACTGGACCTGCTGCCTTAACCGAAGTTGACGTTGGCGAATCCGTCGATTTGGAAGGTCGCTCTTTTTTGGGTTCTGGCTGTTGGGTCACTGGTGGTGTTTCACCTTGTTCGAGAAACCAGCCAATCAGGGTTCCACACGGGTAGGCCTCATCGACTTCGCCGAGTTGTTTGAGTACCCCGCTGCTACTTGCCTCAACTTCGGTTTCGACCTTGTCTGTCTCAATGAGGAGCACCGCCTGACCAGCGACCACATCTGTTTCATCTTCGACTAACCATTGAAGAATTGTTCCTTCCTCCATGGTTAAGCCAAGTTTGGGCATCTGGAATCGTTGAGCCATTTCTTAACGGACCTCTCCGCAGTCAAGCGACATCGCCTTTTCAATATCAATTACCCAGAGCCCATCATGTGAAACGGTGACCCGGGCACTGCGCCCGGAAGCCAACACGACGTCGCGTTCACCATCAAAGCTCAATACTCCCGGCCCCGAAATCTCAACAGAATCATTGGCTTGGAGTCGGCGCCAAGAAGCAATATCAACCTCGCTAAACAAGCCGGGTGCGATCGGTATGCGAAACCTCTCGCCGTCCCCAAAGGTGACGTGCACTCCACCGGGCTGATATCTGCTGGTTGGAGCTACCCGGGACGCGATAGATGAAAGGCCAACGGTTGCTCTTTCCGCAATTGCCGCAACCATCTCAAGCAATTGCTGGCCGTTCCAGACGGCGCGGCTACCGGTGAAGGAATCGTCCACAAGCGCGAGATCGACTAACGCTTGTTCGGTTGCTCCACCGTCGAGTTCGACGTCGATGATCTTGGCCTGATCCGCGACTTGGTGAATTGGTGGCTTTTGGGAAGCAACTAGTCCGGCTGCCTGTCCGGCGATAGTGGCCTCAACTTGTCGAGGAAAGACGTTGTTCGTTCCCGTCGATACTGCCACCACCGGTGCGTTGCGCCATCCCTTTGCGACGTCTCGATGTGTTCCATCACCACCAAGCACTATGACCGCGCCGACCTCTTGCTGTTGGAAGATTGCTGCCGCGTTTTGAGAGTTAACCGCTGAGTCGTAGGGCGGCGTATCCAAAAACAGCACTTCGGCATCTAGGGAGAGTTCATCAATCGCGCGCAGCCCGAGGGCCCGGCAGTCATCGGTGATAAGCAACCGCTCGGCGCCACCTTCGACAGCGCCGACTACAACCCTTCTAATAATCCCGAT
>DASCSY010000101.1:0-7869 GCA_034399415.1 Acidimicrobiales bacterium
GTCTCATGGCGAGCTTCGGGCGCCTCCCTCCTCGAACGTACGCCTCCCCTCGCTTTACTGGTGACCGTTTCACTAAGTGGGGTTTTCAACGATTTCCGACTCACCGGGGTTGTCGCGGCTACCGCCATCGCCTCAACACCGCTGATCGTCGCCGTCGGGAATAAAGGAAACAGTCGCACACTCAGGCGGAACATAAGAATGGTCGCCGCTTGGCTCCCAGCGAGCCTGAGTGCCGCAAGTCTGACGATTTTGACCTTCCGCGCATCAAGCAGCGTCGCCCTAATTCTCAGCTTGGTGTACATCCACGATTTAGGTCTCGGATTAGGAATGAAAGATCGCCTCCGCCAATATCTAGCTCCCCTACTCGGGATAGTTGGGGCGTTGGCACTTCTGTGGGCATCGATCCAACTTGCTGTGACCCCGATTTCGCCGAGATGGTTCTTGCCCATCGCTGCCCTGGTCGGGGTAGCCATACCTCTCGGCCGAGTCGTGACGAGAACGGTTTCTACCGACTCAGCTCACGATCTGCAACGATTCTCATCCCACTTGTTGGTAACACCTCTCTGGGTCGTCACAATCAACCTCTTATTCGTATAATCCGCGCACAAAGCCACAATCGAGTGGAGTGATGGAGTTCCGTGACATACCTTGGTCCTTCGTGACCGGAACAGAAGCCACCCCCCTAATAGATGGGGGCATCCGACGAATCGCTGTGCTCTCCATGCACACCTCACCGTTAGATCAGGCCGGAATTGGAGACAGCGGAGGGCTCAATGTTTACGTCCGGGAGCTAACCGCTTCGATGGCGAAACGTGGAATCAACTGTGATATCTACGTGCGTAGAACTAACCCACACCACCCCGAAATCGTCGAAATAGAACCCGGGGTCAATGTCATCCAGATCAAAGCGGGGCCCTTCGGCCTCCCCAAAGGCGACCTTCCGGCCGTCGTAGATCTTTGGACCCAAGGCGTCGCGGATCACCTGGAACACCGACCTGTTGACGTCATCCACGCCCACTATTGGCTATCAGGGGTAGCTGGACACCATCTCAAACATCGATTTGACATACCACTCGCAGTGACCTTCCACACTCTCGGTCGAGTAAAGAGCTTCACCGGTGACACAGAACCAGAGGACCGGATTCGCGCCGAAGACGCGGTCATTGGATGCGCGGATGCCGTTTTCGCGTCGGGAAAGGTTGAAGCAGATCAACTTGATTCTTTTTACGGCGTCTCCCGCGAACGTATTGAAATACTGACGCCTGGAGTTGACCGAACACTCTTTACCCCCGGTTCGGCCCGTCAGGCTCGAAAAGCGCTCGGTCTAGGTGATTACCCGATTCTACTTTTCGTCGGCCGAATACAAGCCCTGAAAGGGTTGGATCTCGCCATCGAAGCTCTAGCGATTAGCAGAAACAGCAATGCCCGGCTTGTCATCGTCGGAGGGCCTTCAGGAGACGAAGGTCTCGAGACTCATGGCGACTTGATTGCACGAATCGAACGTCACAACCTCAACAAGCGCGTCATTTTCGTCGACCCTCAGCCCCACCACCTTTTGCCGACCTATTACCGCGCGGCCGATGTTTGTCTTGTGCCCAGCCGTTCAGAATCCTTTGGTCTCGTAGCCTTAGAAGCGGCCGCGTGTGGGACCCCAGTAGTAGCTACCGATGTAGGGGGCCTTCGAGACAATGTGATCGACGAAGTAACCGGACTCTTAGTGAATGAACGCGACCACCGGGTCTTCGCAGACTCTGTCGACAGATTGATCAACCACCCCAAAACGCGCAACGAAATGGGTAACCGTGCAGTTGAGCGCGCCGCTCTCCACAGTTGGGATATTGGCGCGAGCGGAGCAATTGAAGTTTTTGCTCGGCTGGCTTCACGTGAACTGGTTTCGTGCGTGTGACCCATGAGCCTGCCACCCCAGATGAGTTAGACACGCTCGAACAACTAATCGACACATGGCTCGCGAAACAAAAACACGAACTACCGATCCTGCTTGAAGTCGACCGCGACGACGACATCCCGCGTCGTTGGTACGTCCGTCTCGAAGGAGAAGCCCGCGATGTCACCACTGTCTGGTTCACACTTGGACAGCGAACATTGAAATATGAAACGTACTTCCTTCCGGCGCCCGAAGACGACCGCGAACAGCTGTTCGAATTACTACTCCGTCGCAACTACGAGTTAGTTGGAGCCCAATTCGGCATTGGCCCAGAAGATGCAATTTTTCTCACCGGCGAAATTCCTTTCCACGCAGTAGACCAACACGAACTCGATCGGATCCTGGGCTCTGTATGGGAGTTCGTTGAGCGTCACTGGAAAGCGGCGATGCGAATCGGGTTTGCCAACCGTTTCAATAAGAGTGGCAGCGACAGTGGACATTAAATAGAGCCAAGGTCTTTGCCGAGTCGACCGCTACCGTGGACCTCATGGCTGAACTGCTGATCATCGGCGGTGGGAAAATGGGTGCCGCTCTACTTGGCGGGCTGTTACGCCATGGTCATGACACGCAAAGCATCGCAATTGTAGAACCTCTGGAATCCCGCGGGATAGAACTGACAGAGGCATACGGTGTGCGCGTCACTACCGAAATTGAGCCTTCGAGTTCAACGATTCTCGCCACCAAGCCCGACATCATTCCGGGTGTGGCTCAACAAGCTTCCGAGATAGGGACTGACCGTCTGTTGTCGATCGCCGCCGGGGTAACCCTCGCTACCCTCGACGACGCCACAGGAGGCTCACTCCCCATCATCCGAGCCATGCCAAATACGCCGTCGCTGGTCGGACAGGGGGCAGCTGCCATCTGCGGCAACGATGCCGCAACCCGAGAAGATTTGGCGTGGGCTGAAACGATTCTCGGTGCCGTAGGCATCGTGGTTCGTGCCGATGAAAAACTGCTTGATGCAGTGACGGGTTTGTCGGGATCAGGTCCCGCATACGTTTTCCTTGTGGCCGAAGCGATGATTGACGCAGCAGTACTGACCGGATTGAGTCGGTCAGTAGCAACCGAACTAGCGGTCCAGACCCTCCTCGGAGCGTCAACTCTCCTATCAGAAGGAAGGCCACCTGCAGAACTGCGAGCAGATGTCACTTCACCCGGAGGTACCACGGCCGCCGGGCTCCGAGAACTCGAAGATCATGGTCTTAGAGCCGCCTTTGCGGCTGCAATCGAAGCGGCTACTCGTCGGTCCGAGGAGTTAGGTAAAACCTGATTCATGACACGGTTCGACACGGTCACCTGCCTCACAGACATGGGTATTTCCGACGAATCTGTGGGCCTACTGCACTCCATTTTACGTGATTTGAGCCCTGCATCCCGGGTCATAGATCTTTGTCATGACATTCACCCGGGTGATGTTCGTGCAGGCTCGTTGATGCTTGCTCGTAGCGTGCCGTACCTTGCATCGGGCCTCGTGCTTGCTTCGGTTGGTTCAGTCTTAGACCGTCCAGCGGTTGCGGTTGAAGTCGGCGATGGCCAAGCGGTACTCGTGGGACCCGACAATGGACTATTGGGGGCTGCTGTTGCCGTCGTAGGAGGCGCCGACCGTGCCGTGCAACTGACGAACACGGAATTCCACATCGCATCCCCAGGTGTTCAGCACCCCGCGCGTGATGTAATCGGCCCAGTCTCGGCTCACTTAGCAGCGGGTCGGTCCCTCGAAGAAGTTGGTGACGACATTGAACCGAGTCTGTTGCTCCCATCCCTTGTCCCTGTGCCTCGCCTCGAAGACAGCGGTTCGATATCCGCGGAGGTAATCGGTGTAAGCCGTCGAGGCGCTGCCCAACTCAATATCGACCGCGACACTCTCTCTGAGATGGGTGACGTGTTGATTCTTGAATTCGGCGAAGAACAACGAGTTGTGCGGCTGCAGGCCCCGACTGAAGTCAATCCAGGCCAGTTGGCACTCGTTGATGATGAATACGGATTGCTCGCCGTCGCTACGGGACGAGACGAAGGGTTGATGCCACAGGGGCTAGAAATTGGGACTGAAGTCACAGTGAGGGAAGCAACTTGAGGCGGGGCACCACACTCGTACTTGCAGCCTTGCTGCTGTTGATATTCACTGCGGCCACGATCCAACTACTCATGATTTCCTCCTAAATCGTTAAGGCGACGAAAATCTCAACACGAGTGACCCGGTGAGTGGCAAGGAGTGGTTCTTACTGCGAGAATGCAGCTCTGAAAGACACCGCAAGATCACCAAGGTGGCCCGTCTTACAGACTTGACTAGTGACCCGTTAAACCCTCGAGCGAGGACTCCAGTGATCATCGCCACTCGATCAAGCCCCTTGGCGCGTTGGCAAGCGGAAGCTGTAGCGCGTCACTTGGCAACAACCGACCTCAAAATCGAATTTCTAATGCTAACGACCGAAGGAGACCAGAATCAGTCTCGACAAATTCAAGAAATGGCGGGCCAAGGGGTTTTCGTAAAAGAAGTCCAAAGGGCAGTACTCGAAGGTAGGGCAGATGTCGCGGTGCACAGCGCGAAAGACTTGATGTCATCCCCGACTGCAGGACTCAACCTGGCCGGTTTTCTGAACAGAGGCGACGCTCGCGACGCACTAATCGGAGCGAGCCTCGGTCAACTGGCGCACGGAGCCACAGTTGCTACCGGCTCAGCTCGGCGCCGTGCGCAGCTCGCGCACCTTCGACCCGATCTCAATTTCGTTGGCTTGCGCGGGAACATAGCGACCCGAGTAGCAGCCGTGGAACGTGACGATATTGATGCCGCGGTAATCGCGTTGACAGCGTTGCAACGCCTCGAACTCACCGATGCTGTAGAGCAGATCCTCAGCTTGGAAGAAATGGTCCCACAGGTAGGTCAGGGCGCGATTGCTATTGAGTGCCGGGACGACGACCCCGCCAGTATTGAACAGTTACAAATAATCACCGACGATCCAACAAAACGATGCGTTGAAACGGAGCGAGCGTACCTAGCCGAACTTGGAGGTGGCTGCGAACTTCCTGTGGGAGCACATGCCCGCCTACTAGACGGCATCATCCAACTCGACGCAGTACTTGCTTCCGCGGACGGTGCAACCGTGCTGCGCTTTCAGGAACAAGGTCGCGACACAGTCGCTTTGGGGGAGGCCGTCGCACAGCAACTGCTAGCGAACGGTGGAAGCGCCCTACTAGAGACAAGCGAAGGTAATCGTTGAACAACAAGTCGCTGTGCGGTAAATCTGTCGTCGTTACTCGAGCCTCCCACCAGAGCGCCGATCTCATTCAAGCGCTGACTGAAGAGGGAGCCGAAGTGATAGCGGCCCCCGCGATCGCGATTGTGCCTCCTCTCGACGGAGGGCAACCCCTAGATGACGCGTTAATCAGGCTCGAACGTTTCTCTTGGCTGGCCTTTACCTCGACCAATTCGGTTGCAGCATTAATGGCACGAGGTGCACGCAGAGGCGTCCTAAAGAGATTTTCGCATCTGAAAATCGCTGCGGTAGGACCAGCTACCGCAGCAAAGGTCGCCTTAGAAATGGGACGAGAACCAGATCTGATACCCACCCACCACGACAGCGCTTCCTTAGCAGACGCCTTCCCTCGACCTAAACCGGGAGATCGAGTTCTGGTTCCCAGGGCCTCAGACGGTCTAACAGATCTGTCGGATCGGCTCCGCGCCAGAGGATGGCACGTCGATTGCGTCGCCGCATATCGCACCGTATGCCCATCACTCAGCGACGATTTAGTGTCTCGAGCCATCAGTGCCGAGATAGTCATCTTTGCCTCGCCATCCGCTGTGAAGGGGCATCTTGAACAAACCGACGGTAAAAGCGCGTCAATGGTAGTTGTCATTGGCGAGACGACTGCTGAAGAGTGTCGACTATCAGGCATCGAGGTCGCCGCAATCGCTGAGGAACGCTCAGTAGGCGGACTAGTGCAAGCAGTTTCTTCGATGGTTGATCAGCGATGACCCGTCAAGCATTGATCCTTGATTTCGATGGAACCATCCTGGATACAGAGAGCCCAGCATGGGAATCAACCGCCCAAGTATGGGCTGATTGCGGCGTCGAACTCCCGATGGACTGGTGGCTTGAGGGAATGGGCACCGATCGAAAAACAAGTTGGGTCGAAGAACTCGAAGATCGAGTGGGATATCCATTAGATCAGGACTCGATCCTGCAGGCGCGTCAAGAAATAAAAAATCGGATGACAGAACAACAACCGATTTTGCCTGGTGTCACCGAACTACTCGAAGCAGCGACGCGACGAGGGATTAGCACCGCAATAGGGTCTAGCTCGCCGCACGCCTGGGTAGACCAACATCTCAAACGTGTTGGCCTGTATGAACAATTTTCTCACATCGTGTGCCGTGACGACGTAAGCGGGGTCTCCAAACCTGCTCCCGACGTTTTCCTTCGAGCACTGGACCTCCTCCAAGTCGATCCGGGCGCCGCAGCGGTAATAGAGGACAGCCCCAATGGGTTAAAGGCAGCACTGGCGGCTGGCTTACGCACTGTCGTCGTACCAAACCCCTTAGTCAAAGCACTCAATTTCTCCGGGGCCTTCGCCCGCTATGACTCTCTTGATGAGCTAACGCCTGACACCCTTCTCAACTTGCTTTTCGAAGCGACATAATTCAAGGGCCCGCTGGTCGAGTACCGCGCGAGTCAGCGCCTTCTAGGACTCGAATCTGTTCACACCGACTCAACGACGCTCCGCTAGTCGCGATCGGGAACCAGCCGAGCTATTACTTTGCCCAGTTCGTACACAGATTCAGTACCACCGGCATCATTGTTTACGAGATTCGTTGAAATTCGCATCACGAGTTCGGTGAGAACTCGTGATTGGATCCCGAGCAACGTAAATCGGCGCATCAACCCGGGCCGGCCAAGAGCCTTAGTAGCCAGTCTGCCGAGGCGATAATAGTGATCATATTTTGACGTCAATTGTTTTTCGTACTGACGTAGCGCCAAACCATCACCCGTGTTAATCGCGTCAGTGATAACAGTGGAGGCGAGACGCCCGTTACTCAACGCCGGCTCGATTCCGTCACCGTTGAATGGGTTTACGCTGCCAGCAGCGTCCCCAACTACGACCCAGTTGGGGCCAGACCGAGGACGGACTGAAGCTCCCATGGGGAGGCGACCTCCCTCGGGTTCACCCCGAATCTCGTCTGCGGAGATCCCCCAATATTCGGGTATTTGGTAGACCCACTGATCGAACAGTTCGCGCATGGATCGAGGATCGTTGCCGTGGTGGTGGCTCAACAAGCCAACCCCAGTGTTCACTGTCCCGTCACCTAATGGAAATACCCATCCATAACCCGGTAACTGCTCTCCAGTGCTGTCGCGCAAATCAAACACCGATTCGATGATGTCGTCATCGTGACGAACGCTTGGGAAATAACCGCGCATTGCCACCCCCTGCGCATAGGTTCTGGTCCGCGCGGTTCCCAACGCTCGTCCGAAAGGCGAAAGGGGCCCATCAGCGATCACAACGAAGCGCGCTCGAACCTCAATTTCACCCTGTGGCCCTGTGCCGTCACCCGAACCCAGAGCTCGACAGCCACGAAGATGTCCATGTTCGATGACGGGATCGAGCACCTCAACCCCTGTCCACACCTGAGCCCCCGCATCAGCCGCGTGTTCGAGCAACAGCTGGTCAAGCAGGTTGCGGCGCACGACCAAACCATGACTCGGATGGTCATGGTCGGTTGGCCATCTGAGCTCAATGCTCTGACCATGAGCGGTCATACGTAAACCATGATGATGGTGGAACTGGTCGCAGGTGACCCCGAGCCCCATGTCGTTCAAGTGCCCAACCGCTTTTGGTGTCAACGCATCGCCGCAAACCCGCTCACGAGGCATTGTTTCCTTTTCGAGCACCACGACCATGTGCCCCGCGCTGGCTGCCCAGTGAGC
>DASCSY010000102.1:0-7790 GCA_034399415.1 Acidimicrobiales bacterium
TCACGAAAGGGCCGCGGAGAACCTGATCCGCCAGATCAGCACAAAACCCGTTACGTGCAGTTATGAATTGTCCAAGCAGTTGAACGGACCCAAACGAGCGGTGACCGCACTCTTGAACGCCCGACTGATTGGACTTACAGAAGGGCTTCTGACAGCCATCGAGGAAAGCATGGATCACCTCGGATTAACTTCGCCGCTGATGGTGATGCGCGGCGATGGATCGTTGGTCTCCGCGTCGTTCGTGCGGCAGCGTCCAATAGAAACAATTCTTTCTGGCCCTGCGGCGAGCGCTCTTGGATCGGTGCACCTGGCCGGCATCGACGATGCAATCGTCGCGGATGTAGGTGGTACTACCACCGATGTGGTGGTACTGGTCGATGGCCGAGCCGAAGCTGACATCAGGGGCGCAGTTGTTGGGGGAAACGCAACCATGATTAACGCTTTGCGGGTACACACCGAGGGAATCGGCGGCGATAGCCATGTGCAGAACTCACCTCTGAACACTCCGGAGCTTTCAATCGGTCCCCGCCGTGTCGTACCTCTTGTCGTTGCCTGTGAAAGTCACACCGGGCTCAAAGAGATGCTGGAGATGCAATCCAGGGCCCCTGTTGCCCGTGAGACCGATGGCATGTATCTATGGCTTCGCGACGGAGGTTCTGCTTGGACACCCCGCTCGGCCGCCGACCATCACGTCATGGACGCGTTGAGCAGTGAGCCCTCAGGGCTTCCCTACGATCAGGTCATCGACTCCGGGCTGCATAAAAACGCGGCCAACCGTCTCTTGGTAGTAGGGGTTCTGGGAATGGCAGGGTTCACCCCAACTGATGCCATGCACGTTCTGGGCAAGGACACTCGGTACGAAACGAACCCTGCGGGGCTTGGCGCAGATCTGCTTGCTCGACAAAGTGATCGCTTCGGTGTTCGCCTTGCCAAAGATCCGATCACCATTTGCGATCACGTGTACCGAAGCGTCGCAATGAAACTCGCGATGGTGATACTCGCGGCAACGTTCGACTACGACGATCTTCCCGTAGCTGAGGTCACGGGATCCTTGATGACTGAGGCACTCTCAAGATCGGCGACCGAACGAACGGGGACATTGTCGGTCCATGTAGGTGTCGAAAGCCCACTGGTCGCCGTGGGTGCACCGGCAGCGTTGTATTTCCCGGAAGTCGCGAGACTTTTACGCACCGATTTGATCATTCCGGACCATTCCGAGGTGGCGAATGCTGTCGGTGCGGCGACGGGCAATGTTCGACTTACCACCAGAGTCACCGTGACAGCTCCCCGCCGAGGGCTGTTCCGAGTTCACAGTGCAACTGAACCAAAAACATTTTATGAACTATCCGGTGCTCAAGAGTTTGCGGAAGGTGCAGCACGCGAGGAACTCGGAAACAAGATGACTCTTGCGGGAGCGGAGGCGTTTGACATTGAAAACAGTTGGGTTCTAAAGGAAATCAACGTCAAGAATCGACCGTTGTTCGTGGAAGCGGTTCTGACAAGTACCGCTTACGGTCACCCCTTAGGGAACGCTACTTAGCTGCTGCCGTGGCCGCAGCGCGTCCGAGTTCTTGGCATCGCGGCTCGGCGGCCTTGATGAGTTCAAAGTCGGGACGCGGGCAGCTGAAGTCTTTGGAGTCATCGAAACAGGCTTCGATACCGTTTGCCATTTGCAGCAGCGCTGCGTCTTCATATATCGGCCCCACACACTGCACTCCGAAGGGCATACCGTCACGGTCCAGGCCAGCCGGGAGTGCGGCTACCGGGTGCCCGACGACGGTCAGACAAGCTGTGAGGCCGAGCCAGGTCATGTAGTTATCGACCGCTTTGCCGTCTATTTCCATCGGATGAAGTGCGGTCCACGGAAATGGCGGAACGCTCACCCCCGGAGATAGCAACATGTCGACCTCATCGAACACGTCATCGAGCGCTCGGAAGAGCTCAACTTGTCGCCGTCGAGCTTTAGCGATGTCCAAAACCGTCGTCGACAGAGCGGTTTCATAGGTACGAAAAACGTTTGGATTGAAACTGTCATCGAAGTCTTCGATCTCTCGATGATATTGAGTCGCGAATACGTCCGCCCTGAGCTGCCAATCAACACCGACTGCGTCGGACAGGTCTACCGATAGAGGGATGATCTCCGCTCCCGCTTTTTGAAGAATTTCCACGCGGCGAATGAATTCGCGCCGCACATGTTCAGAAACAAGAAGCCCTCCGAAATCGGCAGTTACCCCGATTCGCAATGTTTCGACGTTTGTTGGTGTTGGGTCAACGAACGCTGCGGAGTCGAGAGGGAACGCCATCGGATCCTTGCGGCTATCTCTGTCACGTTCAGCGATCACCGAAAGAAGGAGGCCCGCATCAGCAACGTTTCTCGCCATCGGACCTTGAACGCTGTAGTTGGTATGCGCGATTGTTCTGTCCTCATGGGGAACAGTCCCTGGACTCGAGCGGTAGCCGACAATTCCACAGAAACAGGCGGGTATCCGAAGACTCCCACCGTGGTCAGATCCCGTCGCCAATACCGCCATGCCAGTAGCAACAGCAACTGCTGATCCCCCAGATGAACCACCACAAGTAAGAGTTGGATCGTAAGGGTTTCCTGTCGCTCCAAAGAGTCGATTGATCGTGTTCGCGCCAATGCTCATCTCGGGGATGTTGGTTTTCCCAATCACAATTCCTCCGGCAGACCGAATTCGAGCAACAATTCGGGAGTCTTGCTTTGGAATGTGATTCCGATAGAACGACGTTCCGTAGGTCGTCACGATTCCTTCGGTCGCCTGCAGGTCCTTTATGGCTATAGGGAGGCCATGCAGGGCGCCGAGCGAGCGGCCTCTAACAACGGCGGTCGCAGCTGCTTGGGCCTCTTGTAAGGCCCGGTCTCTCGCTAGCGTCACCATCGCATTCAATGTCGGGTTCAATTCGTCGATCCGATGGAAGCAGGATTTGGCCAGCTCTACGGGCGAAAGTTCGCGGAGAGCGATCAATCGACGCGCATCTACAGCGGACAGATCGCACGGCTCTATCACGCTTCTGACCTAATGACATCTATTCCGGAAGGGTCAACCCTTCGTCCGTGGACTTCCATGTTGTGGCTGTGACCCACGTGGTGGAGGCTAAACGCCGCCTGCAAAGCGCTGTACATTCCCGTCGCATCAACTGTCTGGTTCACGCTCTGCTTTGCGAGCGTCAACCCAAACATTGGGCGTTTTGCAATGTGAGACGCCAGTTCAAGAGTGGCTTCCTCAAGTTCAGCTCTTGGTACCACTCGATTCACCATGCCCCGCGCCAAGAGTTCTTCGGCAGGAATGGAACGGCCCGTGAACAACATCTCTTTCGCGAGGCGGGTACCCGCTTCAAACGGATGAGCGAAATACTCGATCCCGTTTACGTTGAATGCCACCACAGGATCACTGAAGGTGGCATCGTCCGCCGCAACAATCAGATCCATCGGCCACACCAACATGAGTCCGCCAGCGATCACTTTGCCTTGGACCTGGGCAATCGTTGGTTTCGCGAGATTTCTCCATCGCCAACACAACCCCAGGTACATTTCGGCTTCGCGAGCCATGTATCCCTCGGTGCCCGCCGCGTCAAAATGACATTGGGTTCCTACCGTCGGAAAGTCGTTCATGTCCGGGTTCGGAGACCCGAGGTCGTGACCGGAGGAGAAGTGTCGTCCCTCAGCTGCCAGAACCACGACCCGAATATCTTCATCAGCCGCAGCCACGTCGAAAGCGCTGTTTAGTTCCGAGAGCATCAAGTAATCCTGAGCGTTGGCAGCCTCAGGTCGGTTCAACGTGATCCGAGCTACTGCATCGGCGGGCACGTCGTAATGAATTCTTTCGTATTCCATTTTCGTCTCCGTGTTGCTTAGCTAAATGGTAGGTGTGTTCTCAAATCGAAAGCCCGTTTGCTGTGCCTAGTAACGCCCAGGGGACCTAAGCCGGGTCTCGCGCAGTTCTAGGAGCTAATTTTCCTGTGTGTTGAAAGGGAGTTTCGTGGACAAGGTCGAAGAACATGAAGTGGTGGTGATCGGCGCGGGTTTCGGAGGACTCTACGCGGTTTACCTTCTGCGAGAAGCCGGATTCGACGTTATCGCCCTAGAACGAGGCGGCGGTGTTGGCGGCACCTGGTACTGGAACCGCTATCCCGGCGCCAGATGCGACGTTGAGAGCCTCCAGTATTCGTATTCGTTTGACAAAGAACTCGAACAGGACTGGGAATGGTCCGAACGGTACGCTGGCCAACCAGAAATTTTGGAATATGCGGAACATGTCTCAAGCCGCTTCGATTTAGAACCCAACATTCGGTTCCACGCCAATGTCGAGCAACTCGATTTCAACGAAGAGGACTCAAGCTGGACTGTCGCCACCAACAAAGGTCTCTATCGAGCTTCGTTCGTCATCGCCGCAACAGGCTGTCTCTCAACCACTAATCACCCACACTTCACTGGCGTTGACGACTTTGCCGGCCCGACCTACCACACCGGGAAATGGCCTCACGAAGGAGTTGACTTCTCAGGACAACGAGTCGGCGTCATTGGCACCGGTTCTTCCGCTGTGCAGTCAATCCCGATCATTGCTGAACAAGCAGCACACTTGACGGTTTTCCAACGCACACCCAACTACTCAATTCCTGCGCACAACCAGCCTTTGGATCCCAACGTTCAAGCTGACGTCAAGGCTCACTACGACGAGCTGCGCGCCGCTGCTCGCATCGAACGATCAGGCATAATTTCACCTTTCCCTATCAACGAAGACTCGGCCAAAGCGGCCTCAGAAGAAGATTTTCGAACGCGAATGAACCAGCGATGGGACCATGGCGGATTTTCGTTCTATCGCGCATATGCCGACATCGTCGTTGACCCGGATTCGAACGCGAGAGTCGCTGACTATGTCAGGAATCGCATCGCGGAGGTAGTTGAGGACCCAGTTGTAGCTGACCTGCTATCCCCCACGAATACAGTCGCTTGCAAGAGACCATGCCTTGATACCCAGTACTACGAGACATACAACTTGGATCACGTCGAATTAGTCGACATTTCTACCGCTGGGATTGAACGACTGACACGCCGCGGGGTCGTCGCTGGCGGCATCGAATATGAATTCGATGCGGTGGTGTTCGCTACGGGGTTTGATGCTATGACCGGAACCCTTCTTGCAATGAACATCACCGGTCGCGAAGGGCTACGGCTTGAGACGGCATGGAAAGCTGGACCACGCACTTACCTAGGTCTTAGCGTCCCCCAATTCCCGAACCTGTTCACCGTCACCGGACCGGGGAGCCCGTCGGTGTTGACGAACATGATCATGGCTATCGAACAACATGTTGAGTGGATCTGCGACTGCCTGGTCGCTTTACGTGACGCTGACCACCAGATGATTGAAGCGACAGAGCCAGCTGCTGATGACTGGGTTGACCACGTCAATAGAATCGCCGATCAGACCCTGTATCCAAGCTGCAATTCTTGGTATCTAGGGGCGAACATTCCAGGAAAAACCAGGGTCTTCATGCCACTCATAGGTTTCCCAGATTATGCAGAAAAGTGCATCGAGGTCGCAGCAGACGGGTACAGCGGCTTTGTCGTCACGTGACCGCAGATCTCCACTTACCGTTCAAATTGGCGATATCACCCAAGTCAACGCAGACGCGATCGTCAATGCCGCAAATTCTGCGTTAGCGGGCGGCGGGGGTGTTGATGGCGCAATTCATGCTGTCGGCGGGCCCGCAATCTTCGAAGAATGCCAGGTAATTATCGCTCAGCAGGGTTCGTGTCCAACAGGGACCGCAGTCGCTACGTCGGGCGGTTCCCTTCCCGCGCGATGGGTGATTCATACCGTTGGTCCTATTTGGAGCCAGCACCATCCGGTTGAGAATCGCGATCTGTTGGCTAGCTGCTATCGCGCCTCACTAGACCTAGCCGCGAAACTCGGCGCAAAGACAGTCGCGTTTTCCGCGATCAGCACAGGCGTGTACGGATATCCGCGAGAACTCGCGGCACCTGTAGCGGTCTCGACAGTTCTAGATTGGCTCACCAAGAACGGTTCAACTGTCTCTGTTGAAGCTGTTTCATTGGTCTGCTTCGATCAGGAAAGCTTTGATCTATGTCAACACGCGCTTGATAACGACAGCTGATTCAGTGTCCATCAAGTCGCCTCTGGTTCGGGAATGAACCTCCTGTCGCTCCACCGCTGTTATGTTGGCTCTGCCCCGTTCGGACTCCTAGCGCAGCTCGGTGGGGAACCGACAGAAGGGCCCTTTGACCAAAATGCCGGAAAACGAAGAAATTATCCGACTCGAAGAGGTCTACAAAATTTTTGGGCCGCAACCTCGGGGCAGGGCCTTTGACTTGGCTCGCTCCGGTGTTCACAAGAACGAAGTTCAGAAACAATCAGGGCATGTTGTTGGCCTGAGTGATGTGTCATTTTCCGTTACGAAGGGCGAGATCTTCGTAGTAATGGGTCTATCAGGCTCCGGTAAGTCGACCGCTATTCGTACTGTCAACAAGCTCCATGACGTCACGTACGGCCAAGTACTGGTTGATGGCGTTGACGTGCAAACCCTTGAAGGCAAAGCCCTGCAGGCTTTTCGGCGCGAAAAGATGGGCATGGTGTTTCAACATTTCGCGCTCTTCCCGCATCGAAATGTGATTGAAAACGTGGCCTACGGCTTAAAGGTCCAAAAAGTCTCAAAAGACGAGCGCGAAGAAGCGGCTTTGGGGGCTCTCCGACTCGTAGGCCTGGAACCCTATTCTCAGAACGCACCGAGCGAACTGTCAGGTGGTATGCAACAGCGAGTCGGACTGGCCCGGGCCTTGGCATCCGATCCCGACATCCTCTTGATGGACGAAGCCTTCAGTGCTCTGGATCCGCTAATACGGCGACAAATGCAGGATGAACTCATGGCAATTCAAGACGAAGTTCACAAGACCATCTTGTTCATCACCCATGACTTGAATGAGGCGCTTCGAATCGGTGACCGCGTTTGCATCATGAAAGACGGAGTGATTGTCCAAATAGGCACTCCGGAAGAGATCCTCACCGAGCCCGCAACCGGTTACGTTGCCGAGTTCGTCCAAGATGTCGACCAGGGACGAGTGATCAAGGTCGAAGAAATCATGACCGCTGCCGACCCGATTCAATCAACAGCGGATTTCAGCGAGGTACAGACTGCAGTAGCTCAGAGGGCAGAACTGTTAGTGGTTGATACGTCTGGTGTGTGCTGTGGTCTCATAACCCGAAGCGATGTCGAACGAGTCAGCACTCAAGGCACGCCGACCCTGGCTAGTGCCATGCGAAGCGACGTACCAGTCGCCCAGGGCTCACAATCGCTGAACGAGATCTACGCCGAAGCTGGAAAAGGTCTCCCAATCGCCGTAGTTGACCCTGGTGGGCGGCTCGTTGGACGAGTGGAGCCGACAGATGTGCTTGAAGAACTTGGGAGAGTCGAAGCACTGGCTGATGCCTTCGAGCGAGAGGTGTACATGTGAGAACGCTCTTTGCGGCAAGCGCAGACGGCCACTTCGTTGACCGAACTGTTGGAAAATTAACGGACTTAGACACAGGGGATCAAGTAGCTGACGCAGTTGCGACAGGAGTCGAGTATTTCGCGCTGATAGCAGTTTTCGCGATCCCGATCCTGATGCTGCTTGGTGGCTTGCGGAGTCGGAAGGCAGCGAGCATCACCGGCGGCGTTATAGCGACAGCGGGCGTGCTGTGGTACCGAAGTATCGGCGACTGGGACCAGCGACAAAATTCGATTCTTGACAAATGGCAAATTCCGGTCGG
>DASCSY010000103.1:0-7779 GCA_034399415.1 Acidimicrobiales bacterium
GAGTTCTTCGGCCCGTTGTGCGACAAGCGTCGCCTCTTGGAGTGCTTGTGCACTTGTCGCGTCGCTGGAGACAGTCGCTAAATCGAGGACCGACAGCGGTATGGAATCCACACTCAAAATCTACGCCTTTATCGTCTTGACCGCGAGTTGCAATGCTGCGAGGGCGAAAGCGTGCATGTTGCTCGTGCGGTCATCTTTGTCGGTCCGGATTTGCAGGGTTGCGTTCGAAGCTCCGCTACACGCTAACCATCCGAAGCCTGGTGGGTCACCGTACGGGTTGCCTGAAGGGCCGGTGGCGCCAGTCTCGCCTATGCCCCAATCGGCTCGATACAAAAGCTTGGCCCGATTTGCCTGGACCAGAGCGAAGGCCTCGGTGGCGCCCTTCAACCCTGGTGGTAATTCTTCGTCGCCAGCGAGAATTTTTCTGCCAGCGCCGGTGTAGACGATCATGCCTCCGCGGTAGAAATCGCTAGCTCCAGGAACTGCTACTAACGCTGCGTTGATGAGTCCTCCAGCAGCCGACTCTGACACAGCGATTGATGCTTGCTGGCCTCGAAGAGCGTCAGCGATCTGGTTCCCGATTGTTACAAGATCCGAAAAAGTTGTCTGGTTCATCTCAACGCCCCGCTGAAGGCAATTTCCGCGATCTGGTCTGCGTTTACTCTGAGTAGGTCACCCGAGATCGTGCCGATGTCTTGTCGGTGATCCGTCAGGTCAAAGACTCCGATTCCCTCCAGCGGTCGCTCAGCTGGCGGTTGTGCATCACTCGCGTTGGCGGTGATTGCATCTGTTGAATTCAACATGCCCCTCCTTCACTAGCGACTTGAGACGATAGTTTGCCCTTATGGCAAAGGCCTCGTTGCCGATTCACCGGCTGATCTCGGACATAGAGAACCTGATTGTGGAACGAGCGAAGTCGTCAGACGCGGCCAGACGTCCCGACCCAGACGTGATTGCGGCTCTCGCAAATGCCGGCCTGATGAGGCTTCTGGTTCCCCAAGAGTACGGCGGTCATGAAGTTCATCCTGCGACTGTTATTGACTTCACCGCGCAGCTGGCTCAGATAGATGGGTCCACTGCTTGGGTCGCGATGACATGCAACGAGGAGGCAGAGCTAGTTTCGGCATACCTGCCACCGGAGACCTGTCGCCGAGTTTGGAACGAAGAACCAAATCTTGTTTTCGCGGGGTCCGGAGTTCCCAAGGGGCGCGCTGTGCGTGCACCTGGCGGGTGGCGCGTCACCGGCCGCTGGAATTTCGTCAGCGGTTGCACAGCAGCTAATAAGTGGGTCCTAAACAGTGTCGTGACCGAAAGTTCACCAATTGAGCTCTGTTTCGCTGTGATGGACGCTGACCAGCAATTTATTGAAGACACATGGCATACGGTCGGCTTGAGGGGTACCGGTTCCCACGATGTTGTCCTCGAAGATGTCTTCGTTGATGATGCCTGGTGCGGTGTCGTTCCGAATAATTCGTTGCCCCTCCCCGATTTGCCGTTTTACAGGTTGCCGTCTGCGTTGAGGTTTCCGTTTCCTAAGACTGGAGTGGCTTGTGGCTTAGCTCGCCGAGCTATGGCTGAGTTCAAGTCGTTGGCTGGGACGAAACAGCCTCTGAATTCGAAACGTCCTTTGAGTGATCGGCCAGATGCCGCTTCGGCTATAGCGAAAGCCGAAGCTCTCGTTGGATCTGGGCAGGCGTGGGTTCACGAACAGCTTGATTTGATATGGAAAGCAGCCAAAAACGATGAGCCTGTCGGCAGCGACGTTCACGCGCGGGTGCGTTTGGCATGCTCATGGTCTGTGCAGAACGCCATTAGCGCTATTCAACATCTAGTGGACGCTGCCGGCAGCACCGCCAACTTTGAAGCTTCGGGATTGATGAGCTTGCTTGATGATGCTCGGGCCGTCGCTGGACACTTCATGGTCGGTTCCTACCAAGTCGACACAGCTGGGCGCGTGTTGCTTGGCCTTGATGCTGGGGATCCTGCTTTTTAGTTTCCTGTTTCTCCGATGGCGATCACTTAGCCCAAACGCACGGCTATCCCTTCGAGTTCAGGAGAAGACGCCGGGAACCGTTCGAAAACCAACGGGTCGTGCCCGGGAACGATCACACCATCTGGGATAGCGAGACGTCTCAAGGTGTCCCAGCCTTCAATCATTTGGGACAGGTCGTCAACAATCGGAAACGGGCGACCCTCTTCCATATTGGCCCAGTAATGACTGGCATCTGAGGCTAGGACCACGACACCACGTCCCGTGTCTATGCGAACCACCTGCAAACCGCGGGTATGTCCGCCAAGGTGGTGCAACGTCAGCCCGGGCGAAAGTTCGACGTCCCCGGTGTGAAATCTCACTCTTTCAGAAAAGACGCTTCCTACGAGATCTTGAATGTGGCGAACATTGAACGCTTGTCTATAAACCTTATGAGTCATGTCACGTCCAGTGGCAAAGGACATTTCGTCGTCCTGAACATGAAATGTTGCGTTGGGAAACTGGTTCACGCCGCCAGCGTGGTCGTAGTGGAAGTGGGTCATGATCACATCGGACACGGATTGGGCGTCGACCCCAAAGAGAGCCACCCCTTCTGCTGCGGTTCTTAGCAACGTACGGTTTCGAGACTCGGCGTCATCTTGTTCAAAGCCGGTGTCGACGACCCATTCTCGTCCGTCGGCGCTGCGAATCAGCCAAACGAAATAGTCCATGGGCATCGGCGCATTGTCGTGCGGGTCCCCGCCAATGAAATGTTCGGCACGAACCGCGTCGCGTTCGGCGTACTTGATGGCATGGACCTCGTAGTTGAACACCGGGCCTTCTCTCTTCAGTGTTGGGAGGCTCAAAATGCACGCTAGCGGCACTGATCAGCGTTTTCGGCTCTACGATGCGGATCGTGATTTAGCCGAGGGGGATCAGTGGGTTTCGAAATCAGCGAGCTTTACAGACAAGATCTTCCTCCTGCGGAGGCTACGTGGGGTGGTATTCCCTCATTTAGTTTTGTCGGGGGGAATAACGACGAAGACAACGTTCCTGTTGCGGGACTTACAGAGGCTGTTCAGCGGGTACTTCAACGTGAGGGTCGCAAATTGGCGGTATATAACCTGGGGGGTAGCCCCCTAGGGCATGAGGATCTTCGCCGATTCATCTGTGAAAAGCTCGGCGTGAGAGCTGCGACAAACGTGAATGTTGACGAAGTTCTCATTACCTCAGGGTCGTTGCAGGCTTTGGATCTCGTGAATGACCTTTTGTTGTTGCCCGGTGACAACGTGATCGTTGAAGAGGCAACGTACGGCGGGATGATCAGCCGGTTAAACCGCTTAGGGGTCGTCGTACACGGCGTGGGTCTTGACCAGCATGGGGTGCGCCCTGATCATCTTGTTGAATTGCTTGAAAGCTGTTCGTCACATGGTCGACCAGCAAAGTATCTCTACACGATTCCGACTGTCCAAAATCCGACGGGCTCTTGCATGCCCTTGGAACGGAGGCTTGAGATCTTGGCTGCGATGGACGGTTTCCAAACAGCGATTTTCGAAGATGACTGTTATGCCGACTTGCTGTGGGGATGTGATCGGCCTGCAACTCTTTGGGAACTTGATGGCCCTAATCGGAGAGTTATCTACTGTGGATCGTTTTCGAAATCGATTGCTCCCGCATTGAGGGTGGGGTACCTCGTTGCTGAATCCCCTGTGCTTCAGCAGATTCTCTCGTTAAAGACAGATGCTGGCTCCGGGGCGTTGGAACAGATGGTGGTCGCCGAATATGCAAGCGCCCACTTCGACAGACACGCGGAACGTTTGACGTCGGTGCTCCACGGTAAAGCTGAAGCTATGGCTGAAGCTATCCGTCAAAACTTTGGGGACTCAGTTCATTTTGATATGCCGCAAGGGGGGATTTTCATGTGGCTCACGTTTGCTGACGGTGTCAATACTGCCGACTTCTCGCTTGAAGCTGCAGGCAGTGAAATTGAATTCAATGCCGGTGCTGGTTGGTCGGTTGATCCGGCATGGGGCGCAAACAAGATGCGGCTCTGCTTTGGTAATCCTTCCGTTGAAGCGATCCGGGAAGGCGTGCAGAAGTTGGCTGGGATCATGAATATGGCGTCGACGGGCAATGGTTCGTGACGATTTTGTATTGCGCCGCTGCCTAGTTCCTTGAGCGGAGAGTCCGGTCCCAATCAGTTGGTACAGACCCTTTCGGGCCTATAGCGACCAACTGGTTCCCTTCAGGCGAATTTGATCGGTCCGCTAAAGCCCGCAGTTCCCACTTTCGGCCGACGAGTTGAAACACCATTGGAACCTGGGGGGATTCGGTGAGACGAACGATTCCTTTGACACGCTGAATATTTTTCGGTAGCTCGTTAATCAAGGTTTCGAGCGCCTTCCTCGAGAGCGGTTGATCGGATTCATGAGTCCGTGATTCGAATTCACCGATATGACTGTTCGAGAGTTGGGCTTTGCGCACCTCTCGACCGAAAAGCAAATCGAGGCTCACCTCGGAGTGGCTCGCCTGAATCAGCAAGGCATCGGGGTTTAACTCACTGATTTGCTGGTGGCTGGTTGCCAGGTCATCGACGAGGTCGACTTTGTTGAGCACGATTACGTCCGCTGCAGTTAACTGGCTGACGACAGTTTGTCCAACGAGTGGATCCGCTACTTGTTCTCTTAGTCGAACTGCGTCGGCTACTACGATGACCGCGTCGAGCGCCAAGCCGGGAGCGTGCCCATATGCGGCTACAGCTCCAGGGTCAGCAACACCGCTCGCTTCGATGACAAGTCGACTAGGCGGCGGTCGGAAAGACGCCACCGTTTCCAAGGCCGTCGCGAAGCCGTCAACGAGCGAACAGCAGATACATCCGTTAGTCAGACTGATGGTGCTGTCATCACTTGCGTCGATCAGCTCCTTGTCGATATTGATATCTCCAAAATCGTTCACCAAGACCGCTATGCGTTCCGAGGCGTTGCGCAAAATGTGGTTGACGAGCGTCGTTTTTCCGACCCCCAAATATCCACCGATAACCGACACCTCCATCGCGGCCTCCGTGGGGAACATGTCGCTGTTTCCTTATTCTGAGTCGGCGGGGTGTGGGACTCCCCCTAGCACCGTGCCCCACACCGCAATGTCCTTGAGCTCTTCGGGACTCACCTCATACGGGTCGCTTTCGAGAACAGCAAAATCAGCAAGCTTTCCCGATTCGAGAGAACCAATGTCGTGATCCAACTTGAGTTGGTGGGCTGCGTCAATGGTGCAGGCCTCGAGTGCTTTACTGACACTGATTCGTTCCTCAGGGCCGAGAACTCTGCCAGAAGCGGTGAGACGGTTAACAGCACACCATGCTGTATGGAGATGACCCATGGGAGTAATAGGCGCATCACTATGGACGGAAAATCTCACTCCTTCTCGTTCGGCAGTGGCACAAGCGTCCATTCGAGCCGCACGTTCTTCCCCAACGGTAACCGAGGCGTGTTGGTCACCCCAGTGGAAGATGTGGTTACTAAAGATGTTTGCGTTCATTCCTAGTGCGGCCATCTTCTTGTATTGAGCTGCGGTTGTCAGTTGGCAATGCTGAACTGTGTGTCGATGGTCCCACCGGGGGTGCTTTTCCAGTGCCGTTTCGACGGCATCGATGAACACTTGCGCAGCTTCATCGCCGTTGCAATGACAGTGAACGGTGAGACCAGCGTCATGGTACGAGCTCACGATGTCCGCCATCTGTTCAGGTGGAATTAGCCAAAGCCCGTTCCCGGGGTGCCCCGCGGGCGGATCAACGTAGTGGGGCCATGAAACTCGGGCAGTGAACCCTTGGATGGATCCGTCGAGAACCAGCTTTACTATTCCGAAACGAAGTTTCGCAGTCTCTTCCTCGTCCCGTAACCGCACCGCTAGTAACGCCATCTCGTTTGACTCCTTGGGCTTTCCCCCGAAGTCGAAATGTCCGACGGCGACGACTACCCGAGCCGGATAACTCGGATCGTCAGTGGCATCACGCCACGCTTCCAATTGGCCTTCCATTGCCAAACGGGTCGTACCGAGGTCCGTGACCGTCGTGACGCCACAATTGCGCGCTTCGCGTGCGTAGTTCCATTTCGCGTTAGATGACATGATCGCGGCACCGATCGACAAAAATCCGTCTTGCGCTAACAACATGGCCGGTGGTTCCTGAAGTTCCCCATTCGGTTCCCCTTCCGCATCTTTAGCTACGCCCGGTGTCGGGGTGTGCCGATCGATACCGGAGCGACGCATCATCTCGGAGTTGACGGTCGCAAGGTGACCACTCGCGTGGTACACGAATATTGGGCGGGTCTGTGATACTCGATCAAGGTGTTTCGCTACAAGCCGTTCGCCTTGAAGGAAAATGGGGTCAAGTCCCCAGGCGTTCAACGGCTGCTCCGGATCCTCAAGACTTCCTTCGCATTCGACGAGACGCTCGACTACCGAGTCGATGTCTCGGCAACCACTCCATGTTTGACCGCTCGGATCGACACGGTCATAAAACCCAACGTAAGGGAACTCCCAAACACCACCCGCCATCACATGGGTATGCGCTTCAACAAACCCAGGAAGCAAAATGTGATCTTTGAACTGGTCATCAACATCGTGATCACCCCACTGAGCGAGATCTTCGGTCGTTCCCACGCCAACAATTCGTTCACCTTGGACTGCCACTGCGGTAGCAAACGGCAACGCTGGATTCATTGTGATGATTTTCTTCGCAGTGAAAATCTTGAGCCGTGCCTCGCTCATATCTCAACCTCTAGTCATTATCGGTCTCAATTAGTCTTCATGTCTGCGTCGGTTAGAGCCAACAAGACTCTGAGAGCATAAGCGCCGCGTCACGGCCACGGCGAGTGACACGAGCAAGCACACTTCGGTCACTATTTGATGCGCCTGGCTACATCTGGGTGTTGTCGATTGTTCAAAGCGACTCGATTTGAGTTGATTCGGCTCCGACCGAACAAAGCTTTTCTGATTGACTCTCGGTCAGGGAAGTCCAGATTGCTAGAACCAACTCAGAGCAGTACAGCGGAGGGTGTAATGGGAAACGAAGACAAATTGAAATTGCGGTCAGCAGCTTGGTTTGATATTCCCGGTGATCCACTTATGACTGCGCTCTATCTGGAGCGCTATGTGAACTTTGGTTTGACCAGAGATGAACTGCAATCCGGTAAACCCATCATTGGCATAGCTCAGACGGGTTCAGACCTTTCGCCCTGTAACCGGCATCATTTGGAACTTGCTAAACGGGTCCGCGAAGGCATCCGAGAAGCAGGGGGAATTTGCTTCGAGTTCCCGGTTCATCCAATTCAGGAAACTGGGAAACGACCGACCGCTGCCCTTGACCGCAACTTGGCGTATCTCGGCTTAGTTGAGATCCTCCAGGGCTATCCGATCGACGGCGTCGTTCTGACTATCGGTTGCGACAAAACAACTCCTGCCTGTCTCATGGCCGCCGCCACCGTAAACATGCCCGCGATCGCCCTATCGGTTGGCCCGATGCTCAACGGTTGGCATCAAGGGGAACGCACTGGTTCAGGGACCATCGTGTGGAAGGCACGAGAGCTACACGCAGCCGGTCAAATCGATGACGGAGAATTCGCTGACTTAGTCGCGTCTTCTGCAACGTCGACGGGGTATTGCTCGACGATGGGAACCGCGACCACTATGAACTCGTTGGCCGAAGTTCTGGGCATGCAGCTACCCGGCTCTGCAGCAATCCCTGCGCCGTATCGTGAACGTGCACAAATCGCGTACAGAACTGGACTTCGCATTGTTGAGATGGTCCACGACGA
>DASCSY010000104.1:0-7733 GCA_034399415.1 Acidimicrobiales bacterium
TTCCAACGCTGACTCCGACACTGAGTCGAGGTCTAGCCCTGGTTCAAACAACACTTCCGAAGCCTCCACAGCGGTGACCGCGGCGGGTTCACCATGAACTATGGCTGTCAGCTCTGCGGCTAACCGCCGCTGACCAAGCCGAAGATGGGGTTCTCGCTGGTGGCTGGTAACGATTTCTTCTATTTCTTCGAGAGAAAGGAATGTGAGTTGGAGAAGTAGTTTGCGCACCTCAGAGTCATCTACCCCAATCCAGGCTTGATAGAAGCGATAGGGACTCATCTTTTCGGGGCTAAGCCAAATGGTCTCCCCGCCAGCCGTTTTGCCGTACTTGGATCCGTCAGGTTTAGTGAGTAACGGCCAGGTTAATGCGTGCGCCGATTTGCCTAGCCTTCTTCGTATCAGGTCGACGCCCAGGACAATGTTGCCCCACTGATCCGAGCCTCCGACCTGCAGATCGCAATCCTCGTTTTCGGCGAGCCACAAGTAGTCGTAACCCTGCAACAGCATGTAACTAAATTCCGTGTAGGAAATCCCATCCCCTTCACTCATTCGGTTGCGAACAGACTCTTTGGCAACCATCTGATTTACGGTGACGTGTTTACCTACGTCTCTCAAGAAGTCCAGCACTCCAAGGCCTACAGTCCAGGCCCGGTTGTCGAGCAGTTTCGCCGGAACGTCGCCTTCGAACTCTAAGAATTGACGAAGTTGCGGCAGGATTCCTTGCAAGTTGTGGGCGAGACCTTCGTCGTCTAGGAGGTTCCTCTCGGCGTTTCTGCCGCTGGGGTCCCCAACCATGCCGGTAGCGCCGCCTGCGAGACTGATGGGGCGGTGACCAGCCAATTGGAATCGCCGCAAGGTCAACAACCCAATGAGATTGCCGACATGGAGACTTTCGGCGGTCGGGTCGAAGCCGCAGTAGAGGACGATCGGTCCTTCAGCGAGCCTCGCGGCCAAGGCTTCGCGGTCAGTAGTGTCATGGATGAGCCCGCGGGCCTCGAGGTCGGAAAGAATGTCCACAACGACAGTGTGCCAAGCCATCGGGTCAAGAGTGGTGAACTTTTGCCTGTTAGCGGTCTACCTCGGCAACACCTTCAACGATTTTGTACCGTTCAGGGTGAAGAAGATGTTGTCTTACGGTGCCAAAGAAAAGCAGTACAGCGAGAGGTCCGAAGACCATCATCAGCAGGATCCAATTGCTTCGGTGTCGATCTAGTTGGGTCCACTTGGTCTTGGGAACGGCGAGCACTGAGATGACCCCGTATATAACGACGGCGGCCGCTATAGCGACCAAAGTCCATATAAAGGGGCCAGAGCGCACGGTCAGAACCTACTGGCAAAACTCAGCGAATTACCTCATAAATCAAGAGTGTCGCTGCACCTGAGCTGGACAACATGAGGCCAACTCCCAAGCCCTGAAAGGTGCCGTCGAAGACCAACCGCCCACCTATCGCTAGCAACACGGTTGCCAGAGCGACCGCTACAAGCCAGTTAGGGAAAGACCCGACAGTGATTTGGCGCGGTAACGCGGTGACTAGGTACCAGCCCAGCGCGAACCCGATCGCTAGCAGCAGCAGGTTTTCCAGCTGGGTGACGAAAAAGCGCATCATCCTGAACCTACAGGAGCGTCACCCCAGGACCTGATCAGCAAGCGCGAAACCGCACCGGGCGAGCCTTTGAGTGCTTTCGTCAAGGGAAAGTTCGGAATCGGTCAGCTCCTCTTCCTTTACCCATTTCAGTGCTTGGGATTCTTCATTGCCGCGAACTATCGCTTCTCGCGGTGCTTTGACGAGATAGCGAACATCTAAATGTAGATGTGAAGGTTCTGAGGCGGATCGATTCACAAAGAGGTGAACATCGATGTCGATGGGATCTGACCAAATTTCCAGACCAGCTATGCCGGTTTCTTCTGTCGCTTCGCTCAGGGCTACCGATCCAAGGCAGCCGTTTCCGTCCGCATGGCCTCCGGGTTGAAGCCATCTATCGACCTTTGAGTGCAACAACACAAGTCCTTGAGTTCCGCTGTGATTCACAACCCAGCTCGAACCGGTGAAATGGCCAGCTACACATGAGCGCTGCAAAGCGTCTTGATGTCTTGCAGCGAAGTCAAGGACCGTCTGCTGCGATTGCCTCTGGGCGTTGTCGTTGGGAGCGAAGTTCTCAACAATGCTTACTGCGGTCGACAGTCGTTCGTCGGAAACCAAGTCTCGATCGTCGGCGGTGCACCAACGGCCCGCATTGAGATTCACGGTAGAGCACCGACCAGCTCGCGCAATTTTTCGAGTTGCGCAGCAACAGCGGCTTCCCCACCCCCACCGTGGCTGTTTCTTCGGTTTCGACCGCCTCCCGGCTGAAGAAGCTGCGCTGCTGGGGGACCGAGTTCGCTGTGCCCTGCCACCAGGTCGGCGAGTTCGCTTCCTTCAGCCAGAGACTCACGCACCAGGCCTGCGACCGTGGCATGGGCCTCTCGAAATGCCACGCCTCTCTCGACCAGAAAGTCAGCGAGATCGGTTGCAGCGGCGTAGGGAGAGTCGGCGCTGGATTGCATCGATTCGACATTAAAGCTGAGAGTGGTGATCATGCCCGTTAACGCCACAAGCGTTAGCCGAACAGTGTCGCAACTATCGAACAACGGCTCTTTATCTTCTTGCAGGTCTTTGTTGTAGGTAAATGGGAGGCCTTTTTGGGTAGTCAAAAAGCCGGTTAGGTTCCCTATGAGTCGACCCGCTTTCGCTCGAGCTAGCTCGGCGACGTCGGGGTTTTTCTTCTGCGGCATCATCGATGAACCTGTTGCGAACGCGTCGTCAAGCTCAATGAAGTTGAATTCGCTGGATGCCCATAAGCACAGTTCCTCTCCGATTTTGGACATGTGCACTCCAAGTACGCTTAACGAATACAGCAAATCAGCGACGAAGTCCCGATCCGAAACCGCGTCAAGAGAATTCATGAACAGCTTCGAGAATCCCAGTTGGTCGGCGACTATCTGAGGATCAATAGGGAGTGATGTTCCTGCCAGCGCTCCGGCTCCTAGAACAGAGACGTCGGAGCGCCGTCGAGCGTCACCAAGCCGTTCTACATCTCTGAGGAACATCCAACAATAGGCCGCTAGATGGTGGGCAAGGTTTACGGGTTGAGCGCGCTGCATGTGGGTGTAGCCGGGCAGGTAAATCTTCTGTTCGTAGACCTCTTCCACTCTGACAAATAACGCTTTGATAAGTGATGCGAGTGCTTCGGTGAGTAAATCGATTTCACTTTTTGCTACGAGCCGAACGTCGTTTGCCACCTGATCGTTCCTGCTGCGACCAGTGTGCATCTTGGCGGCTGCTTGAGTGAGCTCTGTAGCGCGGCGTTCAACAGCAGTATGAATATCCTCGTCAGAAGGAGCCCAGTCGAAATTGTCCTCTTCCATCTCATTTTCGACGACGTCGAGCGCGTCAAGGATTTCCGATAGCTCTGCTGTATCTATGAGCCCAACCTCCTGAAGCATTTGAACGTGGGCTCTAGATCCGGCTATGTCTTCTCTAAACATCCGTCGATCAAATGGCAGCGAGTCGTTAAGAGCTCGAAGGGCTTCGCTGGGGTCACCAACGAACCGGCCGTGCCAAAGAGTGTTGCCATCCGACATAAGTTAGTCCTGTCAAAAGTTAGTGAATTCGATTCGGGTTAAAGGGTTTCAAAGCCCCGCTAGATCACGGAAATATTTGGCTACTGCTTCGCCGCTTGTGTGCCGAGCAGCGACCACGAGGATGGTGTCGTCGCCAGCTACGGTGCCGATGACATCGCTACTGTCGCTACGGTCAATCGCGCTCGCGACGACGTGAGCGGAACCGGGTGGAGTGGTGAGAACCACAAGATTGTCAGAGTGTTCCGCTCCTACAACCCAATCCCCGCAGACACGTCGAAGCGTCTCAAGGGGAACTGTTCTTTGCGTAGCGATTTCGGGTATGGCATACACGGTTCGGCCCCCAGCTCGAAGCTTCACCGCACCAAGTTCATCAAGATCGCGGCTCACGCTTGCCTGGGACGCCTCTACTCCTTCTGCCGCTAGCAATTCGACGAGTTCACCGTGATCGCCAACGGAGCGTTCGGCCAGAAGCCGTTCAACTAAGTGTTGTCGCTGGGATTTGCTAGTCATCTTTCCATTTCCTTCCCAACGAGCCAGGAAAGTAGGCCTCGGGCACTGTGCATTCGATTGTGCGCTTGGGGGAACACTTTGCTTCGCGAGCTTTCGATTACCTCGCCTGAGACTTCTTCACCGCGATGTGCGGGAAGACAGTGCATAAAGATTCCCCGTTCGCTTGCTCCGGACATCAGCGCCGCGTCCACTCTGAAATTTTCGAACGCATCTAGCCGTTGCTCCTTCTCGCTTTCCTGCCCCATGGACGTCCAGACATCGGTGTACACCACGTCAGCGCCCTCAACCGCTTCTTGCGGGTCGTTCGTCACTAGTAAGGACCCGCCGGACGCTAAGACGCGATCGGCATCCACTGGGTTAGGGCCATGGCCAGCTGGAGAAGCAACCGATGTGGCAATGCCAAGCATCGAGCAGCCAATGGCAAGCGACCGCCAAACGTTGTTCGCATCTCCTACGTAGGCGACGCGGCCAACGTCAGAAAGACCGATCTCTTGTTCGATTGTGAGCAGATCGGCTAGCGCTTGCATTGGATGCGCTACATCGGAAAGCAAATTGATGACGGGCATTGCGTCGGTAGCAGCCATGCGTTCGAGGCGGCCATGGTCGAAAACCCGCGCCGCCAACACGGTGTGATAGCCGGCCATTACCCGAACGACGTCTTCCGCTGTCTCGCGGCTATCAATGCCGAGTTCCTCGGGTTTGATGTATATCGGGTGTCCGCCAAGTTGGACGACGGCCATTTCCACTGAGTTACGCGTCCTGCCAGATGGTTTTTCGAAAATCAGCGCCACACCTTTGCCATTGAGCATCTTCGGTAGCTCTGGCTCCGCTGAGAGTTCAAGAACTCGGCGAAGTTCGGTGACGTTGAGATCGTCAACTTCTAGGAAATGTCGCATTACTCTGCTCCGAGAACGATCGACAATTTGTTTATTGCTTCGTCGATCTCTTCGGAGGAAACAGTTAGGGGTGGCGCTAGGCGAATAGCTGTCGGGCTTATCCCGTTCACCACGAGACCTGCTTCTAAGCAACCGAGAGCGATTTCGGGACCAGTCATACCTACTGCCTCGGTGTCAATCTCAGCAGCTATCAGTAGCCCGAGACCTCGTGTGTCAACAACATTTGGGACTTCCAGTAACTTGCCCATCAATTCATCGCCGGAAGCTCGCGCAAGGTTGGGGGCATCTATAGCTTCCATTACTCGTAAGACTGCACGAGCAGCGGATGTTGCTAAAGGCTGCCCCCCGTAGGTTGTTGCGTGATCACCGGGTTCGAATGCCGCGGCCACTTCACGCTTTGCCCATAAAGCACCGATGGGAACACCATTTCCTAGTGCCTTGGCCATTGTGACCACATCTGGTCGGATCTCACCAGTCGAATCGAAGTGGTGCTGCCACGCGAACCACTCTCCGGTGCGAGCGAACCCCGTTTGAACCTCGTCAAACATCAACAGCATGTCTCGCTCATCGCACAGTTGACGAACTTGTCTCAGGTACTCGCCGTCCCCGATGTTTACGCCTCCTTCTCCCTGGACCACTTCCAGCAGCACAGCAGCGCAAGAAGGGTCGATTGCTGCTTCCAAAGCATCGAAGTCATTAAATGGGACGTGTCTGAAACCCTCGGGCAAAGGTTGGAATGTTTCGTGCTTTTCGGTTTGGCCGGTTGCATGGAGTGTGGCCAGAGTTCTTCCGTGGAACGATCTCAGTGCGCTGACGACTACATGCTTACCCCTACCGCCGGTTTTGCGAGCAAGCTTGATTGCTCCTTCAAGCGATTCCGCTCCGCTGTTGCAAAAAAAGACTTGGCCACCTCCGCCCTGAAGTCTGTTAATCGTCTCTGCGACTTCCAGACCTGGCACGGTTTCGTACAAGTTCGAGACGTGAAGAAGAGTTCGTGCTTGTTCGGCGAGAGCCTCAGCTACCGCTGGATGCGAATGGCCAAGGGACGTCACTGCTAAACCGCAAAGAAAATCAAGATACCTTTTGCCATCACGGTCAAAAAGCTCGGTACCTGAACCCCTGACAAACTGCACGGGAGGTAGCCCGTATGTTGGCATGAGCGGGTAAGTATCTAGGCCCTCGGCTGCAATTGTTGAACTATTCATTGGAGAAATTCCTAATTAGTTAGTGGATCTTTTGACCAAATTCAGCTGGAAATCATTGTCCCGATGCCAGCATCAGTGAAGATTTCCAGCAGAGCTACGTGAGGGATTCGCCCGTCGAGTAAATGAGCGCTGGTCACCCCGTTGTTCACGGCGCTGATGCAGGCTTCAATCTTGGGGATCATGCCATCAGTGACTCGTCCGGAGTCAATTTTTCCCTGAAGCTCATTGGCGCTTATCTGACGTATCAGAGAATTCTTGTCGCTGAAATCTTCGTAGAGACCTTCGACGTCTGTGAGGTAGACCACCTTTTCAGCCCCTATTGCCTCAGCGACTGCACCTGCAACCGTGTCGGCGTTGATGTTGTAAGCCTGACCTGATGCATCCGCGCCGATGGTGGACATGACTGGGATAAGACCTTCGGAGAACAGTTTGGTGAGCAATGTCGGGTCAACCGAAGCTACGTCGCCAACGAAACCAAGTTCGGGGTTGCGAGCGGCGGCGGTAATGAGTCCACCATCCTCTCCGCTTACTCCGACAGCTAAAGGCCCGTGAACGTTGATCGACCCAACGATGTCTCGGTTGACTTTACCCACGAGAACCATTCGGGCTATGTCGAGGGTCTCGGCGTCGGTGACCCTTAGCCCATCTCGAAATTCGGGTTCTTTTCCTAGCCGTTCCATAAGGTCGCCTATCTGAGGACCACCGCCATGAACCACCAATGGCAACATGCCGACTTGATGCATGAGTACGACGTCTTCTGCGAATCTTTCAGCCAAAGCCCCATCGGCCATAGCGTTCCCGCCGTATTTGATGACTATTACCTTGCCTCGCCAGCGTTGGATGTAAGGCAACATCTCAACGAGAAGCTCAGCGTTGTGTAGATGGTCTCCTACCGAACGCGAGTGTCTCGAATCGACGTCTGAGTCGTCGAGCGTTTCGTCGGCATCGACTAGTCGAAGTGGTGGATTCTTGTCGTCCATAGAGGTTCTCCGTTCAGGGCATCAGACCGCGGGTCGACAAACCAGCGGTCTCCTCAAGTCCTAAGGCGACGTTGGCGCATTGCACGGCGCCACCAGCAGCGCCCTTGACTAAGTTGTCGAGCGCGCTGATAGTCAGAAGCCATCCGGTTCGATTATCAACGCGAGCGGTGATGTGCACTGTGTTTGCACCCAAGGTTGCTTTAGTTGAAGGCGAAGCCTCGTCGACAACAACGAATGCTTCTTGAGCGTAGAACTCTGTTAGAAGTTCAAGCGCCTGGTCAGTCGAAAAGGATGGGTCGCTGGGTCGCGCGTAGCACGTCGCGAGAATGCCGCGAACCATGGGGGCAAGATGGGGGGTGAAAAGAATTTCGCATCCGGTTACTTGCTCAATCTCAGGCGTGTGCCGGTGTGTTAGCAGACCATACGCGTTGAAGTTTTCGTCTACCGCCGCAAACGTCGTACTCGGGTTTAGTCCCCTACCGGCGCCACTCACTCCCGACGCTGCATCCACTATTACGCC
>DASCSY010000105.1:0-7695 GCA_034399415.1 Acidimicrobiales bacterium
TGGCAGCGGGCGAATATGTGTCGGTTCGTGCCCAAAACGACTTAGTAGCGCGCGAGTTAGAGAAGGAACGGCGAGCATTAGCTGATGATCCAGAAGAAGAGACTGAGGAGCTAGCTCAGCTATATGTCGAACGGGGGATGACAACAACACAGGCCAAGGAAATGGCGCATTTGGTGATGCAGAACCCTGAAGTAGCCCTGGAAGTTCACGCACGTGAAGAACTTGGGGTTAACCCCAACGAGTTGGCGTCTCCGGTCCTCGCCGCCGCGTGGTCCTTTGCCGCGTTCGCGATTGGGGCTTTAGTGCCACTTATTCCGTGGGTTTTGTCTTCGGCGTCCGCAGTAATTTGGCTGTCTGTGGCCGCTGGTGTCGCGGGAGCAGCAGCGATCGGAGCCACCTTGGCTTTGGTTACAGGGCATTCAGTTTTCCGAGGTATTTTGCGTCACGTCGGCATCGCCGCCGTAGCGGCGATAACGATCCATTTTGTTGGAGTGGGCCTCGGCTCTTTTGTGCAACTGTGATTTGGTGAGCGTTACTTGGCGTACAAACGCCGGACAGTTTTCACCTCTAGGCCGATGTCTCTATACAGGCTTACCGCAGGAGTATTGTCCGCGTCTACGTAAAGCATCGCGCGTGTGATCCCGGCTCCATTGAGGTGTTGATAGCCGGCAAGAGTTAATGCCCGACCCAAACCCAATCCATGGAAATCGGGGTCCACTGCGATGACGTACACCTCTCCAACGGCTGGGGTCTCATCTCCGTGGATCTTTGTCCAACAAAAAGCTGCGATTCGACCCTCACGTTGATGAATCAGAAAGCCGTTTGAGTCGAACCAGGGTTCGGCTTGACGCTCGCGGAGAAGTTCGGGTGTCCAGCCACCTTGTTCGCGGTGCCAAGAAAAGGCTCGGTTGTTGACTTGGCACCATTCGTCCTCGTCTTGACCAACGACAAAGGACCGAGTTTCGATGTCGGTTCGTTGTTGCATCGGAAGTGAACGCTCCATTCGGAACAGGTCACGTTGAATTACGAACCCGAGACGCGCCAATAAGACGTCAGTCTCCTCGGATGGGTGGTCGATCCAGGTCGAAATAGGGTCCGGGGATTGATCCAAAATACTACGAAGCGCCATTGCCAACCCATCAGGGGTCCACTCGGTGGCATTCAACTCAAGTACAACTCCATCTCGGTCTTGGCCGACCGTTATGACGGCGTCCTCGCTGGCTGCTTCGCTCACCTCACCGAAGGTATCGCTCGGAGAGGCTCATATGAAGTAAACAAGCGGAATGGGGAAGCCTCGATCACCAAAGGGAAGAGCGCGCTCACTGCACGAACGTCTAAAGGGCGAATACGAAGCAGTATGTGAACTCAATCATGAGAACCCGTTCCAGCTATTAGTGGCGACCATCCTTTCGGCCCAATGCACTGATGTTCGTGTCAACAAAACAACCCCAGGTGTTTTCGATCGCTACCCCGACACGGTTGCGCTTGCCCACGCCAATCAAGGAGAACTTGAAGATTTGGTGCATCCAACGGGTTTCTACAAAAGCAAAGCCCGAAATTTGGTGAAGATGGCTAATCAGCTTTTGGATGACCATGAAGGAGAAGTCCCAACTGACCTAGCTGACCTGGTGAAGTTGGGGGGAGTCGGCCGAAAGACCGCCAACGTTATTCGGTCAGTGGCATTCGGACTTCCTGGTTTGCCGGTCGATACTCACGTAGGGCGGTTAGCGCGGCGGTTGGGTCTTACGGAGGAAGAAGATCCGGTAAAGGTAGAGATGACGCTCAACTCGATGATCCCTCAGAATGAACGGGGCGAATTCAGTCTGCGAGTCATTCTTCACGGAAGGCAAGTATGTTTCGCTCGAAATCCCCAATGCGCGGAATGTTTGCTAAATGATTTTTGCCCCAGCGCGTTTAACTTCTAACTCCTTGAAAGGGGACTCAAGATGACTATCCGTCGAGCAGCGCACTTTGTGCCAGGCGCCAATGAAAAGATGCTCGAGAAGTCGCTGAAAACGAACGCCGATGCTCTCATCCTCGACCTCGAGGACGCCGTCACCCCCGAAAATAAGGATTCGGCTCGGGCGACAGTCGCCGGTTGGCTACAAGACATTGATTTCGGGAGAAAAGAAAGGGTTGTGCGTGTTAATCCGCTGAACAGTCCCTGGTGTGAACGCGACATCGAAGAAACGATGATAAATCCACCCGATTCCTATCTCGTTCCCAAAGTCAACAACGCTAACGAGGTCGCCCAGATCGACGAGCTAATAGGTGAACATGAACTAGCGAATAGTCACTCTCAAGGCCAGGTCAAACTGTTGATCCTCGGAACTGAAACTCCCCAAGGTCTTCTCAACATAGGAGAGTTGGCGGCCAACCCACGAGTGGATGCTCTTACGTGGGGAGCCGAAGACTTGTCCGCAGCGATCGGTTCAAGAGCGAACCGGGAGGTCGATGGGAGCTATTTGCCAATATTTGAGTACGCGCGCCTGATGTGCCTCCTGGGTGCCACGGCCTGGGAGAAACAGCCGCTCGACACTGTGTTTGTGGACTTCAACGACCCGGAAGGTCTTCGCTCTGAATGCCTGGCCTCAGCGGCCATGGGGTACACCGGCAAGATCACTATCCATCCGAACCAAATAGACATCGTCAACGAATCCTTCACCCCGTCTAATGAAGATCTCGAGGAGGCTCGTGAACTTCTCGAACTCTTCGCGGAGAACCAAGCGCAGGGGTTAATGGCGTTTAGCTTCAAGGGACAGATGGTTGACGTACCTCACCTGACCAGAGCGAGAAAAATTGTGGACATGGCCCAAACACTTAGAGGTTTGAGTTAAGAGGCTCAGATCTTCAATGATCAAGACCTTCGCTGGCCTTGACGATGCGACGTTGAGCTGTTCGAAGGCTTCGCTCGACCTCGTAGAGATCGATAGCGACGTCTTCGTCGCTGGTTCCCACAAGTTCGTCAGCCGCAGCCGTTATTCGATCGCTGAGCTCGCTAATTGCGGTCTGAAGCGATGAGAGTTCGGCTTGTGAAACCATGCTTGAACCCTACCGTCGCGTCCAAGGTCAGGCGATATCCACTTCGATCCTGCACCCGCTCACCGGTACCCTCGGTAGCGTGCTGCGACGTATCGATCTTCGTGGAGAAAACGGACCGCTAACTGAGCAGCTTCCCCGCCCTGATCTGGGTGAGGAAGCTCCCTTGGCCGCGGTCCGGCAGTTACTTAGCGAGGTCAAGGAGAACGGAGACGCGGCGATTCGAGCATTGACGAAGCGATTTGATGGCGTCGACATTAAAGATCCCACTGTCAAGGGAAAAGATCTCCAGAAGGCGTGGCAATCGTTAGATGGTGCGCTGGCCGACGCGTTGCAGGTCGCGCATGACCGAATTCTGTACTTCCACGAACAAGAAGCGCAGCAACCCCACACAGTGCAGCAGAAAGGGATAGAAGTCACGAGTATCCCGCAACCAGTGCAACGGGCCGGGCTGTATGTGCCCGGGGGCCTTGCTTCATATCCTTCGACTGTTTTGATGACAGCCCTTCCGGCTCAAGCTGCCGGAGTCGAACAACTAATGCTGTGTACACCACCAAACCCCGAAGGTGAGGTGGACGCTGTCGTGTTGGCCTCGGCGTACCTGTGTGGGATAACCGAGGTTTACAAGATCGGTGGAGTGCAAGCAGTCGCAGCGATGGCTTATGGAACCGAATCAATAACCTCGGTCGACGTAGTTGCAGGCCCAGGCAATATCTGGGTTGCGACCGCGAAACAAGAGGTGGCCGGAGTCGTAGGTATTGCTTCAGCGTTCGCTGGACCATCAGAGATCGTGATCGTGGCCGATCAGAGTTGTCCGAGTAGTTCGGCTGCCATCGACCTAGCTCTCCAAGCAGAACATGGTCCCGGAGGTCGAGCTTGGCTTGTTACCTGGGATGAGAATTATGCGGATGAGGTTGTCGCCGCATTAGAACAGATTGTCGACCTTTCGCCGCGGCGCTCTGAGACACTTAGCACGCTGATTTCGGAGGGCTACGTCTGTCTGGTAGATGGCCCTGAAGATGCCGTCGGAGTCGCCAACGAGATCGCGCCCGAACATCTTCAGTTGATGTGCGCCGACGCTTCACAATTAGCCGCTGAAATTCGAAACGCCGGGGCGGTCTTTGTTGGATTATGGGGACCGGCATCAATTGGTGACTATTTGGCTGGGCCATCACACGTTCTACCGACCTCAGGAACTGCGCGATTTAGCGGTGCGCTTACGGTCGACGATTTTCAAAAACGTATGCACATCATCGATGTGTCGAAGACCGGATTTGATGCTGTTCTCGAATCAGTGGATTCTCTGGCCACAGCTGAAGGTCTCTGGGCCCACGCCGCATCCGTTAGAGAACGTGAGCGCTGGGCGGAGCATGGGGTGATCTCGTGACTCGCCCTAGTGTCCGACGGGATTTGCGGGCAATGGAGGGATATCACTCCCCCCAGCTCGACGTTGAAGTTCGTCTTAATACCAACGAGGCCCCGTTTTCACCGCCAGAAGGGTTCCTTTCTGCTTTCTTGGACGAAGTACGTGCCGTCAACTGGAACAGATATCCCGACCGTCTGGCCCAAAGTCTTCGCGAGGATATTGCGGCCCTCCATGGAGTTGACCCGCAACAAGTATTTGTAGCGAACGGCTCTAACGAAGTCCTCCAGACTATTTGTTTGACGTTCGGTGGTACGGGTCGAACCGTTGCGACCTTCGAACCCACCTATGCGATGTACCAGCAAATTGCTCGAACAACACAATGTGAGGTGATCGCGGCGAAGCGCGATGCTCAGTATCGCGTCGCAAAATCTGAGGTAGAAAGGGTCGTAACCCTTCATCAGCCAGACATCCTTTTTTTCTGTTCACCCAACAATCCGACAGGAAGTCCAGAAAGTCGTGAGGTTATTGAAACAGCGCTACTACTTTCCGATGGCGTCGTTGTAGTTGATGAGGCTTACGGTCAGTTCGCTGACTTCACAGCGCTTGACCTGTTGCGAGGTCCCGATGGTGCCGAGTCGCTGATCGTCACTCGAACGTTTTCAAAGACGTGGTCCATGGCTGGTGCTCGTTTGGGGTATTGCGTAGCCCCTTCATGGATGTTGCCCGAATTCGAAAAAGTCGTCCTCCCTTATCACCTCGACACCGTTAAACAGATTGCGGGTCGAGTAGCGCTGCGTTTTCACGACGAAATGGAACACAGGGTGGCGCAGCTTGGCGCTGAGCGGGATCGTATCTCCGAAGCCTTGGTTCGCTTAGGAGTGGAAGTGTGGCCATCTCAGGCCAACTTCATTATGTTCCGGACAACTCCGTGTTCGCTGAGCGGCGATCATGTCTGGCAGTGCTTAGTAGACCGATCCGTGCTAATCCGCAATTGTTCGCATTGGCCTGGCCTGTCGGACTGTTTACGGGTCACGTTGGGTACTGAATCAGAAAACAATATTTTCCTCGAAGCCCTCAAGGAGGCGTTGACATGACACGGCAAGCAGATCGTCAACGGAATACAAAAGAAACAAGAATTGATCTGTCACTAAACATTGATGGCAGTGGTCAGGTTGAGGCCAGTACAGGCTTACCGTTCTTTGATCACATGCTGGCTCAGCTGGGGAAGCACTCACGCTTCGATCTGCGTCTTGACTGTAAGGGCGATACAGACATTGACGCCCACCACACAGTAGAAGATGTAGGAATAGCTCTCGGCGAGGCACTAGGCGAAGCGCTCGGTGATAAGGAAGGTGTGCGGCGGTTCGCTGCTATCACGGTTCCATTAGATGAAGCAGCGGTGGAAGTTGTACTGGACCTTTCAGGGCGCCCATTCCTCCATTACCAAATCGATCCTCCGGGTGAGAAAATCCTCGGCGACCCACCATTCGACCCTCAATTGTGTGAAGAGTTCTGGAGGGGGCTTGTCATGGCATCAGGAATCACGCTCCACATAGTTCTTTTGCGCGGTCGAAACACCCACCACATCATTGAAGCGAGCTTTAAGGCCGTAGCGAGAGCCCTCTTTGATGCGGTTCGAGTTCTTGACGATGTCATGCCTTCCACTAAGGGCGTGTTGTAAGGATGATGAGGTGAGTGGGTTCGATTCACCGCCTCTTGTAGCGGTGTTGGACTACGGCATCGGAAACTTGCGATCCGCCCAGAAGGGATTCGAGCGCGTTGGTGCGGATGTTCATTTGACATCCGATCCCGCCCTTATAGCTGATGCTGCGGGTGTAGTACTGCCAGGGGTTGGACACTTCGGGGCGTGTATGAATGCGCTACGAGCGGCGAAGCTTGACGGCCCGGCCAGATCAGTCATCGAATCCGGTACTCCATTTCTCGGAATATGTGTTGGCATGCAGATGTTGTTTGAGGGATCAGAAGAAGCACCAGGAATTGAAGGACTAGGGGTTTTGCCTGGTTTCGCTCGACGGCTACCCGATGGATTGACTCGACCTCAAATGCAATGGAACCAGCTAGACATACGTATTCCGGGATGCCCGCTGTTGAGAGGCATAGAACACGGCTCTTGGATGTACTTCATTCATAGTTACGCCATCGAAACTGAGCCGAGCCTGGTTGTCGCGACCTGCGAATATGGACATGAACTCACCGCGATGGTTGGGAAGAACTCCTTATGGGCAACTCAGTTCCATCCTGAGAAGTCGGGTGAACACGGACGGTCTCTCGCTCAAAATTTCCTTCAACAACTCGTTAACTCATGACGTTCGACCTTTATCCCGCGATCGATATAAGGGACGGGCAGTGCGTCCGTCTTGTTCAAGGGGACTACGACCGTGAGGTCAGGTACCGGACGGATCCGGTTCAAGTGGCACGTTCCTTTCAAGAAGCCGGAGCACCCTGGATCCACGTGGTGGATTTGGATGCCGCGCGATCCGGTGACCTCAGCAATCTGGAAACAGTCGGCGCCATAGCCAGAGCAGTAGATGTGCCGATCCAGAGCGGGGGTGGAATTAGAAGTGTTGAAGCTGCCGCCAACCTGTACCAAGCAGGAGTGGAGCGTTGCGTTGTCGGCACCGCCGCTGTTGAGAATCCGACGCTCATTGGGGAACTCACCAGTATGGGACACAGGGTTGCTGTAGGCCTTGACGTTCGAGGTGACCAGGTAGCGATTCGGGGCTGGGAAATAGACAGTGGTCAAACCATCTTTGATTTGTTGCCACGCTTCGAACAGGGCGGGGCTGAAGTCATAGTGGTGACCCAGATCTCTAGAGATGGAACCGGTAGTGGTCCAGATGTTGAAGGTCTTACCGCAGTTCTTAATGCGACTTCACTGGACGTAATCGCCAGCGGGGGAGTTGGCTCTCTAGCCCACATTCACCAATTAGCCAAACTTGACGTTAACGGACGACGACCTGTTGGAGTCATCGTCGGCAAGGCAATCCACGATGGAGTGATCGAAGTTTCGGCCGCCATTGAAGCGACGGCGTATTCATGAAAACGGTGCGGGTGATCCCCTGCTTAGACGTAGACGCGGGTCGAGTAGTAAAGGGAATCAACTTCGTCGGTCTTCGTGATGCGGGAGACCCAGTGGAACTCGCCGCGCGATACGACGCTCAAGGTGCTGACGAGATCGTCTTTTTGGATATAACCGCAAGTTCGGACAACCGTGAAACCATTGTGGAGCTTGCCGAGAGGGCAGCTGAACAGGTATTCATTCCCTTCAC
>DASCSY010000106.1:0-7657 GCA_034399415.1 Acidimicrobiales bacterium
CCAAGCCGTCCTCGGTCATTGTTTCGGTATTTACCCGACACTGAATCGCATATCCCCTCGGAGCGGGCAAGTCATCTTGAACGAGGCCGAGGTCAAATAGTGAAGCTCCTCCCGCCAAGAGAATTTGATTCTTGACGAGGTCAACTCCGGTGGTCCCTTCAGTCACTGTGTGCTCGACCTGTAGGCGAGCGTTGGTCTCGATAAACGCGACAACCGATGGATTCTCGGCGTCGAGGAGGAACTCCCACGTGCCTAACCCCCGATAGTTCGCATGCGAGGCCATACGAACTGCAGAGTCCGTCAACAAGTCTCGTACCTCGGCGTCAATAGACGGGGATGGAGCTACTTCAATAATCTTTTGATTCTGACGCTGCAGAGTGCATTCCCGTTCGCCTAAATGAACTACCGACGTGCCGTCACCAATGATTTGCACTTCGACATGACGCGCGCGTTCTATGAGTCGCTCGACGTAGACGTCACCGTTGCCAAAGGCCATTTTGGCTTCGCTTTGACATCGTTCGAACACAGCGGACAGATCATCGCCTTGTCGCACTGCTCGCATGCCTCGACCACCGCCGCCTGCGACGGCTTTAATCATGATTGCGCCGTGTTCACCAAGAAACGCTTCGGCTTCTTCGAGGGTCGCCGTTCCCTCGGTTGCTGGCACTAGAGGCACATCGAGTTCTGCAGCCAGCATTCGAGCAGAAAGTTAGACTCCGAACAGAGAGAGCTGTTCAGAAGATGGTCCAACGAAAACAATCCCGGCGGTTTCTAACGCGCGAGCGAAATCAGCGTTCTCTGCCAAGAAGCCATATCCGGGATGAAGTGCATCACAGCCCGTGGAAATTGCTGCGTTAACGAGCCGGTCGATGTTGAGGTAAGCGGCGACTCCGCGATCGTTTAGATCTATTGACTCGTTCGTTACCCGAGTATGTAAAGACGAACTGTCGTCTTGGCTGTGAACTGCAACGGTGGCGACATCTAGTTCTTCTGCTGCTCGCGCTATTCGTATAGCTATCTCACCGCGATTAGCAATAAGGAGCTTTTCCACGGGCATTTCGAATCCCCTCGAGAGACGATTAGGCATGCCCGTTCTACAACATGTTGACGTTGCTGTTCTTACTCAGTCTCGAGGGAGGGGTGGGAGAATCACCGCGACCTGCCTAACAAGGGCAACTTCGGTGCCCTCCGAATCGATAAATACAGCGTCACTGGTAGACCACGGTTTGCCTTTTCTGTGCTCCACTTCGCCCCAACGGCCAGCTACGGTCACAGGTCCGCTGGCTTTGAACGGACTCAAATGCTGTACTCGGCCGGAAGCATGAACGCCTGCCGGCATCCGGTAGGAATGTCGGATCAAGGGGGTCATTTGGCCCAGTACCCAGGATGGATGGGCCGCTGGGGCGTCTCCGCTGATCCAAAGTGGGTCGTCGTCGTGGATTCTCTCAGTCATCCAAGTTCTGGCGTCACCTGCGTCAAAAGAAACCGACATGGCGGGGTAATCAAGGTCACTGGGGATTTCATCTAGGCCAAGAAATGGGCGATGGTCGGCTTCAGGTACAGGTGAGCGTTGCTTAGGTAAGTGGAAGTCGTTTTTCCAAGGCGCGTCGCCGAGACCAACTTTTCCCTCGATGGTTACGCGTCCGTCGGAGACGACAGTTTGGGTTATGAGGCCAATGCTTGGATCGTCAGCAGATGGGTGTACCTCGGTCAGTAGTTCGTCTTGCGCGTAGACGGGTCGAGGAAGTCGAAATTCAGACCAGCCGTGCGAGAGCCAACGTTCGCCTAGGGAATCGAGGATGGCTGGGACCATCCAGCCGTAGGTGTGAATACCGGCGACAATCCCCCCCGCGTAACCGTATCCGGTGGCGCTTTCATCGTGGACTGGGTTAGCGGCCGACACTTCGGGTGGGTCGGCTACCGCTCGGCGACTACATGATGCGGGCACAACTGTCATGAGGGTGACTTTAGGGTCCGGTCAAACATCGAATGAAGTAATTCCCAATGACGTTCGGCGGCCGGTTTGTCGTATTTCGGTCGTTGTGGAAACACGAATCCGTGATGAACGCCGTCTATCCATTCGGCGTGATGTTGTACCTCAGCAGCGTCCAAAGCGCTCACGATGCGATCGAAATGAGGTCGATCAACCCAGTCATCGAACTCTGCTGCCAGGAGGAGTACCTCGCCCCCGATGTCGACGGTTCTTCTATGGGGCGAATCGTCGGCATCGGTTGCTAATCGAACGCCATGAATTGATGCAGCGGCCCTCACAACTTCTGGGAATTCAGCGGCCAACCATAATGCGAAAGGTCCGCTCATGCAGTAACCCGTCGTGCCCACGAGCGTTTCATTGGCGGCGGGGTCTGCGGCAGCGTGGGTGAGTAGCGCGAGGGCATCGCGGGCCACCATTGCGTTTGAAACGTTTCCCATTAATTTCGCCATGTATTTGGCACTTGCTGGATCTTCTCGATGAATGGTGAAAGAGGGAACGTCTCTGTAGTAAAGGTTGGGCAACATGACGTAGTAGCCGGTCGCCGCAATTCGTCGCGCCATATCGTGAAGCTCTTCTCGCTTCCCCGGTGCATCCATCAGGAACAAGATGACTGGCAGAGCTCCATCCGATTCAGGGCGGACAAGGAAGGTCGCCATCTCCCCCTCTCCGGTGTTGATGGTGAGGTGTTCCTCAATCATTCTCGCTACCTTCAAATGTCCGACTTGTTACCCGAGGTTCGTAATCCATACTTACAGTCCAGCACGTCCGACCTACACGTTGCATAGCTGCCTACGATCAACTCATGCAGCAACTTGATTGGACCCCTAATTATTTCCTTTACGAGATGACTCGACCTCATGTCGTCCGAATAACAATCAATCGGCCCGAAGTCCGAAACGCGATCAACACCCCGGCCCACAAAGAGTGGAGCGATCTACTTGATCACGCGGCTGAAGATGATGATGTTTGGATTGTCGTGGTCACCGGGATTGGAGATAAAGCATTCTGCGCTGGGCGGGACCTGAAGTACTTGTCGCAGATTCAGCATGCTTCCGAGGAGGAGAGACGGGCCGATTCGCAGCTAATGAGCGAAGTAACGAAACTGATCGAACGGTTTGACTACCCCAAACCCTTGATAGCGCGTGTGAATGGGATTGCACTCGGCGGAGGGTTCGAAGTCGCTATGGCGTGCGATCTGGTGATAGCAGCTGAACATGTTGAATTTGGGCTCCCCGAACCGCGGCGCGGCATTTACGCGGGGGGCGGGGGAGTTCACCGTCTGCCGCGGCAAGTCCCATTGAAGCTGGCCATGGAGTATCTCTTGACTGGAAAATCGATGACAGCGCAACGGGCACAGGAGATAGGGATAATCAATGAAGTAGTGCCCTACGCGGAGCTTGACAGCGCTCTAGATCTACTTATTGACGACATCATGCTAGGTGCCCCTATGTCAATCAGGGCGACCAAACAGTCTTCAATGCGAGGCCTGAATCTTCCATTAGGTGACGCCTTCTATGCCGACTATCCCGCTGTCAGAGCAATGATGGATAGCGAGGATGCCCGCGAAGGACCTAAAGCCTTCGCTGAGAAGCGTCAACCAGAGTGGAAGGGTCGATGAGACTAGCTGATGTCGCTTTGCGTCGACTTGGACTGGCCAAGCACAATGACCCCAAGAGCGAGGAGCACCACTGCCATACCCAGAAACTGAATGGCAGCTACCTCCTCGCCGAGAAAAACCCAGGCCATGATTGTTGCCGTAACGGGGATACCTAGAGTCAGCGTTGACCCAAGCCAGGCAGGTATCAGACCTAAGGCCCAATTCATCAACATGTGAGAAGTAAAACCGGGTCCCACCGAAAGAACGACGAGCCACATCCAAGCGTTTGCCGAAGGCATATCGAAGACCTGGCCGGAAGCCAGCGCAAACGGAGTCGCGAACAGGGCACAAATCAACGCCGTTGCCCCGGTGTATTGCGACGACTCGATGTGGCGGCTACTCAGTTTCGAGAAAACGAAGTATGCGGTCCAGGCTACGACTGTTGCCACCGACAAGAGGTCACCCCGCGGACTCCAACCGGGAATACCCGTCGACCCAAACATGACGAGACCGACCCCGATAATTGCGACAGCCGCCATCCCCCAGTCCTGACGCCTAGGACGCTCTCCGAAAATGCGCCCTGCTATTAACAGCATTAGCAGTGGTTGACATGAGCCGATAACGGTTGCATTAGCGACGGTCGTTAGCCGCAACGCCGTGAAGAAAAGCATGATGTCAGCACCGAGTGCAATGCCGCCGCGCCACGAAACACGAAGCGACTCTCTTCGCAGTGGAGTCCCTCTCATCTTTAAGAAAAGAAGAACGATTGCCGCGTAGATCCACATCCGCCAAAAGACAACTGCCAGGGCGCCTAACTCGGAGATGCCTTTAGCAATGACCCCCGACGCTGCCCACCCCACCATCGCTATGGCAGCAGCTGGGACGCCACGTCTTTGATCGGTTGAGTCAACGTTCACCGCAAAGCCCAGTCGAGACTTTGGGTCAATGTGATATTTGCCACCTGATCAGAATGCCACTCCGATGGGGAAACAGCTAAGAAAGTCCCATCAAGGCTACATTTGCATCAGAAGCCTCTACCTGTGGGAGCCACTGTGAAAAGCATTTTCTTTCACCTCATGCCATATCCGGAACTGCCGCCTGACTTCCCCGAAGAGCACCGGTCCGTGTGGGTCGACATCGACCCCGCTCTTTACGACCCCGAAGTGGGCAATCGCACTTACAACGAATACCTGGATGAACTTGAGTTCGCGGCTGGTTGCGGGTTTGACGCCGTGGGCGTCAACGAACATCATTCCAACGGTTACGGGCTGATGCCGAGCCCCAACATTATCGCTGCTGCCCTCAGCAGAAATTGTCCCGAAACGAACATCATTGTGCTCGGAGACTCAGTTGCGCTTTATAACCCTCCCCTGCGAGTAGCTGAGGAAATCGCGATGCTGGACGGCATCACCGGAGGACGCATGGTTGCCGGATTTCCGGTTGGCTCGCCAATGGACACCATCTTCGCCTATGGGCAGAATCCAGCGACCCTCCGAGAGCGGTACCACGAAGGCGTAGACCTCATTCGTCAAGCTTGGACGCGAGACGAAGTCTTTTCCTACAACGGTAAGTACAACAAACTTCGTTATGTCAACGTCTGGCCTCGCCCCGTCCAACAGCCCCATCCTCCGATATGGATCCCCGGAGGCGGCTCGGTGGATACGTGGGACTGGTGCGCTCAGCAAGACCTCGTGTACTGCTACCTCAGCTATTTCGGATACAAAGCAGGCCTGAAAACCATGCAGGGTTTCTGGAAAAAGGTCCAAGAGACAGGGAAAGAGGCAAATCCTTTTCAAGGGGGGTTTGCTCAATTCATTGCGGTCGCCGACACCGAAAAAGAAGCATGGGATCTTTATCGTGAACCGGCCGAGTACTTCTTCAACACCTGTCTGCATGTTTACGCTGGCTTCGCTGACCCACCCGGATACAAGACTCCGAACACAGTTCGGGCAGGGGTTGAAGGAATGGTTGAACGCGCCGCCAGAGAAGCGACGGCGCGCTCCGAAGCAAGAAAACCGGCGGGGGGAGGTGGATTCCCTAAAGGACTCAGCTTCGAAGAAATGGTTGAGAAGGGCTACGTGATCTTGGGGGATCCCACTCAGGTTGCAGAACAGGTCCATGAACTAGCCACCACGATGCACATCGGCCATCTCATGACCTTTTGTCACTTCGGCAACATGCACAAGGACCTCGTGCGCTACAACACCGAAATGTACGCCACCAAAGTGATGCCCGAAGTCAGCGGCATTTTCGAGGACGAGTTCGAAGATCTGTGGTGGCCTCAACCACTCGAGCAGCCTGCTCGCAGAGATGTGCCTGAGGTTCCAGTCAGTTGACTGGCTATGCGACTGAGACGCTGCCCTTTCGAGAAGGCCACGTCGGGCTTGTGTCATGCGGTGAAGGCGCTCCGATTACCTATTTACATGGGATGCTTGGTAATCCCGGCGAACACGCGTTTCTTAAGGCGTTGGCAAATAGTGGCTGGCGGGTAGTAGCGCCGAGTCTTCCCGGTTTCACCGGTTCAAGTGAAACAAATGGCCTCAGAAATCTTCACGATTGGGTTGTCGCAGCAAGCGAACTCATCGACGTAGCCGGTGTTACCGGAACGCCGATTGTCGCGTCAAGCGTCGGCGCAATGGTGGCGCTGGAACTTGCCGCGATTCGACCCGAGGCCTTCGACGCGATGGTGCTGATTGCGCCCTACGGATTGTGGGACCCAGAGGATCCGGTCGCAGACCCTTTCGCGACCACTTTGACTAATCAACGCAGAATGTTGACAGCTGATCCGGCAGCATCAGCCAGTTTCTTTGACGACGTAGAAGACATGCCCGCCGATTTACTTGTCGAACACGGCGTCGACCGGTATCTCACCCGAACGGCCTCGGCTCAACTTATTTGGCCAATACCTGAGTTTGGTATCAGCGACAGAATTCACCTAGTAAAAAATTCCGTCACGTTGGTGCACGGTGCCATGGATCAAATCATCCCACCGTCATATTTAGACAAGTGGGCACAGATACTTCCCAATGTTGTGAGCACGCACCTGGTGGAACAAGCAGGACATCACGCGGAGTTCGACCAGCCCGAAGAAGTCGCAGCGATCGTAAAATCCGCGTTGAGCTAACAGCGAAGTAACCGTCTCAGACCTTCAGGCCAACGCTGGATGATCACGGAAATAGTTCAGTGCCTGGGGATCATCGATGGCTTCGACGTTGGTCACCAAACGACCGTGAACAGCGTCGCGAACCGCTAACTCGACGAGCTTCCCACTACGAGTTCGCGGAATGCTGGGTACTTGAGCAACTACCGCTGGCACATGGCGTGGAGAAGCTCCCAAACGAATCTGAGCACGTATGCGCTGAGTCAATTCGTCGTCCAGGTCGAGGCCTTCGCGAAGTCGAACGAAAAGAACCACTCGCGTGTCTGATTCGATTTGTTGGCCTATCACGATGCTTTCAAGCACCTCATCAATCAGATCCACCTGGCGGTAAATTTCGGCTGTTCCAATCCGCACTCCACCCGGATTCAAAGTTGCGTCCGATCTCCCCGAAATGATCATTCCGCCGTCAGCAGTCCACTCAGCGAAGTCACCGTGGTGCCACACACCAGGGAATCGAGCGAAGTAAGCGTCATGGTATTTGATGCCTTCCGGGTCGTCCCAGAATTCGAGAGGCATAGAGGGGAAAGCGTTACAACACACCAACTCACCCTGCCTCCCTTCGGATAGCCGATTTCCTAGGTCATCGAAAACAGCTACGTCCATACCCAGTGCCGGCACCTGAATTTCGCCCCGATGAACCGGACCCGTGGGATCGCCAATCACGAAGCAACCGCAGATATCTGTACCCCCAGAAAACGATGCAAGGTGTACGTCAGATTTCAGATTCTGATACACCCAATCGAACCCTTCAGGTGCCAGGGGCGAACCTGTGGAGGTGACTGTTTCGACAGTGGCGAGCGTGTGGGTATCACGGGGTCGAAGTCCTTCTTTCATAGTGGCTTCGATGTATTTCGCGCTGAGCCCGAAAAGCCGTGGACCGAGCTCGTCCGCTATATCGAACAAGCGA
>DASCSY010000107.1:0-7630 GCA_034399415.1 Acidimicrobiales bacterium
TGGGTTCGATGGTGGTGTTAGAGGACGCGTTGCCTCGAAAAAGTGAATATCGGCGATTCAAAATACGCGATGTATCAGGAAACGACGATTTCGCGGCTATGGAAGAGGTTCTATCAAGACGTTTGGGGAACTACTTGCGGGAAAGAGCGTCAGCGCCCAATGAATCCAACAAATTCGCCTATCCCCCTCAGCTTCTGGTAGTCGACGGTGGAAAAGGTCAGCTAGGAGTAGCTCGACGCGTACTTGACACGCTTGGTTTAAGCGAGGAAATTCCAGTAGCGGCACTAGCGAAACAGTTTGAAGAGGTTTTCGTTCCAGGTAAACCTGACCCGATTCAACTGCCCCGCGGTTCGGAGGCCTTGTACCTGCTGCAACGCATTCGCGATGAAAGCCACCGTTTTGCCATCGCCTATCACCGTCAGTTGCGCAACAAAAGAATGACTCGAAGCGTTCTCGACGGAATTTCAGGTCTTGGGGATGTACGCCGTAAAAGGTTGATCAAAGAATTTGGTGGCGTGAGAAAAGTGCGACAAGCATCGCTAGAGGACCTAATGGGTTTGTCGTGGTTACCGAATAACGTGGCGAGCGCAGTCCATGACCGCACCCAAGGTCGAGCGTGAGGCAAAAACTCTGGGAGACCCACGCCCAGTGGTGGCAAAAAGGCTTCACCGATGGCGCAGACGCTGAATACGAAGAACAGATACTTCCCTTAGCTGCCGACTTACTAGCAGGGTTTGACCGAATTCTCGATGTCGGCTGCGGAGAAGGGCAGATCACCCGGCGTCTAACGACGCAAAACTCTCGCGTTCTGGGGATCGACGCCGCGTGGGCACAAATTCGCGTAGCCGCTGCGCGATCCAATAGCGCCGGCTACGTACGAGGCTCGGCGCAAGCTCTTCCCTTCTGCAACGGCGTCTTCGACGCGGCGATAGCGTGTCTGGTCTTTGAACATATAGTCGAAATAGAAGACGCAATTAGCGAGGTTGCACGAGTGCTGCGACCAACCGGCCGGTTCGTATTGATGTTGAATCACCCGCTTATACAAACTCCGGGGAGCGGATGGGTTGAAGATCACATAGCTAACCCTCCAAGCCAGTACTGGCGCATCGGGGATTACTTAGTCGAACAAGAAACCATCGAAGAAGTCGAGCCGGGGGTTCACATTCCCTTTGTCCATCGTCCCATAAGCGCATATGTAAACGCGCTGTTCGCTCACGGGATGACCCTCGAACGAATGCTTGAGCCGGCACCCCCACAAGCATTCCTAGACCGGCACGACTCTTATGCTGCTGCTGCATTTATTCCGCGGCTATTGGTGCTGGTCTGTAATAAGGGTTAAGAAATCCCGCGCTGCCACGTAGCCTTTAGAGATGGGCAGTCAACCAGATTTCATTGTGGTGGCAGGGCTGTCAGGTGCAGGGCGTTCGACGGTAGCTGACACCCTCGAAGACTTGGGTTGGTTCGTGATCGACAACCTTCCACCGAGTCTGCTCGCGTCCGCTGCCGAACTGCTCACTGCAACCGATTCCTCCGTCGAGCGGTTGGCATTGGTAGCGGGTTCTCACGAATATCAAGAGGATCTGCTCAGCTTCTTACAAGAACTTCGATCATCCACAACGCGAGTGAGGGTGGTGTTCCTTGACGCGCCCACAGATGTGTTGCTGCGACGGTACGACCAAACACGGCGCAGGCACCCCCTTGACGCCAGCACTTCATCGGTGACCGAAGCCATCGCTCAAGAACGCAAACTGTTAGAGCCAATTAGAGACGAGGCGGATGTTGTCATAGAGACCGGCGACCTCATCGTGCATGAACTTAAAGCCCGCGTGGTCGAAGTCTTCGGTGACGGTGACCGCGAACAGTTGATGCAGACAACGATTATGTCGTTCGGCTTCAAGCACGGTGTGCCGACAGAGGCTGACTTGGTTTTTGACTGCCGATTCTTGCCGAATCCACACTGGATTCCTGAGTTGCGTCCTCTGACCGGTCTCGATCAAGAAGTTCGAAATTACGTTGTCGAACAACCATCGACGGTGGCGTTTATCGGCCACCTGGTCCCATTGCTCGAATTTCTTATTCCCTCCTACGTCGCGGAGGGCAAGGCCTATTTAACGATCGCATTTGGCTGCACTGGCGGGTGGCATCGCAGCGTGGCGATCGCAGAGGAATTTGGGCGGATATTGACTGAAAGCGGCCACTCGCTGAGGACCCGTCACCGCGATCTGGAATCCAAAGAAGTCTAGAACAAAGGCATCGATTCGCCACTGAGCCAAACCAATGAAGTAGACATTGAACAGGATCTCTAACCCCCTTCAGAAAGGCATCTCTTTCAATGACCGTGCGTGTTGGCATCAACGGATTTGGCCGTATCGGCCGCAACTTTTTTCGAGCTGTACAAAAGCAAGGTGCGGACATCGAAATCGTTGCCGTAAACGACCTCGGCAACCAAGTCACGATGGCGCACCTTCTTAAATATGACTCAGTGCTGGGCAACTTGCCCAACGACATTTCCGCAACTGACGGGGGCATAACGATCGACGGGCACCTCCTCCAAGTGCTCTCCGAACGCAACCCTGCCGATTTACCGTGGGGTGACCACGACGTTGACGTGGTAATCGAATCCACGGGCATCTTCACAGATCGCGATAAAGCAGCACAACACCTCGAGGCAGGTGCCCCACTGGTGATCGTCTCTGCGCCCGCCAACGGAGCCGACGCCACATTCGTCGTCGGCGTCAACCATGAAGAGTTTGACAAGGAGACTCACAAAGTCATTTCCAACGCGAGTTGCACAACCAACTGCTTCGTCCCCATGGTCCAGGTTTTAGATGATGCGTTCGGGGTTGAAAAAGGACTGATGACCACGGTCCATGCCTACACAGGCGACCAGTCTTTGGTCGACGGTCCCCACAGCGACCTGAGGAGAGCGCGCGCTTCAGCAGTGAATATTATTCCCACCTCGACGGGCGCGGCACGCGCGACTGGGCTCGTCCTTCAAGCCATGAACGGCAAACTCGACGGAACATCATTACGAGTTCCGATTCCTGATGGTTCAATCACCGACTTCACAGCGGTCTTATCCGCCACTCCATCCGTCGAAGACATCAATCAAGCATTCGCGTCCGCTGCATCGACGGCTCCCCTCCGAGGAGTTCTCTCCTATAGCGAAGATCCCCTGGTATCCGCTGACATCGTCGGGGATCCTTCTAGTTGCGTGTTCGACTCAGGATTGACAATGACCATAGACAACTTGGTCAAAGTGAGCGGCTGGTACGACAACGAGTGGGGCTACTCCAATCGGCTCGTCGACCTTGTCGAAATCACCTGCAGCTGAGCTAGAGGTGGCTGATCTGTCTGTACCCGACCTGGAAAGCCTGGAAAGCACTTTGGGCGGTCTGGACGGAAAACGAATCCTAGTGAGGTGTGACTTCAACGTTCCTGTTCGCGGCGGAGCGATTTCCGACGATTTGAGGATCAAAGCGACTCTTCCAACATTGAATTGGCTTATGGAGAGAGGAGCGATCGTCGTTGCCTGCACTCACTTTGGACGCCCCCAAGGTGCGCCCGATCCGAAGTTTTCCGTGCAGCTACTGCGCCAAAAGGTCGAAGAGTTAGCTCCCGGAGTTGAGTTAATAGAGAACTTGCGTTTCGATCCAGGCGAGACAGACAACGCTCCGGAGTTTGTGAAGTATCTCGTGGGCGGTGCCGGCGGAGACCCATTCGATGGATACGTCAATGACGCATTCGGTGTTTCGCATCGAACCCATGCCTCAATTGTTGGGCCACCCGCCAGCCTTCCCTCGGCTGCCGGACGCTTATTAGAGAAAGAAGTTGACGTTCTCACGCGAATGCGATCCGCCGCCGACCGACCCTTCGTTGCAGTCTTGGGCGGAGCCAAGGTCAGCGACAAACTTGGTGTCATAGAAGCTCTGCTCGGGGTGGTGGACCGACTGCTTATCGGTGGAGGAATGTGTTTCACCTTTTTGAAGGCACTGGGTCATAGCGTCGGAGATTCGTTATGCGAAACCGATCAAGAACAAACGTGTAGGCGAATCTTAGATTCAGGGGCCCCGATTCTCTTACCGTCTGACATCACTGCCCTAAGTCCCGATGGTGACATTGGGGGAGACAACGGTGAGGTTCGACAAATGGGACCGTCGATGCCCGAAGGTTGGACAGGCCTTGACATTGGACCAGGCACCGCAGCGGCATTCGAGGACGTCATCCACGAAGCCAGAAGCGTTTTTTGGAACGGCCCAATGGGAATGTTCGAAGACCCCCGTTTTGCGGCAGGAACCCGTGCGGTTGGGCAAGCTCTAGCTGACACAAAGGCGTTTACGGTGGTGGGAGGCGGAGACAGCGCAGCGGCGGTAGCGGAAATGGGGTTGACGCCATATATGGATCACATCAGTACCGGAGGAGGGGCCAGCCTCGAACTTCTCGAATTGGGTGACCTTCCAGGCCTTATCGCACTTAGAAATTGAGGAAACCTGAATGGCTCGAATTCCACTAATTTCCGGAAACTGGAAAATGAACCTCAATCATTTCGAGGCGATACAACTCATCCAAAAACTCAGCTACGAGCTAAGAAACCACGATTACGACGCGGTTGAGGTATCGCTGCACCCGCCGTACACGGATTTACGGTCTGTTCAGACCGTGATCGACGCAGACCGCATGCGGTTTCAGCTGGGCGCCCAAAACTGTCATAGCGAAATCTCAGGAGCGTTTACCGGAGAAATATCACCAGCGATGCTTGCAAAACTCAACGTCGATTATGTGATCGTGGGACACAGCGAACGAAGAGCTTTGTTCGGTGAGAACGATGCGGTCGTCGCCGCAAAAGCGGCCGCTGTGTTTGGGTGCGAAATGACGCCCATCGTGTGTGTAGGAGAAACCCTAGAAGAGCGTGAATCAGACCAAGCAGAGAGCGTCGTGGAAACGCAGATACGCGGCAGTCTGGCATCCATCTCAGGGGAAAAACTTGATGAGTTGGTGATCGCCTACGAACCGGTCTGGGCCATCGGCACGGGAATGACTGCATCAGCACAAGATGCGCAGGAAATGTGTTCCCACATACGAAAAGTTGTGGCGTCGATCCGCGCAACCTCAAGAAATCTGGTTCGTATCCAATATGGCGGTTCCGTGAAACCGTCAAATGTGACGGAATTGATGGCGATGTCTGACATCGATGGAGCTCTAGTTGGCGGTGCTTCCCTAGAAGCCGAGTCTTTTGCGAGGATCGTCAACTTCAAAGACGCCTAAAGTCGCTGCATGGGCAGCACTCATTCAGGTTCGGATCGTCCGCAACTACCTGAAGGTCTCGTGGCTTTCGTTAAACGGGACTGCCCTACCTGCGTCGACGTTGTATCGGTGTTAGAGGAGATATGTGTTCGGGGACCCGGTATAGCGGTCTACACCCAAGATGACCCCGCGTTCCCCGAAACCGTTGACTCCAAGCAGCATGATCAAGACCTGAAGATGTCGTGGCACTTCGATGTGGAGACCGTACCCACCTTGATGTACGTGCAAGATGGCAAGGAAATGGCGAGAACTGTTGGGTGGAGCCGACCTGACTGGGAAGCCTTGTCGGGGGTCGATGATTTAGGCATGGAACTTCCTGATACGCGTCCCGGATGCGGGTCATTATCCGTCGACCCTAACTTGGTGGACGGTTTAGCCGTCAAATTTGGGGGCACCTCAATGCGAAGCCGCCGTGTCGAGTTCGCGACGCTCGAAGATGAGTTTGATGCAATGTTTGACCGCGGCTGGTCCGACGGATTGCCCATCGTGCCCCCGACCGAAGAGCGAGTGGCACGAATGCTGACTGGTACCAGTCGACAGCTAGAGGACCTCGTCGCAATCGTGCCTCCAACGTTGGTGGAATGCACGGTTGAAAAAGTCGCTATCAACGCTGTTATGGCCGGGTGCCGGCCTGAATACTTTCCCGTGGTGTTAGCAGCGGTAGAGGCAGCATGCACTGACCAGTTCAATATGCATGGGCTGTTGTGCACGCTCTGGTTTTCGGGGCCGATCATCATTGTCAACGGACCTATTCGGCGTCGGATCGGAATGAACACCGACAAGAACGCGTTAGGCCAGGGGAATAGGGCAAATTCAACTATCGGTCGAGCGTTGCAGCTCGTTGTGCGGAATGTGGGAGGCGGCAAGCCAGGAATTGGTGGAATCGACCGTTCGGCTTTAGGGGCGCCGTCCAAGATTGGGTGGTGTTTCGCAGAGGACGAGGAGAACCTACCCGACGGGTGGGATCCCCTTTCGGTGAGCCGCGGATTTGAATTAGAGCAAGACACAGTTACTTTGTTCGCTGGTCACGGTCCCATTGGTTGTATCGATCAAATTTCGCGCACCCCCGAATCGCTGATTCGGACCCTGGCACAGCAGCTACATGGCGTAGGAAATCGCAAACTTCCGAGCGAGGCGATGATCGTGATGACACCAGAACATATGAATGTGTTCGAGGCAGCGGGTTGGTCCAAAGCAAAGTTTTACGAAGAACTTGAACCGCTTCTCCAGATGGATGCGGAGTTATCAGCTCGGGGGGCACAAGGAATTGAGGAAGGCATTCCTAACCGGAGCAACGAGGAAACCATATTTGGGTCGGTTGCGGGTCGAACGATCAGAAAACTTCCCGATTGGTCTCCAATGATTGTGCGCGCCGGAGGAGGAGCAGGTGGTTTCTCCGCCATCTTGGAAGGCTGGGTTCCGGGCGCCAAAGGAAGCACACCGATCACTCATCCAATACTTCGGTAACTCAAAAGCTCATACCCATCACCTTGTCCCCCAGATGGATCGGCGACGTCGCCTTAGGCATTTACATGTCGGTTACACGATCGAGGAGTCAGCTAGGGACGCTGGTACCATCTGGCGTGTGTTGACATGGATTGTCGGTGCCCTGCACCTCACCTCGGCGTTCGCTCTCGTGGGCCTTGTGCTACTGCATAGTGGAAAGGGCGGCGGAGTGTCGGACATGTTTGGCGGAAGCGTCGGAGCGACAGCAGCCGGATCAACTGTGGCGGAAAAGAACCTGAGTCGCATCACGGTTGTAGTTGCTGTCACCTTTGGCTTTACGACTTTGATTTTGGGTCTCCTTCTGGCATAACCAAAAAATATGCGGCCTTAACAAGCAAAGGCGTCGATTGCTCCTTGGGCAAGTTTGTGGACGTTGGTAGAGTGAACGTTCGTCCGGAATCCCGGAATAGCGTCGGAGTGGCGGAATTGGCAGACGCGCTAGACTAAGGATCTAGTGCCCGTTAAGGGTGTGGGGGTTCAAGTCCCCCCTCCGACACCACAGGCTGCGCGTGTCCGACGCATGTTGTAGACCTTCGCGAATGGCTGTTGACGGCGTGTCCATGGTTCGGAGGGCCGAAAAAGCGGACCATCGGACTGCCACAGAAGTTCTCTTGCGCTCGCGCCATGCGTCGGTACCGGCGATTCCGCCTCTTGTGCATTCTGACGAGGAGGTGAAGAGACACTTTGTGGGAACCGTCATGCCGTCTGCCGAGGTGTGGGTGGCTGAAGTCGACGAAACAGTTACCGGTGTGCTGGTTCTGAACGGGAATTGGATTGAACAGTTGTATGTCGACCCCGATTGGACCAATCAAGGACTTGG
>DASCSY010000108.1:0-7599 GCA_034399415.1 Acidimicrobiales bacterium
TCATCATCGTCGGGGCGTAGATGTTGCCGTTAGTTATGAATGGCATTACGGATGCGTCCACAACTTGCAACCCATCGATCGAGTGAACGTTCATCGTTTGTGGGTGCACAACCGAGTTTTCTCCGATTCCCATTTGAGCTGTCCCGCAAGGATGTAAAGCCGTTTCGGCATCGCGTCGAACCCAACTAAGAATTTCGTCAGCGGTTCTCACATCTGGACCAGGGGAGATTTCGCCGCCGTTAATTCCATCGAATGCAGGTTGCCTAAGAACTTCACGGGCCGTCCTGACCGCTTCGACCCATTCTTTCCGATCATTGGGTGTGCTCAGGTAGTTGAAGCGAATTTGGGGCTTAGCGAATGGATCGTCTGACTGAATCATGACTTCCCCCCGTGTGTCTGCATACATCGGGCCCACGTGGACTTGGTAGCCATGTGCAGTTGGCGCCGCCGCTCCGTCATATCGAACTGCTAATGGCAAGAAGTGCATCATCAAATTCGGGTAATTCACGTCAGTGCTGCTGCGAACAAATCCACCGGCTTCAAAATGGTTCGTAGTGGCAGGACCGTGTCGAAACAACCATTGCAGTCCGATCAGTGGACGACGCCAAGCAGAAAGATTGGGCTGCTGAGTGATGTTCTGCAACGACGCATGTTGGATATAGACCTCCAGATGATCTTGAAGGTTTTCTCCCACCCCTGGCAGGTCCACTACAACTGGAATTCCGAACTTCTCCAATAATCGCTTCGGTCCAACGCCGCTCAGTTGCAGTAACTGGGGGGTATTGAGGGCACCCGCGCAGCAAATAACATTTCGGGCGTTGTATCGAATCGGAGCGTGATGGTTGCCCAACATGGACCGTTCAACGCTTTCCACTCCAGTAACTCTCCGTTGTTCAAATAGGACTCGAGTTACGTGCGTGCGGGTACGAACGGTCAAATTCGGACGATTGATTACTGGGTGCAGATAGGCCCGTGCGGCGCTCAGGCGACGTCCCTTATGGATATTGCGATCAAATGCGGCGAATCCCTCTTGCCGATATCCGTTTACGTCCTCAGTTAAGGAGTAGCCCGCTTGTTGACATGCGAGGAAGAACGCCTCGAAAAGGGGGCCTTTCGCTGGTCCACGTTCAAGCTTGAGTGGGCCGCTGTCGCCACGCCAGTCGTCTCCACCGGCAAGACACGATTCGAGTCGTTTGAAATAGGGGAGAGTGTGACTGTAATCCCACGCCTGCATGCCGGGTTGTTCAGCCCAACGCTCCATATCCAACGGATTACCTCGCTGGAAAATCATGCCGTTGATGCTTGAACTGCCTCCAAGCACCTTGCCTCGAGCGTGATAGACGCGGCGCTCGTTCATGGCGGCTTCGGGTTCCGATTCATATTTCCAGTCATAAAATCGCGAACCCAGCGGGAATGCAAAACCAGCTGGCATGTGGATGAACGGATCCCAGACGTAATCCGGCCGTCCTGCTTCTAACACCAGCACCTCATTAGAGGGATCTGCGGTCAAGCGATTAGCGAGGGCGCACCCGGCCGAACCACCTCCGACGATCACGAAGTCGTAGATGATTCCCTCGTCGCTCTGCAAAGCTTTCGTCGTCTCTCTATCCAGGAGTCGATAACCGTTGGGCAGCGTACCCTCGCATTAATGTCCGCCCCGATAGATCATCAATGATTGGCGCCCTCTTTGGCGTTTTCGCTGCTCTCTTGATTGGGGTGGGGGACTTATTCGGTCGTCGCGTGTCAAACCGCTCTTCACCGATCACTAGCGCTACGGCTATGCAATGTGTAGCCGCCATTACGTTGATTATCTCACTTCTATTTTGGAACCGACCCCCAGACGGCGACGATCTGCTCTTAGGCGCTCTCTCCGGTTTAGGTGCCGCCACAGGGCTTTGCTGTTACTACATGGGTCTGAAGACAACGTCGTCTGCGGTGGTGGCGCCCATAGCGGCGGTCGTCGCCACAATGGTCCCCGTCTTTTGGGCGTTAGCTACTGACGTTGAGGTCTCATATCTCAGCGGATTTGGAGTCGGAATTGCATTGGTCGGTTTGGTGTTGGTGACAGCTGACGGGCGACTCGGACCAAATGTTAGAGCGGGTGCCATCTGGGGTCTGGCTTCTGGTCTCGGGTACGGCTTCGGCTTCGGAGTTCTCCTCAACGTCACCATGGTTGGCGGAACATGGGTGCTCGTTAGCCAGCGACTGCTTGCCTTCGCAATCATGATTCCTGTCGCCACCGCAGTTGGAGCAAGAATGATCCCTCCGAGAGGTACGCGACTAATGGCAATAGCAGCCGGGGTAAGCGGGGGCGCGACAAGCGTCGCTTTCTTGGTTGGACTGCAATTTGATCCGTTGCCCACAGTTGTGGCCATGTCTCTATTCCCGGTGTTCAGCATTCTCGTCGGCTGGCTCGTTTTCAAAGATCAGGTCAGCATCAGGCAAGTTTGGGGTATAGCACTAGCAGTAATAGGCACGGGGGTCGTGGTTGGCGGTTGATCAGCCGATCGCGTCCGGTTCCTCATTCTTGCGGCGTTCGACGTAGTCGATCATTGCTAGGTCGACTGCTTCATCAAGTGGAGGTGGTTCGTAATCTGCCAATATTTGCTTCCACATCACGTTGGCACGCTGAGCAGCGCTCATCTCACCTTCCTCCAACCATTGCTCATAACTGTTGTTATCGGCGATATTCGAGCGGTAAAACGCCGCCTCGAAATTCTCCAAAGTATGTGCGTTACCTAGAAAATGTTGTCCGTGCGGATTGGTACGGAACGCGTCCATAGCCTGCCCATTTTCCGTCAGGTCTACGCCGTCTGCATATACCTGCATCATGCCCAACTGATCGGCGTCCATCACGAATTTTTCGTAGCTGAGTGCCAACCCACCTTCGATCCAACCTGCGGCATGGAGTACGAAATTTACGCCGGCTTGCATCGTTGGCAACAGAGTGGCCAGCGATTCATATGCTGCTTGGGCGTCCGGAGCCTTGGACGCAGTCAGCTGGCCACCGGATCGGAACGGGACACCGACTCGCCGAGCAAGGGCAGCCATTACATAGATCGCAAGCCCGGCTTCTGGAGTTCCGAAGGTAGGGGCGCCTGTAGCCATCGACATTGACGAGGCAAACGTTCCAAAGACAACGGGAGCCCCTGGTCGCACTAGTTGACAAAAGGCCATACCCGAAAGCGCTTCGGCTAAAGCTTGAGCTGCTAGTCCCGCGATAGTGACGGGCGACATGGCGCCAGCCAAAATGAAAGGTGAAATGATGCATGCTTGGTTACTTTCGGCGTACACCTTTGCCGCCCCGAGCATCGTCGCGTCCCAACGCAAGGGAGAAGAGGCGTTAATCAGGCTGGTCATAACCGTTCGGCCATTCAAATCCCCACCGAAAGCGAGGCGACATAATTCGATTGAGTCAGCAGCTCGTTCAGGTGCTGTGACTGACCCCATTAAAGGTTTGTCGCTGAACTTTAAATGTGAATAGATCATGTCGAGGTGCCGCTTGTTGACAGGTACGTCAACTGGTTCAACGACCGTGCCTCCACTGTGGTGAAGGTGAGGGAGCGAGTAGGTGAGCTTCACCACATTCTCGAAATCTTCCAGAGTGGCGTATCGGCGACCCAGATCAAGGTCCGTAATAAACGGTGATCCGTAGTTCGGTGCGAACACGGTACTGCCAGCACCAATCGGCACAGAACGTTCAGGGTTACGCGCGTGTTGCGTGAAAACGTCGGGTGCAGAGTCTTGCACCAATTGGCGGCAGAGGCCCTTCGGAAATTTGACCAAATCACCATCAACGTCGGCTCCAGCTGATTGCCACAGCTCGAGGGCTTCAGGAAAATCTTGGAAAGCGATACCGATTTCACTCAAGATGATTTCGGCGTTTTCTTCGATCCGAACCAGACCCTCTTCGTCCAATACTTCAACTGGCGGTAACTTCCGCTCCAAGAAGGGTCGCGAGGCCTCTGGGCCGGCACTCCTGAGCGCGCGACGGGCGGCTCGCCCACCTCCTCTACGTGTAGCCACACTAAACCTCCTTATGGGCTTCTCGGCGCTGCCGGCCTCGACGACGGCTCTCAGTCGAAGTCTCGGAAACGTGAGAGAAATCGATCAACGTTTTGAGATGAGGTGTGGGCGAGGTCGCATGCGGAAACGCCATCGCATCAACAAATAGCTCTTGAAATCGCTCTTCGGTCGCTGTTTCAATTTTCTCCACCGTGGGCACTACCTCTTCGACTTCGGTGCGCTGATCGCGCGATAAAAGCATTCGAACCGCTCCGGTGCCCGCAGCATTACCAACTGCTCGAACCAAATCAACGGGCGAGTCGGGGATGAGGCCCAGGACCATGGCGTATACCGGATCGATATGGGCGCCGAACGCTCCCGCTAAGCGAATCGCGTCGACTCGGTCCACCGCTGCATGCTCAATGAGTAAATCTATGCCGGCTCGCAGGGCTGCCTTGGCTAATTGGACAGCTCGTACATCGTTTTGAGTTATGACGACGTCATGCCCCCGCCCGACGCCAGTCTCCCTATAGAGAACGAAGGCGTAGGTGCGGTCATCTTCGATAACGCGGTCACATCTCTCGCGGTTGTCGGTGATAACTCCATCTGAGGTCATCAAACCGCTCAGAAACATTTCCGCCAACGTCTCCACGATGCCAGACCCGCATATCCCAGTGACTCCTATCTCTGCTGTCGCCTCAAGGAACCCTGACTCGTTCGACCAAAGGTCACTACCAATGATCTTTACTGCGGGCTCAAGTGTTTCCCAATCAATTCTCACTTTTTCGATCGCCCCTGGAGTCGCTCGCTGACCACAGGAAATTTGCGCGCCTTCAAAGGCGGGACCTGTCGGGCTTGAAGCTGCGTACAACTGACCCTTGTTTCCTAAAACGATCTCCGCGTTGGTTCCGATGTCGACCAGGAGCTGAGTCTCCTGGGAATGGTGCGGTCCTTCAGCGAGGATCATCGCAGCCGTGTCAGCTCCTACATGACCAGCGATACATGGACCCACATAGACAGTTGCCTGGGGAAGTGGAAGATCGAGATCTTCTCCCTGGATCTCCACAGCACTCGCTGTTGCCAACAGGAAGGGTGCTTGACCTAACGGTTTCGGGTCTAGCCCGAGGACTAGGTGATGCATCACCGGATTACCCACCAAAACCATTTCAGCTACATCACAAAGTTCGACTCCTGCTTGCGTTGCGAGGTTGAGCACGAGGTCCGAAAGCGCCTCACGAACCAGCCGTGTTAATTGTTCTTCGCCATCAGGGTTCAGCATGGCGTAGCTCACCCGACTCATGAGATCTTCACCTAAACGTATCTGGGGGTTCATGAGTCCGCTGGTGGCCAATACCCCGCCTGTCGCTAGGTCGACCAAGTGCCCCGCTATGGTCGTTGAACCAACATCCACTGCGATTCCGAACAGGCCTACAGATACGCCTCGGCGTGCATTTTCGATCTTCAATCCCTTTGAATCTCGCCGTACTTGCACAGTCACGGTGCTCCCAGTTTCCCCTAGCGACTCTTGTAACTGTCGGAGGGCGTGAGGCTGGACGTGTGTGACGTCGAGCGACCAGTCTTCGGCAAGCAGCTCCGTCACGGTCTGTGCAAGTGACGTTGAAACCCCTAATTCGGGTTTTGGCACCGCCACAACGTGCAAGGTGCTGATCGGATCCAGAGTGAATCCTTCCAAATTGATTTCTTTCCTAATTACCGGTGCGTTCAACTGACTTTCAGGGGGGACCTCAAGGACAAGATCACCCGTAATCTTCGCCTGACACCCGAGGCGGGCGGCTTGCCCCAATGGGCGCTTCCCGCTGTATGAACCTTCCGTTGTGTTGGCGGCAGCTATATGGGAGCCAGCGGAGTGGACCGCCCATTTGGCAAATTCCCCAAAGGAGGGGACGACCTGACATCGACCACAGATACCCCTACCGCCACAGACGCTGTCGAGGTCTACCCCAAGTTCTCGCGCCGCCTCCAGTACCGTCGTACCGGTAGTGGTTCGACCTTCAAGGCCAGACGGGGTGAAGATAACCCGATGTTCGGAGCCCATCAGGTCCTCAAGCTGTCTCTCCGGCGGGGGAGCGGCGTCGGCCCCTGCGGCCACCGCGGCTAGATGGTGTGGCATTAGGGTCTCGATGAACGCTGATCCATTGAGCGCAATTCTGGTCATTACCCATAAGCACATCGGCTCCCATAACCGCCGACTTCACTTCTGAGTGAAGCGGGTTCATGATTGCCGAGGTCATTCCAGCTCCTATCGCCATCGACAAAAAGGTGCCGGTTACGGCATGACGGTTCGGGAGTCCAAAGCTCACGTTGGAGGCACCACAAGTCGTATTGACGCCCAATTCACTCCTCAGGCGCCGAACTAACCGGAAAACTTGTTGACCAGCGTTGCCCATTGCCCCAATGGGCATCACCAACGGATCGACGACCACATCCGCAGTCGGTATGCCGAAATCATTGGCCGCACTAACAATTCGCTTCGCCACGTCAAAGCGAATATCGGGATCTTCGCTGATGCCGGTTTCGTCATTGGAAATCGCCACCACGGCGGCGCCGCTCTTGGCGACCAGCGGTAGCACCCGCTCCATTACTTCTTGTTCTCCCGTGACTGAATTGATTAAGGGCTTGCCCTCATAAGCGGCGATTCCAGCTTCCAGAGCCTCAATAATTGAAGAGTCGATAGACAACGGCACATCGGTAACCGATTGAACGAGCCGAATCGCTTCGGAAAGCAACGCAGGTTCGTCAGCCAAAGGAATCCCTGCATTGACGTCAAGCATGTGTGCTCCCGCAGCGACCTGGGACAAAGCGTCAGCTTCCACCCTTGAAAAGTCGCCGTTTTTCATTTCTTCCGCGAGAAGCTTCCGACCAGTGGGGTTGATCCGTTCACCTATCATCACGAACGGTCGATCGAACCCAATGATCACCTCTTTCGACGCTGAACTAATCACTGTGTCCGTCATCTAGTTCCTATCAAGTGTGCGGTGCATTGAGACTGGCTCATAATCCGATCAACACGATTGTCGGGTGGAAATTACTTCTGACTGCCAGGTACAGGATCGACACCTCCGTTGCGAACCAAGACCTCGAGTCGGTCGGTGTCGTGCTGTGCTTCAAGTTCCGCCGCCAGAGATTGTGTAGATTCGCCGGCGTCGCCTAACAATGGGTGGCTGTCCCGGCGCCATTCCCCGACATAGGCAGTCGTTTCCGTTAGCCCGGCATTGACTGCAGCCCGGTCGATGGCGGTCTGAAATCGATCTGAAAGAACCGCCGTCCGTTTCTCGCCGTTAGATACGGCGACCACCTGGGCCGGGATGTCACGCCAAGAGATGACGACTAATTGTTCATTTTTTCGCCTACTTGGCCGGGTGCTCATCGTCGTGTTCCGCTTGCCTGAAGTGGCCGAAGGGCTGGCTTCCGACTCTCAATACCAAACTCGGCAACAGCGGTTTCAAGCTGACCGTAGCCAGCCTCAATGACCTCTAGCGGTAACCCTATTTTCGTTGCAGCGTCACAGGCCGCCGAGCGCAATTCTGTCGTATTAGTTTGCGTCAGAAACACCACGCGTTTGTAGTTCCCGAA
>DASCSY010000109.1:0-7563 GCA_034399415.1 Acidimicrobiales bacterium
CGGTTCCTGCTGACAACTGATCTGCGACTGAAATTAGTGCTTCGGAGAAAGTGCGCCACCGCAGCCGGGGCTCGATTCCCAGTATGGTCACGAGTGGCCGGCCATCATCAAGTTCCCCCACTCGGACCTCGTTTACTGGCCAATCGATGCGACGCTCGTCGCCCTCTAGCCTGACGCTTGGCCGGACTGACGCGAAGTCGTAGAAGTATTCAGGGTCTATGGTGGCTACTTGCCGACAGTCGTAACGACGTGTCAGATATCCGACAGCCTCGGTAGCAGCATCTCCGGCGTCGTTCCAACCAGTGAACGCTGAGAGGACCACGGCGTCTTCTAAGACGGGATGTTCGGTCCAGTCGACGTGTTCCACGTCGAAAAGGCTATCTGCGGATCTCAAAATCCGTACCATAAGGGCGTTGATCTGGAGTGACCCAATGACGATTGAGATCAGTGTTTGCGACGAAGTAGATGAAGCGGTCGTCGCGGCCTTTGCCGAACTCATCCCTCAACTATCGGGTTCTTCTCCTCCTCCCACAGCTGCGGCCCTGAAAGAAATTGTCGCCCACGATGCTTCGACCGTTCTCCTCGCTATAGAAGAGGGAGTCATTTTGGGGTCGATGACCCTTGTTCTTTTCCCGATTCCGACGGGAACGCGGGCCTGGATCGAAGATGTTGTAGTTGATGAGAGTGCCCGAGGCCGCGGGGTAGGCGAGGCGCTCAACCGACGGGCTATGAAAATTGCGTTAGAGGGAGGCGCCCAAACAATTGATCTCACGTCTCGCCCAGCGCGCGAAGCCGCCAACAGGCTGTATCAACGACTCGGTTTCGCAGCCCGAGAGACAAATATCTACCGCTACGAGGTCTAGACCGTTGAACGACCAGGCAGATGAAAGTGTTTATGCACTTGTCGGCGGAGCGCAGTGGTTCCATGACTTAACTACCCGCTTCTATCAGCGAGTCGCCACTGACGAAGTACTCCGGCCGCTGTACCCCGATGACCTCGAGCCATCCCGCTATTGGCTTGCCCTTTTCCTTGCTCAATATTGGGGAGGGCCAGCGGATTACTCGACTAGGAGAGGACACCCGAGACTTCGGATGCGACACATGCATTTTGGCATCGGTGTCGGTGAACGAGATCGTTGGTATCAGCACATGGCCGAGGCCTTATCCGAAAGTCATATCGATGCTGACGTGCAGCAACAAATGCTCGACTATTTCTTTATGGCGGCTACCCACCTAGTCAACAGTTCCGACTAAATAGAATTGGCTGACATGCGCCCACTAAAATCTGTTCTCGTGATCGGGGGTCGACAATGGATCAAAGTGCCGTTGATTTAGGTCTATTGCTTCTGCGACTGGTGCTGGGCGTAACGCTTGTGCTTCACGGTGTCGCCAAATATCGAGGAGGCATCAGCGGGGTTGGACAATGGTTCGAGAGTGAGGGCTTGAGGCCGGGCATCTTGCATGCCCATCTTGCAGCATCAAGCGAAATGATATTCGGATGCGGAATGGCAGCGGGCCTTCTCACGCCCCTGAGTTGCATGGGGTATATGGGAGTGATGGTCGTTGCCGGCTGGGTCGGCCATCGAAAGAACGGATTTTTTATCATAAGAGACGGATGGGAATACGTGTTTGTGCTCGCCGCAGCCGGGAGCTCGTTAGCACTGTTCGGTCCCGGATCGTGGTCCTTCGACAACGCCCTGGGTTTGAAATGGCACGGTTTCGGGTGGTTCGTGTTGACGGTATTGGGTGGAGTTGGTTCTGCGATAGCGCTGCTACTCGGCTTCTATCGGCCTAACGCAGACGAAGAGTCCCCCACCTAGACCCCTACACTGCGCGACGTGTTCAGCCGATTATGGGACCTGCGGGTCAAGCTCCTTCGGTATTCGGGCGTGTCGATGATTGCCATAGCCGTGACTCAAGCTTCGTTATGGATTGGGTTGGTCATCGTCGACTGGCCTGCGATCGGTGCCAACGTGTTTGCGGTGTCGGTGGCCGCTGCGCCCGCTTATCTTCTGAATCGTTCATGGGTTTGGAATCGAAGCGATCGCCACTCGATACGCGATGAAGTCTTGCCTTTTTGGATGTATAGCCTTGTCGGTCTTGCCATTTCGTCGGTTCTTGTTGGCGTCGCCGATCGGTGGTGGAGTTCCACCCCTATCGTGATGTCAGCAAACCTGGTTGCATATGCCCTGCTATGGGTGGGCAAGTTCTTCTTGTTAGAAAAGATTCTGTTTAGAAGGCCCCGATGTGATGAGAAGTGATCTGCAAACGGCAGCGCGTTCAGCGCGAGGTTTCATGCCCCACGATGAAGGGATGTGTCTGTATCAAACCGTGCTGGACATCAAGGTTGAAGGCCCGATCGTCGAGGTGGGCTCCTACTGTGGGAAATCCACTATCTACATCGCTGCCGCTGCCGCGGACATTGGTTCAATGGTGTTCACCATTGATCACCATCGCGGATCCGAAGAGATGCAAGAAGGTTGGGAGCATCACGATGAGGAACTCGTGGACCGAGATACAGGCAGAATCGATTCGTTACCGGAACTGCGCCGAAATTTGGAAGAAACTGGGCTTGAGGGTTCGGTTGTGTCCATCATTGGAGATTCCCGAATTGTTGCGTCACATTGGGCGACCCCACCTTCAATGGTTTTTATCGACGGCGGCCACGGCCCCATCCCGGCCCATGCTGATTACGACGACTGGGCATCCAAAATAGCTCCGGGAGGATTTCTGGCAATACACGACGTCTTTCCCGACCCTTCAGACGGAGGGCGCCCGCCTTATGAAATTTTTTTGCGAGCAATAAACGAAGACGCCTTCGAAGAACATGTAGCCGTAGGCAGCCTACGTGTGTTACGCAACTCACGTTGAGACACGTTTCGTCGTTCTACTGCAGCGAAGGTAAACCCTCTCCGAGAATCAAGCGAGATGGCAGCGATCTGCGATCGAGGGCGTCAGCAGCTAACACAACGGCTGCACTCGAATAAGTTGAACGTTCGCCATCGGGGAAGGTGATGTGTTCCGGGTAGACCATCCCAGTGAAGTACGCGCCGTCGGTATCTCGCAACGGTTGGATGCTTTCGAAGAGATTCCTGGCAGAAGTTTCGTCGCCTACAGCAAGATACGCCATCGCGCACTCACAGGTTTCGGCGGCCGTGACCCACGGTTGATCGGAAACGCATCTCACCCCGTGGGATTCAAGAACGAAATCGTCAAATCGTGCAGCTAAGCGTTGCGACGCCGCCTCGCCGGCGAGTGCCCCAGTGAGGACTGGGTAATACCAGTCCATAGCCCAACGCCTCTTCGGTTCGAACTCGGCCTCGTGGCGTTGAAGAAGATCGACTAGACGCACTGCTGCGAACTCCCATTCGGGTTGTTCTTTACCCAACCGTTGGGCAATAGCGAGCCCGCAACGTAGGGAATGATAAGTCGAAGAAGTTGCGGTAATTAAGGAATAGGACCAAGGCGTTCCGCTGGTGTGAATGGCCCATGGAATATGCCCGGAAGCGCTTTGATGTCCGGCGACGAAATCTAACGAGCGACTAACGATTGGCCACATATCCCTAAGAAAGCTGAGATCTTCGGTCGTCAGATAGTGATGCCAAACTCCCGTTGCCACATAAGCACAACAATTCGTGTCGACTTTTGCATCCTCAACGCCGTCTACCCGGTAGTAGTGATGCCAGCTTCCATCAGCTCGTTGGCTCTTGGCCAGCCACTCATAGGCGCGGTCTGCGGCATCGAGAAAGCCAGCGGCAGATAAGGCCATGGCGGCTTCGGTGTGGTTCCAAGTATCGGCATGTCCGTCGGGAAACCAGAGAATCATTCCCTCATGTGATTGCTGTTCAACAATCGTTGATGCAGTCGCCGTGATTTGATCTTCGGTTAACACCCGGGTGAATTCAGGCTGCATTCGGTCCCTCCAGGTTGGGTTTGGTCGCATACAGCACTATTGATTTGCCGATAATCGGGTTCAGTAAACGGTCCGCAGTGCGGGTTAGCCACGGGTTCTGGACGATATCCCAGATCAACAATCGGTGGTAGGCCTTCACTAATCGGTGCCCGTCGTTACTAGGGCCTACTACGCATTTCAGCCACCAGTAAGGGGAGTGCAAAGCATGAGCTCGATCCCAACCGCAAGGTTCAAGACCGACTTGGCGGATTTTCGATCGCAATTGCGACCGACGGTAGATCCGGACATGTCCCCCGAGCGCTTTGGGGGCGTAATATTCGTCGTTGAGCTTCCAGCAAATCTTTTCCGCTAACCAAGCCGGTACGGTAACGGCGATGCTGCCGCCCGGCCGCAACACTCTCGCAAGTTCGCCAATAGCGGTTTCGTCATCGGGTATGTGCTCAAGTACCTCTGAGCAGATGATTCGATCGAATGTGGCATCACCAAAGGGCAACCTGAGGGCATCAGCACTGACCGGTTGACCCTGAACTTGATCTGACAGTTCCCCTGCATCGATCATCGCCGCAAAGGTGTTCCTCACATCGACTAGCTCTTGCAGATCCTGATCAAGTGCCACAATGCGACAACCTCGCCGCACAGTTTCAAACGCGTGACGGCCCGCGCCACAGCCCATGTCGAGAACAAGATCTCCCGGCTTTGCTCCCAGCCGGTCGTAGTCAACCGTGAGCACTAGCGCGCCATTTCATCCAACAGCGCGTAATAGTGCTCCGCCGTTTGCTCCGCGGTAATTCTCCACGAGAATTTTCTTTCCACCCGTCTTCTGCCTGCAGCACCAACAGTGGTTCGTAAATCCGCTTTTGCTAGAGCCCATCGAATCTTGGCCGCAAGAGCGTCACTATCGCCAGGCGGCACTTGAAGGGCGGTGACCCCGTCTTGACCCACCACTTCAGGTAACGCTCCGCCGGTAGTCGCAACTAAAGGCACCCCACAAGACATCGCCTCAATGGCGGGTAGAGAGAAACCTTCATAAAGAGAAGGCACCACAGCGACTTGAGCTTGGTTGTAGAGCTCAACGATGCGTTCGTCGGAAACACCGCTCACGAATTCGACACTGGCAGAAAGACCGAGTTCTTTGATAAGCCGAGTAGCCCTCGAGTCGTATTTGGGTTTACCGATCACGACGAGATGAACGCGGGGATCATCGGTTTGCAGTTTTGCCAATGCTTCAAGCAAGAATGCTAAGCCTTTCATTGCAACGTCGGCGCTGGCTGTGGTCATCAGCCTCGCGGGAACTATTTCGATATCGTCCATTGGACGGAACTGTGTGGGGTCAACGCCAACATGGACGATATGTAAACGATCCGGGTCAACTCCGTAATCGGTGATGATGTCTTCGTAGCTGTTCGAAGACACCGTAAGAATGCGAGGCAGACGGCGGGCGATCCTGGTTTGCATGCCGGTGAAGGCGTAAAAGCGGTTCTTGGTAAATCGTTTCCATGGAGTCGTTGCGTGTTTTGTCTCGAGTCGACGATCGACCGTTATGGGGTGGTGAATAGTCTCCAGCACCGGAAGACCAGCCTCATGGATCTTCCAAATACCAGTTCCGAGACACTGGTTGTCATGCACTAGATCGAATTCCCCCAACCGACCCGCTAACTCCCGATGCGCCCGAAGACTGAAGGTAAGGGGCTCAGCGAACGTCGCCCCCGCAGTAACCAAATATTCCAATACATCGAAACGATCTTTGAACTCGCTCAGCCGCGGGATGCGGAAGGGGTCAGGCATCCGGTACAGATCAAGGCTGGGCAACTTGGTCAGGGGGACATCTTCATCGGTGTGGGGATAAGGCGGCCCGGAGATGACTTCAACGTGATGTCCGAGGGCCTTCAACTCGCGCGCCATATGGCGGGTATAAACGCCTTGACCCCCGGTGTAGGGATGACCTCGATAAGTCAGAAAGGCGATACGGAGTGGACGCTCGCTGGACATTTGACCCTTTCACAACTCCCTGAGAACGAGGCGTAAGTCTCAATGCTACCGGCCGGTAACTCGTTGCCTCAAAGCCCGACTTCTAGGCTCAATACTCCAAACGCTCAGGGAGTTCCTGAGGTTGCTGAGAGCGAGTAAGCATGCGGGCGTTAGTGCAGAGAGTCAGTCGAGCTTCAGTTTCGGTTCACGAACAGACTGTCGGCGCCATTGGTAGTGGACTGTGTGTCTTTGTCGGTGTCACTCACACCGATGATGGGAGTAGTGCACAAAAATTGGCACACAAAATTTGGAACCTCCGCGTTTTTGAAGATGATCAGGGAATGATGAACCTTGCAGTAGGTGACGTCAGTGGCGAAGTTCTAGTAGTAAGCCAATTCACCCTTTACGGAGACACGAAAAAGGGCCGCCGCCCATCGTTCATCGCCGCGGCCAGACCAGAAACAGCCGAACCTCTCATTCAGCGTGTCTGTGAGACGTTGTCCGAGTTGGGAGCCAAAGTGTCAAGCGGCGAATTTCGAACACATATGGAAGTCGAGATCCACAATGACGGCCCCGTCACCTTGACGATCGACGTCTAATTTGCAACCAGGTATTTCCCGCCAATAATCCCATCGCAATTAACGAAATAGGTAACTTGCCGAGGTCAGTCGCCCAGGTGTTTCCACTACGCAGTTCTACTGACGTGGTGAGTACTGTCTGCTCTCGGAGATCGCTTCTAAGCACAACCTCCCCGCTTGCAGAAACGACAGCGGAGTAACCCGTAGTAGAAGCTTGCAGCACCCAGCGGCCGGTTTCAATTGCTCTGAGCCTGGCACTAGCCAGCGATTGTTCTGGTACTAGCGACGTAGTGTAGGACGAAGCCAAAGTTGGGTTCGTCAGGATGCGAGCCCCTGATTGCATTCCGCTACGAACTCGCTCAGGGAAGTAAACCTCAAAGGAAATAGCGTTCCCTATGGGACCGAGACGCGAATTGAGTATCCCTGGCCCCTCACCCGCTATGGCTTCTCTGGAGATCAAAGACAGATCAGCAAAATTGTCGACTAAACCGCGAAGAGGTATGTACTCACCGAACGGAACAAGATGGACCTTGTCGAAGCGCGAAACAAATCCAGTATCGGGATCGATCGAAACTGATGCGTTACGAAAACGGTCGCCATCAATTTCAGAAAAGTTGGCGATGATGACAGCATCAAGCTCAGTTGCTAGCTGAGCGATCGTGGCTAGCTGGGCGCTTGTTTCCAACGGTCTTTCGACCGTCACGCTGCTTTCGGACCAGACCATAAGATCGGTATCGGCGGATTGCCTGGCTACGGCTTCTCGATGCCGGTCGAAGACCGCAAGCTGGTCACTCGTCGCAGCTCTAGTGCCTAACGCACCGCCGGCTTGGACAACGCTGGCATTAATCACTGTGTCGGGATGCCCTCTAGGGCTGACCCGGGCGATAACGATCAGCAGCACCGTTGCGGCCAATACGCCCACTACCGTCCGCATTCGCACAGACAGAGCCGCTTCGACACCGACGGCAAGAATACCGATTGAAGCCACCAGAAGCAGAGCCCCCCCAACGCGAACGACATCTGCCAGATAGGTATCGATTGGGCCTAGAGCCAGGTTGGACATGGGCACTCCGCCAAAAGGAACTACCCATCGAATAGCTTCAC
>DASCSY010000110.1:0-7499 GCA_034399415.1 Acidimicrobiales bacterium
ACTTTTTGGGGATCGGTCGTCGCTAGGACAAAAATCACGTGGTCTGGGGGTTCCTCCAGGGTCTTCAGGAGAGCGTTCGAAGCTGCTGCTGTCAGCATGTGAACTTCATCGAGGAGATAGACCTTGCGTTTGCCAGGGCTGCCCAGGGCCGCGTTCGCGGTGATTTCCCTAATATTGGCGACATTGTTATTAGAGGCTGCGTCCAATTCGACCAGATCCATCGAATTGCCTACTTCGACCGCGGTGCAACTTTCGCATTTACCGCAGGGTTCTCCGTCACCAGGAGGGTCGGTGCAGTTCAAAGCTTTGGCTAAAATTCTAGCCGTGGAAGTCTTTCCGGTGCCCCGTGGCCCACTAAGGAGATAGGCGTGACCCACCCTCTCTTCAGCTACCGCGTTACGCAGCGCCGCAACCAAATGGTCCTGGCCGATTACCTCCGCAAAGGTTTGCGGACGAAACCGCCGGTATAGGGACTGATAGGCCATCGATGGCTGATGCTACTGGTGTGCTGCGACGCTGGGCGGCAAGTAGCCTGAGAGCGCATCGTCGTTCCACGTGGCGGCCGGGTCCTGTGCAACAGTGGCCCGTGAATCGAGTCAGGGCCGGGAGGCAGCAGCTCTCAGCGGAAACCGCTGTGTGCCGCAGATTGCCTGGCCGCCTCGTGGGGCGATGATCGAGGAGAGTTGCCAGAGCGGACGAATGGGCTCGCTTGGAAAGCGTGTGAGGTCTAACCGGCCTCCGTGGGTTCGAATCCCACACTCTCCGCCATGAACGACAACCAAGCCATGCGCCTAGCCCTCGCAGAGGCAAGGGGAGCCATCGAGCATGAGGATGTTCCCGTAGGAGCACTGGTAATCGTTGGTGGTGAAGTGGTGTCGTCGCGTCACAACGAACGTCAATTAACCGGGGATCCAACTGCTCACGCGGAAATCTTGGCGTTGCGAGACGCCGCCGCACAGTTGGGTACTTGGCGTTTGGACGAGGCAACCCTCGTATCGACCTTGGAACCGTGCCCCATGTGTGCTGGGGCCGCGGTCAATGCGAGGGTCAAACATGTCATCTTTGGGGCCCACGACCCGAAGGCTGGATCGGCCGAGACGCTCTACAACCTGCTCGCAGACCCAAGACTGAATCACCAAGCCAACATCACAAGTGGAGTCTTAGCCGACGAATGCGGCGAAATCCTCACACGGTTTTTTGCCGAACGGCGATGACGGTGAGGGCCATGTGTCATTCGAATTGTCATTGGCGGAAGGTGTGGGATTCGAACCCACGGTGACCCGGAGGCCACAACGGCTTTCGAGGCCGCCCCATTCGTCCGCTCTGGCAACCTTCCACTCTTGATCCTATACAGCGACCTGCGTTCCAACGTGAACGCAAATTCAGCTTCTAATGCAGCATCGGCTAACCGGCAACGCGTCGGGCGTAGTCTCGCTGCATGAGGACACGCTTCCCGAGTGATTTGTTGCGCAGCGCATCGAATCAAACACCCCAATACTGTGCTGTCCCTCTCATTTTCATCGAACGAAACAATCTGCGAGGCGGCCGGTGACCACCACACACACTTGGTCGGTGGCAGACCTCTGCGCCGCGGTACGAGATACATTTGCCGCAGTTTTCCCCGAGGAATTGTGGCTCGAAGGCGAAATCGTCGGATTGAAAGACCACTCGTCTGGGCACGTCTATTTCGATCTCGTCGAACCTGACGCTGCCAGAAGTACCGTCGACAAAATGTCGATCGCCTTGTGGAGGGGGCGCCGCTCAGGGGTCGAATCCGTTCTGAGTCGAGCCGACGCAGGTCCACTTACCGACGGGATCAAAGTTCGAATAAGAGGCGAACTCTCGTTCTATGCGCCTCAAGGTCGAGTGCAGTTGCTGATGACTGCCATTGATCCCCATCACACGTTGGGAACATTGGCGGTGGATAAGGAAAAAGTTCTTCAAAAGCTGGCCCATTCTGGACTGCTCGAAACGAACTCAGCGCTCCCTCTGCCTGTAGTACCTCTTCGCATTGGGTTAATCACCTCCGATGGGAGCGCCGCTTACAACGATTTCGTCAACGAAATAGCTTCAAGCGCGTACCCATTTACGATTTCACTCATTCACTCATCAGTGCAGGGCACAGACGCCGAACGGGACCTGGTTGCGGCGATCACCGCCATGTCGAAGCATCATGTAGATGTGATTGCGGTCGTACGTGGTGGCGGGGCGCGCACCGACCTAATGGCGTTCGATCTTGAGAGTGTCGCTCGTGTGGTCGCAGAGTCACCCGTGCCAGTTTTTTCTGGGATAGGCCATGAGATTGACAGATCTGTGGTTGACGAAGTAGCACATACGGCGTTCAAGACACCAACCGCTTGCGCCGCCGCGTTGGTGCAACGAGTCCAAGCCTTTAACCAACACCTATCAGAGGGTTCGAAAAGGCTTGCCGTTCTGGCAATGAGTCGCCATGACCGAGCCGCGGAACTCGTTACTTCTGTCGCCAGAACCATCAACGACCGGACCCGTCGGACTCTGGCTGTGAACGAAGAACGACTATCGGCGACGAGCAGCCGTCTTCAAGGTTTAGCGCGGGGAGCGATGAGCCGAGAAGCCCGACGCATCGATCGGATCGCAGATCTAGTCGGAGCGCTTCACCCTGATCGAGTTCTCGCCCGCGGGTTTTCAATTACCCGCGACAAGAACGGTGACATCGTTCGAGGCATCGTTCCACCTGGAAATGAAATATCGAGCGAAACTACCTCTGCGCTAATCGTCAGCACAGTTACCGACGCACGCCCTCGTCAGATGGAGGAGACAAATGGCTGAGGAAAAGGTCACCTTTCAAGCTGCAATGGAAGAGCTAGAGCTAATTCTTCGCAAGCTCGACGGTGAGGAAGTCAACATCGACTCGTTGACTGTCGACTTGCAACGTGCTTCGGAATTAATCGAGTGGTGCCGCAGCCGACTGGAAACAACAAAAGTCGAGGTTGAACGAATAGTCACTGACCTTGAAGACCGGTAGACAGCGTCTGTGTACCGGCGGGCCCGCCATCTCGTCTCAAAAGTGTGAGCCGAGGGAGTCGGTGGGTACTCCCTCGGCTCACGGAACGCTCTCGGACCGGTGGGGAATCCGGAGCGCATGCCATGTGGCCCAGTAAAGAACTAAGCCAGATATCGAGTTGTGTGCACGGATAAATCCGACCGATGAAGGACAGAACCGTCCTTCATTCGCCGGGCATCCTAGTACCCGGATACGGTTGAACCATTCATCATTGACGGAAATTGAGACCTGTTTTGGAAGAAGATCGACCCTACGGCAGTTGGCCTTCGCAACTCAGTTCTCGCGAACTAGCGAACGGCGCGATTCGACGATCAGAGCCCCGTGTTTTCAACGGCGATGTCCTCTGGTTGGAGAGCCGCCCCGCAGAATCCGGTCGAACAGCTCTGGTGTCATTCAACGGGAACGAGTCCAAAACATTAGGGCCCGGCGATCTGAACGTACGGACACTCGTTCACGAGTACGGCGGAGGCGGATGGCTTCCCACCGACCACGGAATCTTGCTCTCACGTTTCGAAGATCAACGGCTTTGGCTGCTTGGCGATGACCTGCATCCGATAACGCCCGAACCCGGTTCTCCTAAATCTCAACGATTCGCCGACGGAACCCGTGTGGCTGGCAGCGACCACACCGTTTGGGTCGTCGAAAGCCACCACCAACGAGGTGTAGAACCTCGAAATTTCTTGGCGACAGTCACCCTTGACGGATCGGTCACAGAGATCGCGTCGGGAGCAGATTTTTTCTCCTCCCCCACCACTTCTGCCGATGGTGGGACCCTGGCGTATCTGTCCTGGGACCACCCGTCAATGCCTTGGGATCACGTCCGTTTGCACGTTGCTCATCGCAGCAACAACGAATGGACAGATCATCGCGTGGTGCTTGATGGCCCCGCCTTGCAACAACCCAGCTTCTCCCCCGACGGGCGACTCCATGTCATTAGTGACGCTACGGGGTGGTGGAACATTCACGAAGTCGATACCGCAGCTGGACGTTCACAACCAATCGTCGAAGCCGCCCTTGAATTCGGTGTTCCCTCTTGGGTTTTCGGTCAGAAAACCTATGTTTGGGACGGACAAAAAGTTTGGTGCACCTGGATCGACGGAGGGGTGGGGCACGTCGGTCAAATCGTAGATGGAGGCCTACGAGAACTGGACACTGGTTTCACCGAATTCAACGGCCTCGGTGTTCTAGCCGAAGACCGGGTCGTAACCATTGCGGCTAGTTGGGAGAGAAGCACCGCCATCTACGCGTTAGCAAGCGATGGTTCATCAGAGCAGCTAAGTGATCCGGATTCACTACCCATCACCTCAGAAGATGTTTCAGTCCCTCAACCGATTGTTGTCTCTGACCCTCACGGGCAACCCACCCATGCGTTCCACTTCCCCCCAACTAACTCCAGTTACTTCTCATCTTCTGGTTTGCCACCACTGCTCGTGCTGAGCCACGGCGGTCCAACGGGGGCAGCAGGTTCGTCGTTCAATGCGGGCATTCAATATTGGACCAACCGCGGCATCGCTGTAGTCGATGTGAATTATCGAGGCAGCACGGGGTTTGGGACGGCGTACCGCGACAAGCTCAAAGGTCAGTGGGGCATCGTAGATACCGAGGATTGCATAGGTGCTGCCAAGTATCTCGCTGACTCCGGAACTGTTGACCCCAAATCTCTCGCAATCAAGGGGGGTTCTGCGGGTGGCTTTACGACGTTGTGCGCGCTGACCAACAGCGATCTTTTTGCGGCAGGTATATCTCGCTACGGGGTCGCTGATCTGGCGTCGTTGGCACGCGACACCCATAAGTTCGAAGCTCGTTACCTCGATTCGTTGGTGGGGCTGTGGCCAGATGAAAAAGAGCTATATGCAGAACGTTCGCCTATCAATCACACAGAACGACTTTCGACTCCCATGATTGTGTTGCAGGGGTCTGAGGACCCCGTGGTGCCACCATCCCAGGCTGATCTGCTCGTTGGTGCGCTGGCTATGGCTGACATTCCATACGCTTACGTGCTTTTCGATGGCGAAAGTCACGGATTTCGAAAAGCTGAGACTATAGCTAGAGCCCTGGAGGCGGAATTGTCGTTCCTGGGTCAAGTTCTGGGTTTCGAACCGGCAGATGCAGTTCAACGGATCGAATTGCAGTGACGTCAATCTGTGGCGATCGTTGTCGTCACTCCCTCGGTACCGGTTGAGGCTTCTGTGGTTGTCGGTGACTCAGGGGCGTATTCTTCGCATCTGCCTTCGACGATGTCGACGATTCGTTCATAGCGATCCCCGCTCGAAATGGGGGTGGCGGAGCCTGTGTAGTTCAGTACATGGGGGTGAAATTGGTAGCCCTGTATAGAGGAGCCTTTGAAGATAACTTCCAGTACTCCCGTGTCGCCAGTAATGCCATACCGGGGATGCCAGGCGAAGTTTCCTAACGAATACGCTATGACGGTTCGATCGTACGTTTCGATGGGTTGCAGTACGTGCGGGTGGTGGCCGAGGATCAAGTCAGCGCCAGCGTCGATTACTTGCTGTGCAAGAGAGCGTTGTTCTTCGGTTGGGCAAGGTTCGCGCTCAACCCCCCAGTGCAAGCTGACAACCACTACGTCGTTTCCTGAAGCTGCTGCTCGAACAGCAGCCAACACTCGAGGAATCGCCCACTTGGCATCCGCAACTCCGGGTCGGTCAGCTCCGGCGGCGAAGCCGCCTGGCACGACAGCGGTTGCTGAGACGAACGCGACGCGGATTCCGTTGTCGAGGCTCAGGACTCGGGGAGCATAAGCCTCCGCATTGTTGGATCCGGCTCCGGGTCGAAGGATCCCTACTTCGTCGAGAACCGAAATTGTGTCTTCCAACCCTTCGCGTCCGTAGTCGAATACGTGATTATTTCCTAGGGAGACAACGTCGATTCCTGCTCCGGCCAGCGTTAGTGCAGACGATCCGGGGGCACGGAAAACGTATTCTTTGTCGTAAGGTTCGCCGCGTTCGGTGATGGCCATCTCAAGATTGACGATGGCCACGTCTGCCGATTTGAGGTCAGGTTGGACTTGGGTAAAGGGGTCGACGCCTTCTGGTTCGGTGAGATCGAGCAGCACATCGCCTCCTGCTAGCAGGGTCCACATTTGTTCGTTGACGACGGTGGTAACGGTAGATGTCGCTGCTTCAGTCGTAGAGGGGCTCGCCTCATCATCTTGTTGGGTGACGGTTGCCACTGTGGTGGAAGTGGTGCTTGAAGTTGGAGGGGATCGGTCCTCCGGTTGATCGTTACTGGGTACCGAGGTTTCACGAACAACGAAGATCGCTTTTTCTGGTTCGGGGTCCGCGCATGCAGACGCAATTAGCAGGGTAAGTCCCGCGAATCCGGAGAGAATGCAGCGTCGTAACACCGAGGCCGAGTCTACGGGGGCGGCTAGCGTGCTCCCGATGTACGGCTTCGCGCGCGAACCCAAATGGATAGTGGCGCATTTGCTCACGTTCTTGTTGTTGGCCACGTTTATTTCGGCAGGTATTTGGCAATTGGGGCGCCACATGGAGCGTGGGCGACGCAACGAAGCGGTGTTGGCCAGAGCTGAGGCCACCATGCTCAACGCCCAAGATCTCTTCAGGGCTTACGACGAAACCGAGTTTCGTGTGGCAGAGCTCCAAGGGATCTGGTCCCCCACCGACGCGGTGGTGATCCGCAATCGCAGCCATCAAGAAGCGGCAGGATGTCATCTGGCTGTGCCGTTAACGACGAACGAGTACCAAGGTGTGCTGGTGGTTGTCGGCTGGACGCACGAGGTCGAATGCCAAACTGCCGTTCAGGCCGCGCCGGAGGGTTCTGTGTCGCTCACCGGTCGCGTTCGTTTCAGTCAGACGAGGGGTTCTATAGGGGCGCGCGACAGTTCAACTGGTGTACTTCGTACCCTTGCTCGAACCGATGTGGCTAGGGTCGACCAGCAGGTGGCACTCACTCTTGCGCCGGTTTACGTCGAGCTGATGGACAGCACCCCCCAGGTTGATGGGCCGGTTCCTGTCGACCCCCCTCCCACTGATGTCGGACCCCATCTGGGTTACACCGTTCAATGGTTTCTGTTCTTTGTGGTCGGAGCAGTTGGTTATCCGCTGGTGCTGCGGCGCCACGCACATCGCGGCGTTACCGAGAGCATCGCACACGTCGACGATTAGAGTGCCGCCGCCATCCGCTCGATGATCATGGTCAGCATTTCGGGTGATGTTGCAAAGTTCAGGCGGACGTGGCCACCCCCCTCGGATCCGAAATCCAGTCCGGAGTTCAGCGCGACTTGGCTTCGCGACAGGAAGATTTCTGCTGGGTCCTCTCCCAATTCAAGGTTGCGGCAATCCAGCCACGAAAGATACGTCGCTTGGGGAAGTCGGTAGATGACGCCCGGAAGATGTTCAGATAGCAGATCTGCGAGGAGGTGACGATTGTGGTCTAGGCCCGCTACGAGTTCCGATATCCACTCGTCGCCGTGTTC
>DASCSY010000111.1:0-7346 GCA_034399415.1 Acidimicrobiales bacterium
ATCGCCGTGCAGGACGGCGTCGCTGTCGAGCACGATCACGCACACTGCTGCCTGAGTTAGGCCCTCGTCTAAGTGCTCAACTACTCGGTGTCGATCCAGGTTCGCTTCCAAGCGTTCGCGTAGCGAGGGATCGAAGATAACGTCGTTAGTCACCGGCGCAGTCTCGCGCATAGCGCAGCTCGCCACGGGCTCGCTACTCTTGGGGTCTAGTTATCAAAAAGGATCTATGAGAACCATGAAGGTGGACCACCTCAAAGAAGTGACGTTCGGTTCGGTAGTCACCGAACTTGACTTGGAGTCAATTGATGACTCTGCCTGGAGTGAGTTGTATGAACTTTGGATTGACCGGGCGCTAGTAATTTTTCCTGGAGCGTTTCTGAGTGCCGAAGGACAAGATGAGTTCGCCCGCCGATTCGGTGACTTGGAATTTCCGCGCGCTGCGCTCTCCAACGTCGGGAAAAACGGGAAAGTTCACCACGAGAGCGACGATGAGGTTGTTAAGTCGCTGAGAGGGAACGAAGGTTGGCATCACGACAGTACCTATATGCCTGTACAGGCGAAGGGTGCAGTGTTTAGTGCTGAGGTTGTGCCCTCTTCTGGCGCTGCTACGGGTTTCGCCGATATGCGATCTGCATATGAAGAACTCGATTCGAAAACGCGAGAGCGAATAGCGGACCTCGAGGCGTACCACTCGCTGTATTACAGCCAAGGTCGAGGGGGAAACTTGCCGAACAAACCAAACGAAGACGGCACCTACAACCTGTACGGCTATCACGACATGGAGGTCTCGCTGCGACCTCTGGTAAAGATCCACCCGATTACCGGACGACCCAATCTTCTGATTGGTCGTCATGCTCACGACATCGTGGGCATGGACCCTGCCGAGTCCGAGGCGCTCCTTGATGAGCTGAACGAGTGGGCCTGTCAGCCTCCTCGCACATATCACCATCAATGGGAAGTAGGAGATGCCGTCGTGTGGGATAACCGACGCTTACAACATCGGGGAACCCCTTTTGATATGAAAGAGCCACGGCGCATGTGGCATACCAGAATCGCTGGCGACCCCAGCTCGGAGTTAGCGATCAACCATCGAATCGACGCGGTCCCCAGTGACGATACCGAACGACACCCAACTGGCACATGGGCCTGTTAGACGAAATCCGAGCCGACCTGACCGAAGCGATGAAAGCTAAGGACAGGCTCACCGTTTCCACCTTGAGGTCGGTCGTTGCAGCAGTTCAGGAAGCTGAAGTAGCTGGTTCTTCAGCAACCACGCTTGACGATCAACAAGTCCAGAAAGTCATTGCTGCTCAAGCGAAACGAAGAGTCGAAGCCGCGGAAGCTTTCACCCAAGGCGGTCGAGCCGAAAAGGCTGCCGACGAACGCGCCGAATTATCAATTTTGGAGCGGTATCTTCCTGAACAACTGGACGAAAGTGCCTTAGTTGAAATGGTTGAACGCGTCTTGACCGAAGGTGGTTATTCGACGATGGCAGACATGGGTCAAGCAATGAATGCCATCAACGAACAAGTTGCTGGTCGAGCAGAAGGCCGAGTGGTTGCCGACTTGGTCAAGACCCGCTTGTCGTGACATCACACCGACAGATTTCCTTAATCGGATTTCTTCAGGCGCAAAACTGCACCACCATTCCCGCAGCATGGCGACACCCCGAGGCTCGACACGACGTCACCAACGTTGATTTCTATCGACACCTCGCTCAGGTCTTAGAGAGAGGCCTTTTTGACCTCGGTTTCTTTGACGATCGTCTGGCCATGCCCGACATGTACGGCGGCGACCACCGTCACACTGTTGAACACGGCATTCGATGCGTGAAACTTGACCCGGTCACCGTGTTGACTGCAATGGGAATGGCGACCACGCAGCTTGGACTGGGAGCCACATACTCGACGACATACTTTCCACCATTCCATGTCGCTCGAGTGTTCTCCACGCTTGACCATATGACTGGGGGTAGAGCTGCGTGGAACGTCGTGACGTCGGTCAACGACAACGAGGCACGCAACATGGGCTTGACTGAAGCTCCTCCCCACGACGGCCGATACGACCGAGCCGACGAGTTCATGGAGATTGTGCACGGGCACTGGGATACCTGGGAAGCCGACGCGATCGTTGCCGATCGCTCCTCGGGCGTCTACGCCAACGGGGACAAGGTTCACCGCCTTGACCACGAAGGTGAGTACTACCGTTCTCGCGGACCGTTCACCGTTCCGCGAACCCCCCAAGGGCACCCAGTAATCATCCAGGCCGGCCAAAGCGGCAGAGGTGTCGAGTTTGCGGCACGGTGGGGTGAGCTTCTCTTCATGTCCAACCCAAGCCTCTCCAGAGCGTCCGACAACTACAAAGCCGTGAAGTCAGATGTCGTTGCGGCAGGTCGCGACCCCGACCAAGTCAAAATAGCGAACCTGACCTTCCCCGTCGTTGGACGAACCCTCTCCGAAGCCGAGGACAAACAAGCTGCTTATGATCTTCTCCCTAACACCATTGACGACTTATCACTGCTTTCTGAGGGACTGAATTTCGATTTCTCCGACAAAGAGTTGGACGAACCCCTATCTGGTGAAGACATCGCTGCGATGACAGGAATTCAAGGAATTCGAAATCAAGTCATTGAAACGACCGGTAAAGAAAATCCGACCGTTCGAGATTTCGTCAGGGTCTCCGGCCGCGGACGATTGGCGCACCCGGTGGTGGGTGGTCCTACTGAATTAGCTGACTATTTCGAGGAGTGGTTCACGACCCCGGCCTGCGACGGTTTTGTGATAGCGGGAACGCATATGCCAGGGGCTTTTGAAGACTTCGTAGATCTAGTAGTCCCCGAACTTCAACGCAGGGGTCTGTTTCGAACTGAATATTCGGGAACGACGTTGCGTGACCATCTCGGGTTGTCGAGACCGCAGATGGGTGAGTGGCGCCGCTAACTCAATTTGTTGAACGCGGCGTTGAGTTCGCTGCCGTGAACGGGCCACACGTCGTCAAGACTCATGACCTGAGCCAAGGCCCGGTCAAGTGACCGAATTCGAAACGGCTGCCCCGTTAACCAGGGCCGCAAGGTAAAGATCAAGTGACGAGCTGAATCCTTGCCGTCACTGTGGAGTCGACGCGCAGCAGAGACAATCATGTCCTCCCAACTAGCGAGACTCGCCCGCCGATGCCAAAGAGCAAACTCGTCATCGATCTCTAGGAAGAGTGGGAGAGAGGTCAGATTACCGGTGGGGGTTGTCATGGCATACGGCTGCTCGTCGTTGGGCCAATCGAACACGTATTGAATTCCGGCCGCCGCTAATAGCTGTGGTGTTCGACTCGACTCGACGCCTTCAGGTGAAAACCAGCCAGTGGGGCGAATCCCTGTGGTCTCTTCGAGGGCGTCGAGGGATTCGGTGATTACTTCCGTTTCAACGTTGTCGTCCATTTTCGATGTGATGAGTCGGCTGGCCGAAAAGCCGTGTCCTACCACTTCGCAGTTGCGTTCAGCGATGTGTTTCATGAGCCACGGGTAGTTGATAGATGTGAGGGCATCCACGGCAACTGTCACTGGGACTCCGTGGCGTTCAAGGGTGTCCAGTAATCGAAAAATACCTACTCGATGTCCGTACTCTCGGTGAGTCAATTGAACGTAATCGGGAGCCGGCAATTTGATGAGTCCGCCGCTGGCGTTTCTGAGACTGTAAGCGTCTGGCGGCGGATCCCATTCGTAATGTTCCAGCAGTACCAAGGCTCCTACCGCCAAGGGTTCTTCGTTTGGCCATCTCAATTTTTGTCTGCTTGGAATTGGCGAATATTGGTAATGAGGATGGTCCATTCCTTGGGAGCGATCTGCAGGCATTAGTCACCCTCCTGTAGAGCGATTCCGTGATCTAGGAAATCGTCGTAGTGGTGTTCGATGAAGTGGTCTGCGATTTCTGCTGCGGTTGCTTGCCACACCAATTCGCGACCTAACACGTAATCCAAGATTTCGTTGAGGCCGTCAATTCGATGAGGCATACCCATGAGGTAGGGGTGAAGTGCTAACGCCATCACCTGCCCTGAGGAGGCTCCTTCTGCGTACAGGGTGTCGAATTGGGCTTTCACCATTTCGACAAAATCGGCGGTGTCGTGATGATGAAGGAACACTGGCACATCGTTTAACTCGATGCTGTACGGCACCGAAACTAAACAGCCAGTCTCAACCTTGATCGGGATCGGCTGGTCGTCGTGCAGCCAATCAGCGTGATATGTGAGCCCTGCTTCTGCCATGAGGTCCGGTGTTCGGACGTTGTTGGACACAGCAGGTCCGAGCATGCCGCGAAGCTTTTGTCCTGTGTGTCGATGCAGTGTGTCGATGCAGTCCTGATAAAACTCGCGTTCATCGCGCTCACTCATCGACGAGAGGTAGCGCGTGTTGTAAATGCCGTGACTCATGATCTCCCAACCACGGTCAGCCATCGATTTGCCGATGTCGGGATAATGATCAAACACCGCGAGGTTTGTGGAAGCGGTGCAGCGAACGTCGTGCTGATCGAGAACTTCCAGCATTCGCCAGAACCCAACTCGGTTGCCGTAGTCGCGATGTGAGTAGCCCTGTACGTCGGGGTGAGGAGATCGAGGCCAGGGATTACGACGCGGGTCGCGCGGTGGTAGGTATTCGTAGTGTTCAACGTTCGGCGCGATCCACAATGCGACCTGAGCCCCGTTTGGCCAACTGATCTTTGGTCGGTCGACCATAGGTAGATAGTCGACGCGGTGCGGAGGTAAGGACATATGAGCACCGTAGTCAGGTCGGTACCTAAGGGGGGGCTATCGTCCCAAGTAGCAAGTAGGGGTTCAAAGGGGGGGGCAAATAGTGCTCAGCGAATACCGAGTTCTTGATTTAACTGACGAACGAGGTCATCTCGCGGCTTTCGTCCTTGCGCAAATGGGCGCGGAGGTCATCGCTATTGAGCCGCCTTCAGGTTCGCATGCCCGCCAACTTGCACCATTTGCCGAAGGAATAGATGACGGTGAGCACTCACTTCATCACTGGGCTTATAACCGCGGCAAGAAAAGCGTTGTCTTGGATTTAGACACCCCTGACGGGATTAGCGAACTTCGACGTCTTATAGCGGGGGCAGACGTCATGTTCGACTCGTTTGATCCAGGAGTCATGGCGTCACTGGGGCTTACACCTTCAGAGATCGCTGAACTCAATCCCCATATGATCGACGTTTCCATTACCGCGTTTGGCGGCGACGGCCCCAAAGCGAACTGGGAACACAGCGACCTTACGCTTCAGGCAGCCGCTGGGAACATGGTGTTGACCGGTGACGACGACCGGTCTCCGCTGCGAGCCGGAGGCACCCTGCCCCAAGCGTTCGCTAACGCGGCTTCGGAGGCAGCCGGTGCGGCGCTGATAGCTCTATTTGAGCGACAGTCGACATCTGGACTGGGACAGCACATTGATGTATCAGCTCAGCACTCAATGAACCAATGCACCCAGTCGAACTCTTTAGCGACCCCATTGGGTGCAACACCGCCCACCAGGCTTGCTGGTGGAGTGGAACTTGGAGGGATTCGCATCCAAGTCATGTGGCCGTGTTCAGACGGCTATGCGTCGGTCAGCTTCTTGTTTGGCCCCGCCTTCGCCCCGTTCACACGGAACCTTATGGCTTGGGTATATGAGGAAGGTTTCTGTGACGAGGCCACCCGAGACAAAGATTGGGTCGAATATGCGCTGATGCTCCTCGACGGCCGAGAATTGAAGGAGGAGTACGAACGAGTTAAAGACATCCTCACCGAATTCTTTGCTACTAAAACCAAAGCTGAACTTTTGGAGGCGGCGATGAAACGTCGCGTCCTAATCACTCCGGTGACTACGACCGAAGAGGTTGTCAACAGCGAACAACTTGACTTTCGTGGCTATTGGGAGACAGTCGAACATGGTGACGGCTCCATGGTCGATTACCCAGGAGCCTTCGCTAAGTTCGCTGAAACTCCGTTGAAGGTACTGGCTGAAGCCCCCCGCCTAGGCGAACACACCGTGCAGGTGCTAAATGAGCCCGACCGCGGCGCTGATGTCGCCGTAACCGAGTCCATCGCCTCAACAACGCTTCCACTTGAAGGGGTAAAAGTTTTGGATTTCATGTGGGCTATGGCAGGGCCCGCTGCTTCACGAGTACTGGCCGACTACGGCGCTGAGATCGTGCGAGTGGAATCGGCGAACAAACTTGATGCCGTCAGAAGTATCTCGCCATTTCCGGCTGATGTTGCTGACCCTGACAAGTCAGGGATTTATCACAACATGAACGCCGGAAAGCGAGGGCTCACCCTCGATATGGCGAAACCGGGAGCTATTGACGTCATATGGGATCTCATTGACTGGGCTGATGTGGTGCTCGAATCGTTCTCTCCCAAGGCAATGACCGCTTGGGATATCGACTACCAACAGATTCAGAAGCGGCGGCCCGACATCATTATGGCTTCAAGCTGTCTTATGGGTCAGACAGGTCCTCTGGCAATGTTGGCTGGTTTTGGGACTATGGCCGCAGCAATATCAGGCTTCTTTTACCCGGTTGGTTGGACAGATCGGGCACCAACCGGCCCTTACAGCGCGTACACCGACTACACCTCACCGCGTTGGCTTGTCGCATCCGTTATGGGAGCACTAGAACACAAGAGACGAACCGGTCAGGGCCAATACATAGATCTCTCTCAGGCCGAAGCGGCCTTGCATCTTATGACGCCAGCGCTTCTCGAATATTCGGTCAACGGAAACGTTTGGGAGCGAGCCGGTAACCGGGACATTGTTTTTGCCCCACAGGGCGGGTACCCCACAAGCGGCTACGACAACTGGATAGCGATCTCATGCAAAGATGACGACCAATGGCAGTCTTTGGCACAGGAGATGAACCGCGGTGATCTCGCAGACCTGACCGCCGATGAACGACACGCTCAACACGACGAACTCGACTCGGCCATTTCCGCGTGGACTGTCGAGCAAGAAGGCGTGGAGCTCATGGAGAGACTCCAAACTCTTGGGGTAGCAGCCCACATTGTCCAAAACTCGCCTGAACTAGTTGCCGACGAGCAAATGACTCATCGCGGCTGTTTCGTCGAAGTCGCCCATGCAAGCCACGAACCTTTCTTTGTTGACGGAACCCGTTTTCACATGTCGCGCACCCCGGCTCAGGTCACCCACGCCGGACCGATTTTCGGTGAGCACACCTTTGAGGTTCTGATGGAATGCGCCGGCTACGACCCCGACCAGATAGCAGAACTCGCGGTGGCCGAACTTCTGGAATAACTTCAATGATTCGCCCATGTCGCTGGTGGGGCGAACGAGCAGCTACCAGGTATCAATCATCGGGCGTTTC
>DASCSY010000112.1:0-7329 GCA_034399415.1 Acidimicrobiales bacterium
TTCCAATGGAACCCTTACGTTGTCATAAACAATTTCGCAGTGATCGCTGGGTTGCCCCCAAACGCTGATTCCTCTCAATATCTCTACGCCGTCCGCATCGCTAGGAACGATGATCTGAGTCATCTTCGAGTTCGCGGCACGATCAGCGCCATCTTCTTCGGTACGGCACATGACAATGAAAAAGTCTGCGGCCATCCCGTTGGAGGTGAACCACTTGTGTCCGTTGATCACCCAGTCCTCATTGTCTCGACGAGCGGTGGTTTTCAAAGAACGGGGGTCCGAGCCGGCCTGATCAGGTTCGGTCATTGAGAATCCCGACTCCATCTCGCCCTCAATGAGGGGCAGCAGCCATTTCTGTTTTTGTTTCTCGGTGCCGTAACGCACGAGGATCGATTGGTTCCCTGAGTTGGGGGCCTGAACGCCAAATAGTGATGACGCTCCTACGGCGTAGGCCAACACTTCTTTCATGTAGGCGAGCTCAAGGAAATTGAAGCCTGCTCCGCCGTACTCCTCGGGTAAATGAGGTGCCCATAAACCTGCCTCCTTAACCTTCCTGCGGACACCATCTCGAAGGGAACTAGCTTCGGCACGATCGGCCTCACAGACACCCTCATGGCGCTGGTCGGCCCACAACATGTTCTCCACCGGCAGAATCTCCCGGTTCACGATGGTCGCGGTCAAGCCGCGAATCTCGTTGATGCGATCAGGTACTGAAGGGATTGGTTGGACGTTCATTTCCATTGCAGAAGCCTCACGTTGAATTCGGTCGGATTCCCAATCATGGGTTTGCTATTGGAGGGTGCCTAGGGCAAATGGTCCCGTCTCACGGTATTGACCGATACCTGGACCGCAGAGTCGGGACCTTGTGCCCTACCTGGTCAGCCAAACCTGGGCTCAGATGGGGGGAGTTCCGAGAGAGCAGGAGAAATAAAACAACGGAGGTGAACCCATGCGATTTGGAATGTTGCATCTATTCGAGAATCCAATTGAAAAGACCGAACACCAGGTAGTCACTGAACAGCTGGAGTTGATGGTTGCTGCAGAGGAGTACGGCTTCGACTCAATCTGGCCAGCGGAACACCACTTCACTGAGTATGGCTACTGCGCTTCCCCAGCGCTGAGCTTGGCGGCAGTCGCCTCGGTCACCAAAAAAGTCCGTTTAGGCACCGGAATCGTGGTGCTGCCCATGAACCATCCTTTACGAGTGGCCGAGGACTACGCGCTACTGGATTTGATGAGCGATGGCCGTGTCGATTTCGGCATGGGACGCGGTTACCAACCCCTGGAATTCCAGCGATACGGCATCGATCAAACCACCACCCGCAAGCGTTTCGAGGAATGCGTTGACATCATCAGGATGGCGTGGCGGGATGGCGTGGTCGACTACCACGGTGAATTCTACGACTTCACCGACGTGCCTATCAGACCCCGGCCCCTGCAAGCACCGCAGCCCCCGATGTGGATGGCCTGCCTGTCACCGGAAACCTTTGAGATGGCGGGGACTTACGGGCACAATCTATTGCTCGGCTCGGTGTTCGGCCTCTCGCCAGAACTGGCCGTCCAACGCCGTAAGGATTACTACCGAGGCTTGGTCCAGGGCGGACACTCGGTTGAGGATAAGCAGGTTGGTTGCCTGATGATGGTCTATGTAGCTGAGACTAAGGAACAGGCAGAGGCAGAATATCGAGACGCCTGCCAGTGGTACTTCAACACCATTGCCAAATACGTGTCAGTAGAGGGTGACACGCCCGTCAAATCCTACGAGATGTACAACGCCTTTCGAGACGTTGCCGCTGTTGCCGATTTCGACAAACTCGCTGATGGAGGGTTCGTCATTTGCGGTTCACCAGATCAGGTGGTGGAACGCCTCACCGAGGCTCAAGACGTCTATGGGATGACCGAGTTGTTGTGTTGGACTCGCCTGGGCGGTCTTGACAACAACAAAGTTCTCAAGTCGATGGAGTTGATGAGAGACAAAGTCTTCCCGTACCTGCGGGATCTGACTCCACCTCCGCCGCCAGAGTTCGACCCGGCAGAGTTGGTGAGTGCCTGAGATTCGGGATTTCGGAGAGCTCCCGTGCCACGAAGCTCAACGCTCGCGTTCGGTCGAAGAGCCAAATAAGTCATTACCGCGACAGCTACCCGACGTAACCGCTAGCACGCGTGCAGGACACGGGCGGGGTAGCGACGGCCCGAAACACCGATGAATGACTCGAACAGGAGTAGGGAACGGGAGATCTCGTTGATTCGTAACGCAGCTACCTGCTAGGACTTTGACTCAGTTGTTGACTAAGGAGAGTGCGACGTGGCAAAGGCGTACGTGGTGGCCATGCTGAAAATTAATGATGCCCAAGCAATGGGTCCGTACATGACTGCCGTGGAGACAACGGTTACCGATCACGGAGGTCGTTATCTTGTTCGAGGGGGTGCGCAGCACTACACCGAAGGCGACCCGAACCCAGTGGCAGTGGTACTGGAGTTCCCTGACAGCGATTCGGCGATCGAGTGGAAGAGTTCAGGTGCGTATCAGGAGATCCTGCCGTTCCGCCTAGATAATTCCGAGGGACCGCTAGTCATTTGCGACGGTGTTTAAACGCTTGGAGTTTGCGATGTTGATTCAGCCTTCGGCTGGGGAGTTCGGTTGGGGGATGGCTGCCCATGAGTTTTGAGCTGACGCCCCGAACCGCCCCGGGAGTGTCTGTCGTTGGCGCTGCGGAGTCGCTGGTGGAGCCCTTCGCTGGGCGGGCCGAAGCCGCCGATGTTGAAAACGAGATGTGTCGCCAAAACTTTGACGACCTGCTTGCCAGTGGTATCTCCTCAGCATTCGTTCCGGAGGAGTTGGGAGGGTTCGGTTTGGAGTCGATCCACGACTGGATTGTCGCCATCGCCACTCTTGCGCGGGGAGATGCGTCGACCGCTATAGCCATCACCATGCACCATGCGATAGGTCGCCGAATGGCGCAGGCGTATTCCCTTGCCAAGACCGACCTTGGCCCCGATGACGAGCGCACCAACAACCTTGCGGAACCACTCAGAAAGATGGTCGCTGGAGAGATGCTCATTTGCGCCACAGCGACCGAAGCTGGGACCGACAATCTGCACCCGGTAACTGAGGTAGTCCGCCACCGCCAAGATGACCGCGATGGTTGGCGAATCAACGGACGGAAGATCTTCGTCACCATGTCTCCAATAGCGACTCACGTGTCAACGGTCGCGCGAGTGCGCGACGACGATGGTGACGACATGGCAAACATCGTGCTCCCGATGGATACGCCAGGCTTGATACCTCAGAACGACTGGGATGCGCTGGGCATGCGCGGCTCGGGCAGCCAATCAGTGGTCTTTAAGGACGCATGGGTACCTGAGTCTGCCTTTGGCAGGATGGGTCCGTGGGGAAAGTGGAGCCTGCAGTATCTAGAGTTTCGAGCCATTGCAAACATCGTTCTGGTCGGAGCTTTTTTGGGTATCGCTGAAGCGGCTCATGACATCGCGTTGGAGAAACTGCTTACAAGGTCACGTGTTGGTCAGCTTGCTGCTGAGCAGTCGGGCATTCAAAACCTCGTCGGAGAGATGGCACTTGAGTTAGCCCAGTGTCGAGCGGTACTGGGTGCGGCCGGGGTGGAGATGGATGCGTACTGCGAGCGCCATTCGACTTCTGCTGCATCTATGGAAGACGCACATGGCCTCATGAGCGACTATCAAGCGGCAAAGTGGACGGTGAATCGGGGTGCGATTGGAGTTGTCAGCAAGGCCATGGATCTGCTCGGTGGCGCGGGCTACATCAATTCAGACGCCCTCGCTCGTCTCTACCGCGATGTCCGAGCTGGCCCCTTCATGCAGCCGTTCGGACCAGCGGAGCTTCGCGAATATGTAGGCCAGGTCACTTTGGGTCAATATCCCGACAGCTAGATCGCACAAGTCGGACCCGCAATCGGCTGTATCGCCGGCACGGGGAGACCTATATTTTGTTTTCTGGGTCTCCCTCCGACGAAGCGGAGCTCTAGGACAAGAAGCGACGAAGGCTCGCTGGCAGGGATGACTTACAGTGCTTATAGAATTTGTTGACAAGGTGGTCTTGGTGACCGGTAGCTCCGGTGGATTCGGCCTCGCAACTGCTGAAGCGTTCTTGGAGTCGGGTGCAAGCGTAATGCTGAACGGCACCAAGACGCAGAAATTAGAAGCAGCACTTGAGGACCTCAAAGATCGATTCGAAAACGTCGAAGCGTGTGTCGCAGATATCTCCACCCGAGCGGGTGGAGAAGACCTCATAGACGAGACACAGCGGCGGTTCCAATCGATTGACATACTCGTGAACAATGCGGGGATCACGCAGAACACTGCGTTTCTAGAAATATCGGAGACCCAGTGGGATGCAGTTTTAGACACCAACCTGAAAGGCCCGTTCCTGACATCGCAGGCATTCGCCAAACAGGCCATCGCCTCGGGTCGCGGTGGCAAGATCGTCAACATCTTGTCCGGCAACTATCTGTGGACCCGAGCAGGCTCAGCTCACTATTCGTCTTCAAAGGCGGCCCTTGAGATGCTAACGAGAAGCATGTCCATAGAACTCGGACCCCACGGGATCAATGTAAACGGGGTGGCTCCAGGCCTCATGGACCTAGCCAGACGCGGTGGCCGCGGGCCCGCGCAGGCGTTTGTTGATATTTACCTCAAGGACGTACCAATGGGACGAATTGGGCACGTTGAAGATGTCACAGGTGCCGTGCTTTTCATGGCTTCTACACAGGCAGATTTCATTACGGGATCCACAGTCTTGGTTGATGGTGGCTACGCCGCCGGGCGCGTAGATCTGCCCCTTGCCCCACCGCCAGAAGGCTAGAACCTACAGTCGTTGTCGATCGGCGCCGTCGGGCCAGGGACTGAAACGACAAGGGCCGATAAATCAACCGGACTGGTAGCCGCTCCAGCGTGCCGTTAGATGGTTCCGGAAGTCGACATCAGCGAAGGCAGTTTCCACGTTCTCTGGTCGTGGTTCTCCTAGTGCGTCCGCCAAGCGGGTGACTACCTCCTCAAGGTCGGTCCCTCCGTCTCCCGTGTCAGCAACCTGACGGATCGCTTCGTCTGCGTAAATCTTTGCTTTCCACGAGACCGAGAGCCGCACGTCTTCATCTGCATAATCCAACAACGTCTGGCCGTCCTCCTGGACGATCCATCGTTCTCCGTCGTGATCAAGCAGTGAGTTAATCGTCAAGCCATCTGGTTTTCTAACCCCAGCGGGGCCAATGCGTTCCACTTGGTGGTGCATGTAGTCGTTGTCGCCAACCGCGGCAGTGTTCCACATGTTTTCGTGGCGGATGCTGTCCGCGTCGCGGCCGTTCGGCCAATAGCGAAAGAACCCACGTTCACCCCGATAGAACCACGCCACAGCGGTCACGATGGTAATGCGGACATCTTCAAACAGACGCGATGTTCCCATGGCCTGAAGGAGCCAGCCCGGAGCGTTGGTGCGGTCAATGCCTATGAACTCGGGAATGTCAGTATGAGAAAATCCTTGACCGGGCATCGGGGTGGACAGGTTCACGTAGACCTGCTCGGGTACCACCACTTCGGCGCCATAGATTGCCCGTGCCGCCTGAGCGAACCCTTTGTGTTCCAGGACGCGATCTACACCATCGACTAACGGCCTACCTTCGACCGCCCAGTCACCCCGCCAGGTCGGACCGATCAGGTAATCGGGGACTTCAACGTCCTCCCGGTTTGAGTTGTCGCTAGCAGAGTCGGCGCTGGCGCCGCTTACTAGGTAGCGAGCCGGCATGAAATAGGGGCCGTTCCTCATCGCCATGTCGCGGATCGACTCAGGGTTGTCGAGCACCGGGTCCAACAGCACCGGAGAAAGGCAGCCATGCGGGCGCTCAACCAAGGTCGTCATCGTTTCAGGGTAACTCGTCGGCCGGCTCTGTAGTTCCAAGGATCTTGAAGCGCTGCAGCGCCAACAAACCTTTCTTATAGGGCGGCATCTTGGGAAGAGCCGACGCTCTAGGTGCCGTTGCAACGAACTACCATCCAGACGTGGACCAGATTTGCGATGACCTCGAAGCTGAAACGACAGCCTTAGGTACCGTCGTTAGCGGTCTCAGTGAAGAGCAATGGCGTGCACCCACGGTTGCGGAAGGTTGGGACAGTCATGAAACAATCCTTCACTTGGGTGCTGCGGATTGGGCTTGTCACCTTGCGGTGACCGATCCGGTGTCGTTTACTAACGCCCGCCAGCAGTTGTCTAAAGGCGAAGTCTCACTTCACGAGTTGGTTGGCTCGAACATAGGGGCGATGTCCGGCGGTGAGCTGTGGGCTTGGTTTCTCAGCGGTCACACGGTGATGATTGACGCGTTACGAAACGTTGAACCGAAGGCGCGAATCACCTGGCTTGGCCCAGACATTGGGGCAAGATCGTTGGCGACCAGTCGACTTCTGGAGACCTGGACCCATTCCCATGACTTGGCCGACAGCTTTGACATGCAGTATCCCCAGACGGATCGTCTCCGTCACATCGCACATATCGGCTATGTCACCCGCGAGTTCAGCTACATCAATCGTGGTATGGCTGTGCCCACCGAACCGGTCCGGGTGGAACTCACTGGCCCCAGCGGAGATCACTGGTATTGGGGACCCGACGACGCAACAAACCGAGTCACCGCCAGTGCCTATGAGTTCTGCAAGGTTCTGACGCGGCGAACACCACTGATCGAATCGACTGTTCAAACTGAGGGAGCGTTTGCTACCGAGTGGATGGAAATCGCTCAACCGTGGATTGAACCGCCTCGTATCAGCGACCAAGCCTAACTTTCTTGAGTTCGCCTGACCGCTAGCGGTAACTGGCGGTTTGAAGGTAGATCCTGTAGCGCCCACGGTCTATTGCACACCCGCGGCTACGGTCTCCCCGTGTAAACACAAGGATATACCGTGCGGAACCGCCGCTATCGGGGGCGCCCGCCCTCTAATAATGGGGTTATCCGGTGGTGTCGATGGCGGTGGTGTTGACCTTGGGGCAAACTGAACCCATGACCGTCTGCCCGACGCTCGAGACCGACCGCCTGGTCCTGCGCCCATTCCGGGACGACGACGTGGACGACTACTTCGCCGTGCTGGACACCCCGGAGGTGCGACGCTCGCTGCACCTCCCGAAGAGCCTGGACCGAAGCGACGCCTGGCAGCAGATGGCCTGGTTCATGGGCCAGTGGGTGCTCCGGGGAACCGGACAGTGGGCGCTGGAGGAGCGGTCCACCGGCATCTTCCTGGGCCGGGCAGGCCTCCACCGTCCCGAGCGTCCGGACTGGCCGGGTGTGGAGGTCGGCTGGGTGCTCCACCCCG
>DASCSY010000113.1:0-7322 GCA_034399415.1 Acidimicrobiales bacterium
CGACGACGCTGTGATCTATGACACAAATCATTCTCCCATCGTGTCCGCCGGATCCATCGGAAAGTTTTGGAATCAGATTCGGACTAAATGGACGGGCGCGAGATGGGTAGTAGAGCGGGTCGTGGAGAGCGGTGACTCTGCGGCGATCGAGTGGATGATGGAAGGTGAGCATCTCGGGGAAAGTTTTTCCGTAAGAGGCAGCGAGCATTACAGCTTTGAAGGCAACCTCATCGAAGAGATCCGTCAGTACTGGATTTTCGACCCTCAAAGCCCTGGTGGTGGCCTAATCGGTTATCCCTACGAACAACACAACCGCATAGGTTCTCATGACTAAAGACGATCATGATTCGACCCCAGACGTTCATCTGGTTTATCCCGACTCGCAGCTTTCCCAGCGAAGTCGTTCGGCTAAGGCGTTGCGTAGGCTCGGCAACGCCTTTGTCCGCCATCGGGTCAGCGACGCGGAGTTGGAAGCAATTGCCCAGTGGGCTGATACTGCTGCTTCGGATCTAGAACGCTCGGATCCTGTCGCCCGACCATCAGACTATTTTGAACGTCGATATAGCGACCCTCAACCTGGTGACGGCGCTGAAGTGATCGCCTTCAGTGACAGGACCTTTAGCGGACCGGCCAATCCCATGGGCGTCGAGGTTGAACTGCGTCGCGTTGGGGATCGAGTGCGAAGCAAAGTCATTTTCGGGGCTGCCTTTGAAAGCGCCCCTGGGAGGGTTCATGGGGGTGCGGTTTCGGCGTTGATTGACGACACCATGGGATATCTGATGGTCGTCATCGGAGAGGCTGCCTACACCGCTCGCCTTGAGGTTGACTACCGAGGAGGGGTCCCAGTTGACCACCCAGTGTGGTTCGAAGCTTGGGAAGCAAGCCGTGAGGGTCGCAAACTCAAGGTTGAGTTGAACGTCCGTCAAGACAAGGATGGAGTCCCCGACGAAGTTGCTGATCCGTTGATCACAGCTGAAGGCCTATTCATCATTCCAACTGGAGAGTCTTCATAACAGTTGTTGAGTCTTGAAGGGCAGTCGTTGTCGCGCTTACCAGCCTGCCTTGTTGTGTAGCAGCTCGGCGAACGGAGTGTCCTTATTAGGGCCGGGTTCTTTAGGAAGCCCGAGCACCCTTTCTCCGATGATGTTTCGCTGCACTTCATCTGTGCCCCCGTAGATCGACGGGGCCGGGGAAAATATGGCCATCTCTTGAAGGACACCAGCGGTCACCGACTCCTCGCCCCAAAGAGTCATCTCAGGTCCGAGGATCGAGCCGGCGATCTCGCGGGTTCGATGCAGCGCCGAGGTCATGAGGATCTTGGCAAGGTTGCCTTCGCCACCGGTTTGTTGACTTGCGTGACGGGTGCGTTGCGAGTTCATACGCATCAATTCAAGTTCGGTGTGTAGTTGAGCGAGGTCTTGCCGGATACGCCCATCATCGAGTTTTCCGCGTTCCTCCGCGAGTTCTTTGAGTAGTTGCAGGGTCCCTGGACCAACTCCGCCAGCCGCCAAAGCCAAGCGCTTTCCAATGAACGAGCCAGCTGGTCTTTCCAAGTGACCCGCAATGCTGCCAGGATGCGCGGCTGCATAGGCCAAGCCATGTCCCCCGCCAATCCCTGCGCGTTCCACCGTGAGGGTGGTGTTGGCTACGCGCCAACCGTCGTTCAGTTCACCAATGAGGTCCTGATGGGACACGCGAGCCTCGTCGATAAAGACTTCATTGAATAGAGACCGGCCTGTCATTTCGCGCAAAGGTCGGACTTCGACTCCTTCTTGTCTCATCGGAAACGCGAACCAGCTGATCCCGCGATGCTTCGGAGCGTCTGGATCGGTCCGCGCAATGAGCATTCCCAGATCGGCGTGTTGTCCTTCCGACGTCCACACCTTTTGTCCGGTGATCACCCATTCGTCGCCGTCCCGAATTGCCTTGGTTTGAAGACCGGCTAGGTCACTACCGGCACCAGGTTCCGAAAAAAGCTGACACCAAGCGTCCGTGCCATCCAAGATGCGTGGGACATACCGGTCAATTTGGGTGTCGCTGCCGTGAGCGAGAATTGTTGGTGCAGCCAGCAGCATGCCCAGGCCGGCGGGCGATCCTATTGCGCCGCGTTCTCGCAGCGCAGCAGCGAGAATCCGTGTTTCGGTGCGGCCCCATCCTTTGCCGAATGGTTGAGTAAGGCCGGGGTTTGTTAAGCCCGCCGAGGAGAGACGTTGCCACCATTCACGAACCGCTATATCTGGATCCCAGTTGGCGTCAATCCACGCGTCTAATTCAGCCCGCAACTCATTGCTCATGGATAGCTCCGATAGAAGTTTCGTTTGGGTCAGTATTTCTAACTCTCTTCACGCTATCGGCGGGTGGGAGTTAGGGAACGGCGAACGTCGGGGGTAGCTTCAGAGTTGTCAATCCACCTACCGGGGGCAGCGTTGACCGGATCAGCTCGATTAACCATCGACCGCGTACATCATTATCGAGACACAGTGCGGGCCTACCAAGTGCGGGTAGATGGCCAACAGATTGGGCGCGTCAAGGATGACAAATCTGAGACTTTCGAAATTCAGCCAGGGATACATGAGGTCAGAGTGCGATTGATGTGGCTGCAGAGCCCTGCTGTGGAGCTCAGAGTTGAAGCGGGAGACGAGGTGCTTTTACGGACCGGCCCTAACGGAGGAATAATGCAGGCCTGGCGTATTTACGTTGCTCCTCACACTGCACTGTTTTTAGAACCAACAGATCCTTGATCAGCACTTCTGGGATCACGGCAATTCGATCTTCGTTATTGCTTGGTGCACGACGCGGGACCTAATCAAGAAGTTCGTCATATCTCATAGGGGATAGGACCCGGTATTTACAGGGAAAGTTATTCGCTGGTCTCAGAAGTGCTCGGCTGAACAAGCCAATACAGAAGCACCAAATTTCCGAAGGGCACGAGCCCAAGTAGCAGCCATGTTCCTTTTCGACCAATGTCATGTAGGCGACGTACACCCAATGTGATCAGCACCCAGAGATAGGCAATGCCGTAGAAGATCTCCGGCCCCCATTCGTCGGATTCGATGCCGAAAATGACGGCAAAGATTCCCCCAAGGACTAAGAACACAAAGGGGTGGATGAGGAACGGCCACCAAAAAGCGGGTCGCGTGGTTCGGCCCTTCAGATCTCGGAAACGACGCCAGGACTCCAGGTAGTACCCAATGATTTTCATCGGGGCACAGTAGCCCCACGTCCCCGAAGGGTCTAACCCAGGCTAAAGAAATATGGGGTTAACTCAAGAGGTGGTTGCATATTTCGCAGCGTTGGGGTTCTCCTCGTAGGACTGAAGCGCGTGCCTTTTCGTTCCGGTTCCGCAAGATCGCCGCGCATGACTGCTGAAGCAGACCCCCGGCATTTGCGTGTCCATCGGTCGGGGTAACGCAACATTTAGGTTGAGATTTTCACGATTACGCATCGATCGCACCGCCGTCAGTCTTGAAATCCATGCCCGTTAAGTGCCAGGCGGCTTCACTGGCCACAAATACGACATATCGACCGATGTCCTCCGGGTCGGGTATGCGGTCCGTCAAGTTAGGCATCGAATTGTCAAGCGCCCAGCGTTGCACTTCTTCCCATCCGTGAATGTCGTGACGCGCGGCCCGCCGCTGGAGCATCTCCCGAACTTCTGAGGTAGCGATCATGCCTGGACTTACCAAGTTCGCGGTAACCCCAGATCCACGGAGCTCTTTTGCAAGACTCCGCACTACCACAGGTAAGGAACCTTTCGACCCGTAGTAGTCCGGGTTGCGTTCGCTTGGTCGCTCCGTTCCGACGGTCCCTATGAAAATAATTCGCCCCCACCCTCGTTCTCGCATCGACGGAAGGACCCGCTGGGTAAGTCGAATTCCGGTCAGGACGTTGGTTTCCCAACCTTGCTTCCATACTTCAGCCAAATCCGTCCATTTAGTACTGCCGGGAGCTCCGTAGTTGTTTACGAGCACGTCGACAGGGCCGTAAGCCTCCTCGACCTGACTTACCACGTGCTCCGCGCCCTCCGAAGTTCCTAAATCGCCATGCACAGCGACCGCGTTGCCGTTATTCGTTCTGATGTCGCTAACTACTTCATCGGCTTGACCTGACTCATGGCCGTGAACGGCGACAAGACCGCCTTCTTGCGCGAAGACTCTTGCGGTTCCTGCTCCGGTCCCGCGATAGGAACCTGAAATCAAAACCACTTTGTCTTTTATGCCGAGTTCCACAACGGACCTCCTACCACCTATTCGATGCGTGCCGCTGTTGCGGTGGCGACGTCAAGTAACCGGTTGTCGTTACCGACATCAACGACTCGTATTCTGCTCGTCACTGTGTCTTGGTCGATTCGCAATGGTTCGCCTTCGACCCTGAAGGGACCGGTCTTAGCCTGCGCGAGATAATGGACGTCGGCGCTGGTGCAGCGCGCTGGTGCTTTGTGGGTCAGCCGACATAGGTGCGCGGCCATCGCATCAACCAAGACAGCCACAGCACCACCCTGAATTGAGCCAAAAGAATTGTGAATGCGCGAGTGGTGCGGCAGCTGTATGACAGGTTCGTCTGGGTTGGTGTCGATGCGGAGGTAATCATCAAGCATCGGCCGAGGATGTTCTTCGTCATCTTCCGCATAATCCACTACCTGGCCCTTTGCCGTGCCCACACTCGGATTGTCGGTGCGGGCGGGAAGGCGGGCGTAAGTGCATGTTGATCTCGCTATTTCACCAGATAAATCGCGTATGGCGGTTTCGGTAACGACATTGTTGCGGCCAATTCGTAGCGGTCGACACTCCGCAATTACTTCTGTTCCTTCCGCCTTTCGAGCAAGTACGGTGCCCAGCTGCAAAGTAGCCACCCAATCTGGGGCGACTTGCATTACGCCATGGTGTCCGGCAACAGAGTCGACCAGGGTTGCGATAGCACCCAATCGAAGCCAACCTCCCTGGTCTAAGAGGTCCGGGAGTATCGGCATCGTCGCGCTGATATTGCCTTCGTCGTCGACTTGGTGACAGAGCCGGAGATGTCGGAGGATGTGCCGTGTGGGGGGATACGACCTGGCCATTTAAGGCTGCTTCGATGCTAGGAGGCGTTCCAATTCAGTCCATAGTTGCTCCACGGCGGCGTCTAACGAGGCGAGGTCGCTCCCATTTGCGATGACGAACTGTGCGACGGAGCGGCGTTCCTCATCAGAGGCCTGTGATTCGATCCGAGCAATGGCATCTTCTCGTGAGACACCTCTTTGAGTTGCTAGGCGATCAAGACGATCCGACATGGGTGCCTCGACGACCACCACCACTTCGTAGGGATGTTTAGTGGCGTACCCGAGTCGGCTCTCAACGAGAACCGCCATGTCGTAAATGATGATGGAGTTTGGACTCTTAATTGCGTCGACCCGTTGGTCGAGGAGCTCGTTGATCGCGGGGTGGGATATTTCTTCCAGCGCAGCTAGTTGTTCTTCGTCACCGAAAACAATGCCGGCTAGGGCAGCCCTGTTTATCCCTCCGTCAGAACTAGACACGCTCTCCCCGAATCGATCTATCACGGCTGACACCGCAAGACCTCCCGGTTCGATGATCTCTCGACCAAGCGCGTCGACATCGATGACCTCAGCTCCGCGGTGGGAAAGTAATTCGGCAACGGTGGACTTTCCTGCCCCCATGCCGCCAGTCACGCCGACAATCAACATCTTCCGTTGGCGTTAACCGCCGACACGCCCTTCAGGTGCATCGGTTGGAGGTCCTGCAAACGCCTGGGCAATTTCCATCCATTCAGCGGCGAGATCTCCTTGAATCTCAAGGTCGGCTTCTTGAGGGCGGCGGCGTTGGGTGACAACGAGACAGAATTGGTACGAGTCGGCGATGACTGCGTCTTCACAATCGTTCGGTCCCCAAGTCCAAATTTCGCCGCCCGGGGAAGTCAGTTCCACTCGAACAGGTCCCTGAGGAGGTTCTAACCCTCTGTTGACATAGCTCCAACCTCTTGTAGTTACGCCAATATGTGCGACATGACGCAAACGCTCTGATTGCGGATATTCCGCGCCGAAAGTGTCGGCAACATCGTGGCTGTGGGACCAAGTTTCCATTAGCCGGGCAGTCGCGAAGGAGAGGGCGCTCATGTCGGGTCCAAACCATGGGATTCGATCTTTGGGGCCGAGGGCACGAAAGGCTCCGTTCATGCGATTTCGTTCTCCCATGAACCACTTCCACAGTTCAGTGCCCGTCAGCGATCGCACATCAAGGCCACCGAAGCTGTGAAGGTCGCCCTCGCCTTGAAGCATCCTGGTCTTTGTTTTTTCAAATTCTGTGGGGTCAAGTACTGCGAGGCTGGCCGCAACATCTGCCATACCCAAGTGAATGATTGTCTCGTGAGAGTCCCAACCGTCAGCGGGCGTCGGCAGCCGCCACTCATCCTCGGTCAACCCGTCAATAACTTCTCGCAATGCGTCTGTCTCAGCGTCAAGGTCGTCACAAATTGCCCTCATTCTTGGGACCCTACACCGACGCGGCCGCTCGCTTCTGCTTGAACCAAGATGGCGGCTACCGTGAACAGCGCATCTTCGACCTAGGAGGGATAGTGAGCCAGCCTCTTTGGACCCCAACCGCCGCCCGCCGCGAGTCCACCAATTTGTGGGCTTTTGCAGAACGGGTGGGGGTATCTCTCGGGGCCGGAAGTTATGACGACCTCCATCGTTGGTCGATCCAGGAAAGCGGAGAATTTTGGCGGGCGGTGTGGAACTTCGCTGAGGGCATCGGCGACCTCGGAAACGTCGACCTTGAGCAGGGTGCTGGCTCTAGCTCACGATTTTTCCCTAATGCCAGCATCAACTTGGCTGAAAATTATCTGAAACGTACCGACGATGAGATCGCTATCAGCTACCGAGGTGAGAATGTTGTAGAACGCGATTTGTCTTTCGGTGAGTTGCGCGCAGCTGTTGGTCGGGTTCAACGCGCTCTGCGCTCAGAAGGTGTTCAATCCGGCGACCGCGTGGCCACGCTTCTACCCAACGGCCCTGAAGCGGTCATCGTGTTTCTTGCGGCAGCGAGCATCGGTGCGATCTATTCATCAACAAGTCCAGATTTTGGTGCCGCCGGAGTGCTTGACCGTTTCGGTCAGATCACACCAAAGATACTTGTAGCCACCGACTGTTATTTCTATTCCGGCGTCCGTCATGACATCACCAATAAAGTCGTGGAGGTAGCGAACGGCCTCCCTTCGTTGCAGCGTTTGGTGATGGTGGGATATGGCGACCGCGAACTTGACATTTCGCTGGTTCCGAATTCGGTTGGATTCGATGAGTGGACATCTGGATCGGTAAACGTTGAACC
>DASCSY010000114.1:0-7283 GCA_034399415.1 Acidimicrobiales bacterium
CCTATGTATATTTTCCGATCCGATCGAGAGCTCTTGTGCATGGCGGGGATATGGGAAAGTCGACCAGAGCAAAGCGGTGAAACGCAGACGATCTCATTCGCAATTTTGACCACCACTGCAAACAGGTTCATGTCGGATATTCATGACCGGATGCCTGTCGTGTTGCCCCAATCTGCTTGGGATGAATGGCTGGACCCTCGAAATTCCGACGTAGCGCGCTTGAAGCAGTTGCTAGCTCCTGCGCCAGGGGCGCTCTTTGAAGCCCATCCCGTCGACGGGAAGGTTGGAAACCCGCGCAATAACGGGCCCGAACTCATCGCTCCATTGGCTTGATGGCAAGCGCAACGGTCGAGGGTCAGACTTGGTCAAGCTGTTCTGTAATGGCGTTCGCTGCATCCTGGAGTTCAGATTCTTCGACAGAACTGGAAGCGTTAGCAAAATTCATGTCGGACATGTCCTGTGCAGGGATGACATGAATGTGCATGTGCGGCACTTCGAACCCAGCGATGATTAGTCCTATTCTCTCTGTTCTGAAGGCACGCTTTTGAGCTTGAGCTATTTGTCGAGCGACCTCGAACAAGTGTTGTTGGAGGTCTACGGGAGCGTCGAGCCAGTGATCGATCTCGGCGTTTGGAACAACCAAAGCGTGTCCGCGGGTGATCGGGTTGATCGACATGAACGCTACGCATAGCTCGTCACGCCAGACGAAGGTCCCTGGTAAATCGCCTTGGATGATCATCGTGAAAACAGATGGCATGAGTTGGAGCCTACGATGCAAATGATGTCTGAAGAGCAGTTGGGCTGGAGGCCTCTTACGTTCCCTAACTTGATTAGCGTTGCTCGATTGGGATGCATCCCGCTATTTCTGTGGATTCTTTTCTCCAAAGAGGATCGTTGGGGTGCGGCGCTACTGCTTGGTGCGCTCGGAGCTACCGATTGGATAGACGGATATATCGCGCGTCGATTCGATCAAGTTAGCGAGTTAGGGAAAATATTGGATCCAACAGCGGATCGGTTGATGCTGTTAGTCGGTGTGTTTGCGATCTGGATTGATGGCTCGGTGCCTGGTTGGATTGCATGGTTGGCGCTTGTCCGCGAGGGTCTAGTCGCGGTAATTGCGTTATTTCTTGGAGCGATGGGTGCGCGAAAGATTGAAGTGACATGGTGGGGTAAAACGGGAACGTTTTTCCTGATGTTTGCTTTCCCCTTCTTTCTCGCGGGCGAGAGTGATGTAGTGGTGGCATCTTTTTTTGCTATTGGCGCCTGGGTATGTGTTGCTCTTGGTCTACCGATTCACTATTGGTCGGCCGTGGGCTACGTTCCTGCTGCTCGCGACGCCCTACGCGAAGGGCGAGCTCGAAGAGCTGGTGACACAGCGGGGTAGGTTCGATTACCGATGCCGTGGGATAGGTTTGAGTCATGAATACCCCCGGCGAGCTTCGATATTCAACTGACCACGAGTGGGTCCGTGTGGAAGGTGACGCAGTACGTGTCGGAATTAGCGATTTCGCTCAAGAGGCCCTAGGCGACGTTGTCTTTGTCGAGTTACCTGAAGTCGGTTTGGAGGTAACGGTCAACGCGGCGTTTGCTGAGATCGAGTCAACGAAATCAGTTTCAGATCTTTTTGCTCCAGTTTCAGGTGAGGTGCTCGAAAGCAACGCGGCGCTGGAGGACCAACCTGAGCTTGTTAACGAGGACCCCTACGGCGAGGGTTGGATCTGTGTTCTCCAGCCGAGTGACAGCTCCCAGCTGGAAAACCTGATGGACGCAGAGGGATACCAATCCTTCGTTGCTGAGGAGAGTTCGGAGTAATCAATGAGCGAATCATGTACCGGATGTGGGCACGTCAATGTTGTGGGCTCCAAGTTCTGCTCAAGTTGCGGGCGAGCCTTGAGCGGAGACGGCGACGTCAGTACCGAAGCCCTTGAGACACTGGGCGGTATCGACGGAACAGTGGATATGCAGGCCCCACCTAGCGGCGCAGTACTTGTTGTCACTAGCGGCCATCAAGCCGGGACTCGCTATGGGGTAGCTAGCGAGCAGATGACAGTTGGTCGACATCCTGATAGCGACATATTTCTTGATGACATCACCGTTTCTCGACGCCATGTGGAGCTAAAGGTTGGCAGTACCGGCTATGTCATCAGCGACGTGGGCTCGTTGAACGGCACATATCTAAATGGTGAACGCCTAGAAGAGACCGAGGCGGTTCTCACAAATGGAGATGAGCTCCAAATAGGGAAGTTCAAGTTGCTTTACCTCGTCTCATCGACGAATTGAAGGTCATTGTTGGCGACGAAGCCGGGCTAGGGTCGGTCCATGATCGAGATGGAGTTACTCGGGGTCCAAGTGGAACTGCCGTCAAACAGTCCTCTTCTTCTCTTAAGGGAGGCGACGGGACAAGGCCGGGTGCTTCCCGTCGTCATTGATACTCCCGAAGCGCACGCTATACATCGCGGCATCGAGGGCATTCGGCTGGCTCGGCCGTTAACTCACGATTTGCTCGTCCAGATGCTCGCGGAGTTTGAGGCAACGATCGCCAAGGTCGTGGTGACGGAGCTGCGCGAACGCACGTTTTTCGCTGAAATTGAGCTGAGCCTTGCGGGGCAAAGTCACACGATTTCTGCTCGGCCGAGTGACGCGATAGCGCTTGCGGTCCGCACAGCGACACCTATCTATGCCTCTGAAGAGGTCCTAGCTGAAGCGGGCCAAGTCCTTGAGACACACCCCACAGATGATGCCTCAGATAACGACCCTGATGAGTTACTTGATGAGTTCAAGCAGTTCCTAGACGATGTGAGGCCTGACGATTTTCAAGGCTAATCGTCGACAATTACAACCAGTGATCGCGCGCAGAGCGCGAAATGTCGCGCGTAGGGTGGTTGCTCGATTTCGGTTTTCGTCGTACTGTTGCATCACATCGACGTAGTTTCATCTATGTGATGACACTGCCAGACGGACAAGACGGAGGCGAAAGCGGTGGCTGAGGGCGTAGTGGAATCCGGCTTCTCCGGTAAACGAACGGCAGAGTTGGTGGGGATCACCTACCGGCAACTGGATTATTGGGCGCGAACAGATCTCATTCGTCCTTCTTTGGCTGACGCACAAGGAAGCGGCAGCAGGCGTAGCTACTCGTATCAAGATCTGCTGGAATTGAAGGTCGTCAAGACACTGCTTGACGCGGGTATACGTCTTGAGATGGTGAGAGACGTTTTCTCATACCTACGGGAGAACCTTGGAACCGACGTCGCCTCCGCAAATCTGGTGATCAACGGATCTTCCCCTCTGCTTGTTTCCGGTGAAGAAATTATCGACCTCATTCGCCAAGGACAGGGCGTCTTGAATGTGCTTCCGTTGGCTGGAGTCAAACAAGAACTCGATGATGCGATTGTTGATTTGTTCCCATCAGTTGAGGAACGAGCGAGGTTGACCGGCTGAATCAGGGTTTCGCGTGGATCTATTCCGAGGAGTTCTCGGCATTGAAACGCATCGAAGCTGAATTCATGCAGTAACGGTCGCCCGTAGGTTGTGGGCCATCGGGGAAAATATGTCCAAGATGAGCTCCGCACGAGTGACATAAGGCTTCGACTCGTACCATCCCATGGGAGTTATCGATTTGGGTATCGACGGCCGTGTCAGAAAGCGGTTGCCAAAAACTTGGCCAGCCTGAACCCGATTCGTACTTGTTCTCACTTGAGAAAAGAGCAGTGTCGCACACCACGCAGAGATAGGTACCTGTGTCTTTCTGGTCCCAAGTATCTCCGGTGAAGGCCTGTTCGGTCCCTGATTCTTGGGTGACGTGGTACTGAAGTGAGCTCAGACGCTCGCGTAACTCGTCGTTGGTGAAGCTGTTCGGATATTCAGTCATGGCTAACTCTCACATGGCGTTCGTTAAGACTTGTGGATAACTAACAGGCTATTGCAGCGATCACGTGAAATCTGCTCTGTGGATAGGAGCGGTTTTTCCCACCGGAAATTCACAGGGTTGAGGGTCTAGTTAGCCACAGGGGAGGCGCTCTATCTTTTCTGAGCATGACCTTTGAATTGACTTTCATTGACGGACGAGCCGAAATAATTTCCGGTGTCGACACCTACGAACAGGAGGGCCCGATGACGACCTTCTTTCATTCCGAAGGCCGCGGCTACGTCGACTCCTGGTCATCGAGGGTCGCTAGTTTCCGAACCGTAGATGTGGTTTCGGTTCGCAGAACGGACGCAGCCGAACTTCAGGCGTTCGCGTAGACGAAATGGCTGAGGACGCAGCGAGCAGCCAAATTTGTGCGCTACAGCTCGTCACGGTCTTCGTTGAGGGATCTGACAATATCGACGATTCTTCCCAGGGTGTCGAGCCGGTCTTGGGCGTTGGCACCTTCAGGCTGAACGCGAAGAACTGTTATCCCTGCATCCCGATAGGAGCGAACGCGGTCAGTCACTTGTGCTTCGGAGCCAAGAAAATTGGTTTGCAGTATCAGCTCTGTGGGAACTAATTGCGCGGCCTTGTCGCGGTCTCCGTCGATCCACAACCGCTGAATTTCCCGCGCTTCTTCTTCAAACCCACCGCGGCTGTAAGCATCGTTGTAGAAATTCGTTTTTGCGGAACCCATGGCACCTAGGGTGAACGCAACGCCTGGACGTCTGGGAGCTATTAGCTGCTCCATATCTTCTCCAAACTGAACTGCACCCCCTGCCTGATATTCCAGGCCACTGGGGTCGCGGCCCACCTTGTAAGCGCCTTCTTTGACGTGCCCGATTGTGGCGTGCGAAGCGGAGGGAACAAATGAGGTACCTGCCCACCCGTCCGCGACTTCGCCGGTGTACTCAAGAGACTTGGGGCCTAGCGTGGCTAACCATATTGGGATGTGATCGTTTGCAGGCTGAGCGAGGCGAAGGGCCTTGCCTTCCCCTCCGGGGAGTGGCAAAGCGTGGTGGGTGCCCTCGTAGTTAATTTTCTCTCCAGCGAATGCTTGCTTCACTATGTCCACCGTTTCGCGCAGACGCGTGAGGGGTTGTCCGAACTTGACTCCGTGAAGTCCTTCGACAACTTGAGGGCCACTGACTCCCAAACCCAAGATAAACCGGTCCCCGCTGATTGCGGCCATAGAAAGCGCAGTCATGGCGGTCATCACCGGGGCTCGCGCTGAAATTTGCAGTATGCCAGTTCCTAACTGCACTCTTTCTGTTACTGCCGCGAGATACGCCAGGGTGCTAATGCCATCCATACCCCATGCTTCAGCTGACCAGATGATGTCCACACCCATTTGTTCCGCTTCTCGCAGAAAATCAACCTGTTGGTCCCAGTCTCGTTTTCGGCCTGAGGCGGGTCCGCCGTATGCAATAGACACCTTCATGATCTCTTGCCTAGCGCACGGCGACACATGATGCACCCAATCACATTGGTTGGAGAAACTTTGAGGTAGATGCCGATCATCCAGCGGGGTTCTCAAGAACTACAACAGGCCCTAACTGAGCTAGGTCCTGCAAAGCTTGGTCGTAAAGAAACTTTTCTGTGCATGCAGCCCGAGCCCAACGTTCCTCATTCGCGGAGGGTTGTCGCCCGGTTGCTCGAACACCCAGATCTCCTGTCGCGCGGCTAGTGACCTCTATGTGTTGATCTAACAACATTGTTGCGAATGCTTCTGGGTCGTGGCCGGGTTCGTCGAAGACATAGAGCAGCGTCCCGTCGGTGACGAAGGGCGTAATGTAATGGGTCCGGTTGCCTTCGGATCCGCTGATGTCGAACCTCAGCATGAGCGAATCTTGAAATGGCAGGAATGGTGCATCTGAGGCGTCCGTCACGAACAGTGACGGTACCAACGACAAAGCGCCCTTGGAAGTGGCGAGGTAGCTTCTTTATCTCAGAACCGAGTAATGCACCACGGAGGAGAAGATGTCAGTTCAAGAAGACGAATACTGCGGTTTTCGGACTGCGATCGAGGAGCCGGGAATTCTGGTTGTGACCTTCAACCGTCCAGAAAGTCTTAATGCCGCTACCGCACCAATGAAACGTGATTTGGTTGAGGTTCTCACCCAGACCCAGATGGACGACGCAATTCGGATAGTTCTTTTCACAGGAGAAGGTTCGGCGTTTTGGGCTGGAGATGACCTAAAGGGCTATGGCGGGAACAGTACGCAGGTCCCAGAAATCAACCACGGGCACCACAATCCTTCAGGTACATACAACGGTTTGAGAGCGATATCTCAAGCGGTGAATACAACGGTACGAAACCTTGACAAGATTTCTATCGCCGCGATCAACGGGTTCGCCATCCAAACAGGGTTTTCTCTTGCATTGGCTTGCGATTTTCGTGTCGCGTCGCAATCCGCGAAAATGGGGAGCGCTACGCTCAGGTTCGGTTTGCTGCCTGATGAAGGCGGACAATGGTTGCTGGTGCAGCATCTCGGAGTGGCCAAAGCCATGGACTTCATGATGCGAAAACGCATCGTCGATGGCGAAACAGCCCACCAACTTGGTCTCGTACACGAGGTGGTGCCCGACGAGCGTCTTATGGAAGCCGCTCTGGAACTTGCTAGAGAACTTGCCGATGGGCCACAGGTGGCGATGAGAATGCTGAAGCGTTCCATACATTTGGCGGCTGAGATGACCTGGGACCAGTCTCTCGATGAGATCGCCGCCAAAACCGCAGTCACTGATCATCTTCCGGACGCTCGTGAAGGAGTTGCCGCGTTCTTAGAAAAGCGGCAAGCAGAATTCAATGGGTGGCTAGAAGGTCGTGCCGACCCACCTATGGATGGACCGGCTCCATGGGAAACTAACTCCGAATGAATTGTCGGTCGACAAGAGGTGATTAGCGGCGAGCTCGAACAACGAGCCGGCATCGCACACTAAGGATCGATGTCGGTCTAGCGAGTCGCGACAACCAGCTCTTCGAGCGCGCCGAGCAACAATTTCACATTACGCATTCGTGCTGTGTGACCCATGCATCCGATCCGCCATACCTTGCCGACAACGGGTCCAAGTCCACCACCCACTTCGATGCCGTAGCGTTCAAGAAGAGTCAGTCTGCCCTCTTTGTCGTCCAAACCCTTGGGCAAAGTAACTGTGGTGAGCTCCGGCAGGCGATGGCCTTCTTGAGCCCACAACTGGAATCCAAGTTCTGGCAAACGTTTGTGCAGCTCGTCTCCACAGGATTGATGACGTTTCCAGGCTTCTTCTAGGCCTTCTGCTAAGACCACACCCAGACCGGCGTGCAGCCCATACAGCATAGAAATAGGAGCTGTGTGGTGGTATGCGCGAGCACCGTCTCCTGTCACGTATTCCTTGA
>DASCSY010000115.1:0-7208 GCA_034399415.1 Acidimicrobiales bacterium
CATCGAATAGCTTCACCCACCACTAAGGCCGAAGGCACAGAGAATGCACGCCCCGCCCCGCTCGCGGGAATCAGAGCCATTGGCAGTGCCATTATCAGTGCTTGAACAGGCGTCGCTACGATCCAACCAGGCACGGTTAGGTCGATCATCCACGCTAGAGAAATTGTGAAGTAGCCCATCCACAAGCTCCAGGCATCGAACAAACGGCGACCGTGGCTCGCGTTGCGCGAAGTTCTGAGAAAGACACCGATGCCGATAGGAGCCAACGCCCACAGTCCATATGGAGGAAGAGATAAGGCGATAGTGGCACCGAGAGCAAAGCGGCCAAAGGGTGCAAACCGACTCATATTGAGTTGAGATAGTCGAGGGCAGTATGGGCACATTCGCCACCCTGCCGAATGCAGGCCGGCACTCCGAGACCTCTGTACCCCGCTCCTGTTAAGAAAACCCCGGGTAGTTCCGACCGCAAATCACGTTCAGCTGCGCTCACCAACCTGTCATGGCCTGGCGCGTATTGGGGAAAGGCATCGATCCAGCGCGACACCCGCCATTCGATGAGACTTCCGTCGACATCGAGAATTTGACCTATCTCAGTCAGCAAGGCTTCGACGAGGGCATCATCGTCAAGAGCTAATGCTCGAGTGTCTCCAGCACGGCCTGCAGACACTCGAAGGACGACATGTTCGTCGTCGGCCCAATGTGGCCACTTGGAGCTACCCCAACTTATTGCAGTTGTAAGTAGTCCCTCGGTGCGAGGCACCAGTACCCCGGAACCATCAAGAGGGTGGCCAATGTCGCCGCGACGAAGGCCCATCGTGACTACGGCGACAGACGCGTGTTCGATAGACGACAAGCGATTCGAGGCTGAAGGGCAACCAGACAAAAGCGTTGCTGCTTGATGCGCTGGGGTAGCGAGAATAACGACGTCACTCTCGATTGTTGCTTCGTTGGTGACGATGCGGAGACCATCGCCGTCGCGTCGGACTTGGGTGACGCGGGTATTGGTTCGGATGTCAGCATCACCTAGAGCCTTCACTAACACATGGATCAGGTGACTCATCCCATTTTCAAAACTCAAAAAGAGCGGCTTCGTATTTTCGGAAGAGTTTCTTGCTTGTTCCTTTAGCCCCGTGACCAAACTGCGGTGTCTGCGCGAGGCGGTCTCTAGCTGTGGTGCTGCCAACGCGACGTCAAGATGGTCCGTGTCGCCTGCGCTAATGCTCCCAAGGAGAGGGTCAACCAATCGATCGGCTATTTGATCACCCATCCTGCGTCTGATGAGGCCGCCGACAGATTCGTCGTCGCCGGGCCAGTCATCAGGCCGGATTCGATCTAAACCTGCGCGGAGTACACCGAGGGGACTCACAATCCGGCTTCGTAGGAGTGGAAGCATTTTTGTTGGTACCCCGAGAATGAGAGCCTCAGGGAGTTTTCGTAGTTCGCCGTTAACCAAGACGTAGGCACTAGAAGTTGATGGGCTAATCAGAAAGCTCTCCACGCCGAGTTCTTCGCATAAATCCAATCCCCAGGGGACTCTGCTGATGAACATGTCAGCGGCCTCGTCGATTGGTCTTCCCAAGAAGGTTGTCGTGAGAATTTTCCCGCCGAGACGAGGAGAAGCTTCTAAGAGAATGGTTTCGGTCTCAGGAGACTGCTGCCGGATGCGATAAAGGGCGGTCAGCCCCGCGATCCCTCCACCGACAACAACGACACGTCTGTTCATGTTGCCGATAGATCTGGGTTGAGACCTTCGGCGTGGACTAATTCCACCACCCGCTCAAGTATCGCAGGGTTTGTCTCTGGTAGAACTCCGTGACCCAGATTAAAGATATGGCCTGGCTTGCCTCCAGCTGCCTTGAGGACCTCTCGAGTCTTTTCGGCCACGACAGGCCAATCAGCCAAGCAAACCGCAGGGTCAAGGTTGCCTTGAACAGCGGTGTTTGGTCCAACGCGACTTCGCACCTCGTCTATTGGGACACGCCAATCGGCACCAACAACATCGGCCCCTGCTTCACCCATGAGGGACAGAATCTCCGCAGTTCCCACCCCGAAATGGGCGCGTGGTACGCCAAGGTCGGCCAACTCCTCAAACACTCTGCGGCTATGAGGCAGGACATGCTCTTTGTAATCAGCAGGCCCTAGTGCTCCCGCCCACGAATCGAATAGTTGTACTGCGCTCGCTCCAGCAAGAACCTGAGATCGCATGGAAGAAATTGAGATATCTGATAAGCGCATCATTAATTCGTGCCACAGCGCGGGGTCTGAATGCATTAATGATTTGGTTCTCGCGTGATTGCGAGAAGGTTGACCTTCGATCAAGTAGCTAGCGACCGTGAAAGGCGCACCGGCGAAACCAATAAGGGGAACTTCGAGTTGTTCCACGAGAAGACTCACCGCGTCCAGCACATATGGCGTATCAATGTCTGGTTCGAGCGGGCGTAGACGGTTCAGGTCATTTCTTGTTCGAAACGGATCCTCCGCTGTTGGTCCGACACCAGGGACCACCTCGATCTTGAAGCCCACTGCGTTCACTGGAACCACTATGTCGGAAAATAAAATCGCCGCGTCAACCCCATATCGACGCACAGGCTGCAGAGTAATTTCAGCTGTGAGAGAAGCGTCTTCGATAGTGCGAAGAATGCTTCCTTTGCCTCGAATTTTCCTGTACTCGGGCAGGGACCGACCTGCTTGCCGCTGGAACCACACAGGAACGCGGTCAACCGGTTGAAGACGACACGCGCGCAGATAGGGGCTCTCGTCGAACGCGCAGCTCGGGTGATTAGAGGGAAGAGGCATCTCAACATTGACGCTACCGCCGCTTCATGCCTGGAGCCCCACCTGAGGCGCCACCGCGGTTAGTTTCTTAGACGGTTGCGGCTGTTGTACAGACTCAAAGCTTCTAAGAACGGTATGCTGGTCTGTTCTTTGAACCGGTGTTATACGTGTGAATCACCCCGAAATCGCAGCCGAACAAGCACACATTGATCGTGCGCATCTTCTACTTAACGAGGCGCGCGACCGGGCGCGCAAGTTGCGCGGAATGGTCGAGGTGGGGCGTGGTGGTACCACTCAGGCTCGATATGAACGTGACGTGATTGAGGGCAGTGTCCAAAATAGGCTTGGTCAATTGCAGCTTGGGTCCGCATCACTGATTTTCGGGAGAATCGACTTAGACAGCGACGACCGATTTCATATCGGACGACTAGCCGTCTCAGACGAACGTCAAGAGCCAGTGGTGGTGGACTGGCGCGCCCCTGTGGCGGAGCCCTTCTATCGGGCGACTGGGCGGGACCCCATGGGGCTCATTCGCCGCCGACACTTTGTAAGTCGCGGTCGGGAATTACTTGACATTGAAGACGAGTTGTTTGATCTAGACCAGCTTGACGAGGGCTTCCAGGGGCACGGAGCCTTGCTGGCGGCCTTAGATCAAAATCGCGACGGGCAATTGCGCGACATCGTCGCCACTATTCAAGGCGAACAGGACCAAATCATTCGCGATCCGCTTAAGGGCATGGTCATCGTCCAAGGCGGCCCGGGTACAGGAAAGACAGTGGTAGCACTGCACCGCGCTGCTTACCTTCTTTACACGTATCGCTTCCCGCTTGAAGGTCAGGGTGTACTCGTTGTTGGGCCCAATCGGTTGTTCCTGCGCTACATCGAACAAGTTCTTCCCAGTCTCGGCGAAGCTGGCGTGTATCTAACAGTGTTGGCGGACCTGCTCGTCGACATTTTTGATGACGTCCGGGTCACCTTGCCCGATCCGTCTGATTCGGCGGCCGTAAAAGGAGACAAACGAATGGTCCCTGTGATCGCAGATGCGATCAAGGACCGCCAACGGGCCCTCCGTGACGACCTAGTCGTGGGGTTCGGTCTCGCTAGGTTGCGCGTTTCGGTATCGCAAAGTCGCGGCATCATCCGCGAGGCCCGTCGCAGGTATAGAAGGCATAACGCTGGCCGCCGGTACGTCGAAAACGAGTTCTTTGCGGCACTTGCCGCTTCGCATCATTCTCAACCTGATGCCGACAAGGTGCGGTATCGATTGCGGCGCGACCCCAGAGTCCTCGAAGCACTCGAACGTATGTGGCCAGTACTCACTCCCGCGCAGCTGCTTAGAGATTTATTTGGCTCAAAAGCCCTCATTGAATCAGCCGCGGGAGAGCATCTTTGTGAGGCGGAGTGGTTGACGCTGTTTCGACCGCGAGGTGAGTCGTTCACCGATTATCGGTGGAGCGACGCTGACGTGCCACTTTTGGACGAGGCCTATTCAGGTTTAGGTCCGAGGTTGGACAGGCGACGCAAGGCCCGAGATCCCGAAATTCGTACGTTCGGGCATATCGTTGTTGACGAAACCCAAGATCACACACCAATGGCGTTGCGAATGATCTCCCGACGATCATTGAACGGTTCCATGACCATTGTTGGGGACATCGCCCAAGCCACAGCCCCTGGCGCCGCTGCGGACTGGGATGAAGTATTGAACTACTTACCGACGGGGACAATTGAGCCTCGCGTTCGTGAACTGACACTCAGCTATAGGATTCCCGCACCCAATCTAGAACTGGCCAACAAGGTTCTTGCAGTCGCCGCACCAGACCTCGCTATCCCCAAAGCAGTCCGTTCAGTCGGGACTCCACCGCGGGTAGTCGAAGTAATCGGTCAACCAATAGCTCCTGTCCAGTCACTTGTAGATCGAGCCGTATCGATGGTTCAAGAAGAGTCGGAAGCGCTTGGCGGCGGTTCGGTTGCGGTCATCGCACCCGGCAGTCTCATCGAGATGGTCGACCAAGCCCTCCAGGCAACAGGTATTGATTATGGTCGGGCGACCACAGCGAGCCGTAACGTCAGTGGCCCTCTCCACCCCAAAATAGCGTTGGTGCCAGTGCAGCTCGTGAAGGGTCTTGAGCTTGACGGAACGGTGGTCATCGAACCGGCCACAATTCTCGAGGAGGAGCCCCAGGGCCTGCGCGCCCTGTTCGTAGCACTCACCCGTTCAACCAAACGGTTAGCCATAGTGCATGCGCGTCCGCTGCCACGTGTGTTGGTGGACTGAACTGATCCCCTGCCGATGGTCTCGCTCAATGGTGTTGTTAAAGACTGCTAGAAAGGATCGGGCCTTACTGGGTTGCTAGCCGTAGCCGAGAATCCTGTCCACCGAAATTTCGATCACGGTCCGATCCTGACGTTCTTGTGGTTCCCGGTAGCGTTCTGCATAGCGTTCGGTTCCTTCTCGGCAACGGTCCTCGTTGTTGGTCACCACAGCGGTTCCTTCGAGGCTTAGCCACCGGCCGCCGTCGATTTGACACACTACGGCTCGCGTATTGGGCGATTGCGCCAAGATCCGGCTTTTCATGGATCCGGCCCATGTGATCACGCGGACCAACTGGTTCGCCTGATCCCAGGTGAATCCAACAGCAGTTACGTGAGGGCTGCCATCCGGCCGTAGAAGCGTCAATGAAGCAAGGTGGCGTTCGCCCAAGAAAGATCGGACTTCTTCGCTGAGGTTCAGAGGGTTCAGAGACATCACGAATGAGCGATCGCCTCGAGGACGTTAAGTCGTGCCGCTCGTCGAGCGGGCAGAATTGCAGCTAGGACACCAGCAACAATGCACATGACGAGAATGATGACAAAATTGCCGACCGGAATGCCGAAATCTGTGATGAATGACTCTGGCATGGCCTGAACTGCGATAAAGCCGAGCAAAGTTCCGACAAGTATCCCCAATACCCCGCCGAACACGGCGATGATTACCGCTTCCCATCTGATCATTCGCCGTGTTTGACGTCGCGTCATCCCGACGGCTCTGAGAAGACCAATTTCTCTCGTTCTTTCGAACACCGACAGCATCAAGGTGTTGACAATCCCTAAGACGGCAATGATCACGGCGAATCCAACGAGCGCGTTGACGGTCATCAACAGGTTGTCGATTCGACCTTCAATTGTTTCTTGGTACTCCGTTCGGTCTTGGAGGATCGCTTCCGGGTAATTGACGGCGATCGCATCAAGTTGTGATCGGATGTTTTGGACCTCAACTCCGTCTTCAAGTTCTACAGCGGCGAAAAGGTCTGACTGCCGTGCCGGATCAAAGCCGCTTTCGTAGGTGCTCATATCGATGACCCAGTTACCGAGAATGGCACCGTCATCAAAAATTCCGACGACTCGTAAATCTTTCGTACCGGCAACTGGGAATGTTGCCGACACCACATCGCCTACAGCCAAGGTCAGATCTTCAGCAGGATCCTTATGCACTAGGACACCGTCGTTCGACAAGCCTGAATAGCTGCCTTCGATCAGCGAGATGTCCATTACGCGGCCCAAACCTTCTTCTTGAGTACCGATCACGTCTTTTGATGAACCGGCGACACTCATTTGGGCAGTGCCGGGTCCACCGCGAAAGCCGACAGCTATGGCCACACCATCAATCTCTTTGATTTCTTCAACGAGGTGGGGGCTGAAGCCCCACGAACCATCTCGCTCTGTATCAATGAAGAAATCTGCTCCCAAAGAGGAATCCAGTATTGAAGAAAATGTTTTCTTGAAACTGGTGCCGACAACCAAAACCATTGCAACTAGAGCGAGACCAACCATCAAGGCCGAGGCCGTGGACGCGGTTCTGCGGGGGTTTCTGCTCGCGTTTTCTCTGGCTAAGTTCCCGGATGCGCGCGCGAACCGAGTCAGAGGCCAACCTAAGAGTCGGGCTGCGGGCCTGGCAATGAGGGTGCTGAGAAGAGAAATAGATATAAATAACAGCAACGCTCCCGCCGCCAAGAGCCCGAGTTGTCGTAGGGCTCCACCATCGGTTGTGGTTCCGAAGGCGGTTGCGAGAACACCACCAACTCCCAAAAGAAGTCCGACGATGGTTCGGCGGCGACCACCGCCCGACCAGAGAGTCAGGTCGTCTCGTAAGGCAGCGATGGGTGGAATCCTTGAAGCTCTCCGCGCCGGTGAAATAGCTGCTAGCAGGGTTACTCCGATACCCACTATTGCCGCCGCAATCCATGTACGCGCAGCGATAACTAACGGCCCGTCTGGCAAACCTGATCCGTCCCCAGCTTGAGCTATAAGTGCATTAATACTCCACGCGATTCCCATACCAGCGAAGACGCCAACGAGAGAAGCAACAATGCCTATGAGTAGAGCTTCAATCAGAACTGAGGAACGTATCTGACGACCCGTAGCACCTACTGCGCGGAGTAACCCAAGCTCCCGGA
>DASCSY010000116.1:0-7178 GCA_034399415.1 Acidimicrobiales bacterium
TCTTCAATCCGGTTGGGGGCGAGAATCTCGAGACCGACGATGCCATTATTTCTGTTCAGATGCTCTCGCTGGTTTTGCAATTCAGGGGAGTGAGCATCTCGCCCGACCCACCCGTAGCGCGTTCCCAGGGTCAGCGCGTCATTCATTCCGAGCTGCTTTCACCAGGTTTCTCACCAAGCGAATTGCTTCATCGTGCGGCACCCTGCCGCATCCGCAGGACGTGGACAGAAGCAAACGATCTTCGTGAACGATTTCGAGTAATAGTTCAATCCGTTCTTTTAACACTGCGACAGGTTGGGGCTCCTGCTTGACATCTGCAATGCCGGCGATAATTTCGATCGACTCAGGGATTTCAGAAAATAGATGACGATCGGCCCACTGGCCCGCGTGGCTGCATTCAACATGAACTCGGTCAACAAGTCCGTCCAGCATTTGAAGAAGAGGCATTAGCGAAGAAAGATTTTGCACGTCGGTTCCAGGACGTCTCGAAATATCGCCGAGGCAGAAATGAATAGTGCGGGTGACATCTCCGACATCGCCAAACGGAGCGACCAACGTATCCAGAAGCTCGGCTGCAGGAAGCGTCCCATTCACTAGCGAAGTGGCTTCAGCGGGCGCATCGAGTTGAACCTCATCGGCACCTGCTTCGACCATTTCGTCGATCTCGTCTTTGACGATCCTTACGTAGTTGGGAAGTTGCTCTTCTAACCTCGGGTCATTTTCCATGCCAAGGGTCATAGTCAACGGGCTCGGCACCGCTCCCTTATCAAGTCTGGGTTCAATTTCCCGTTCTCTTCGAAAGCCCAAAGCGTGACCAGTCCCCTCGGGAGCGGAGACATCACCAATAATTCGGTAGCGACCGATCCCTTCGTAACCCCTCGAGGTATCACGTCGCTGAATCGTCTCAAGACCCTTCAGGCGAGGAGGCACGTGATGAACGAAATCGGGCCCCCAAACCTCCCCACCCATGATTTGGTCGACACCACAGGCGATCATTTCGTCCATAGAAATACGGGCCGCTCGGGTTAAGAGAGGACCGGCATCAGTATCACTGAGATCTCCTGAGTAGTAGCGCTTTAATTCGGGTCGCAAACCGAAAGGAATCGGCCACGAGCCGACGCAGGTGGTTCGGAGGGTCACGTGTTGACCTTAGTTGCGAGCGCTAGTTGTGGCGTTGGGAGTTGCAAGTGCTCGCCACAAACGCCGATAGCTGCTCCACGTCAGGTCTGAAGTCAGATAGCCGTCGTCTTCTAAGAGCTTTGTTAGCTGGGGCAGATTACGGAAAGGAATGCCACTATCGACGTGGTGGGCCAGGTGATGGCCGACGCCGAGGGGAACAATGATGGCTCGAGCCACTTGGCTCTGCTTAACGTGATGAGCAGTGTCGCGTCGATCCCCAGAACGAGTCATGCCGCCGTGTTCCGCTATGGCCCTCAGTCGATTAAGGATTTGGTAGACGGTCACGTACGGAAGGACCCACAACAGGAGATAAAGGAACGGATTTCCGCTGACAGCGAAGAGACCAAAGACAAATAGCTGACCGAAGTAGAACCGGAGGCTGTTAACCAGAAATTGTCGTCGAAACAGTCCGGTCAAGCGTGGGCGCAGAATTCGATAGGCAGAGACTCCGGTGCAGTCTCGACGAAGCTTTCGACGCATCGAAGCGGCGGTGATTGGATAAAGGGCGTAGAGGAGAAAGTCCGGCTCTTTTGGTCCAAATTCGTCGCGGTGATGGCTGGTATGGGCCTTGCGGTAAGCGTGGGTTCCGGTCCCGAAAGCAAGCCATCCGAAAATGGTGATGCCAATAAAATCGTTGAGACGCCGGTTCGCGAAAAGGAGTCGGTGTGCGCCTTCATGACTCAGAATGAACATCCTCACCTGCAGCACCCCGATGATCGGAATGGCAACAACAGCAGCGATCCAATGACCTACTAGCACCACGCCGGTGATTACCGCTACAGGTAAAGCCAGGCAAATCAGGCAGGTGAAGGCGTTCCGTCGGCCGTTAATGAGCCTTAGCTTGTTCCGCAGATCTCCTCTGGGGCGGCCGTCAGAACGTAAGCGATCGCTCCCTTGAAACGGTTCGATGGCAGACACCATGCCACCCGTCATTGTTTCGACGAGTTCGTCATGGGTTGCCGTCTGTTGCATACTGCGACGATACTTGCTCGGTCACTTCGTTTTGCTAAAGCTCCCCCTCCAGGTGAAAGGCTGTCTATTCGTGCAACGAATTGTCACTTTAGATATGGAAGGCGTGGTCACTCCAGAGATTTGGATAGCGGTGGCTACGCATACCAGCATTCCCGAACTGCGAGTGACGACTCGCGATGAACCCGACTACCAAAAATTGATGGATCAAAGAATTTCCATCCTCACGGAACATCAGGTCTCATTATCAGTTATTCGCGGGGTTATATCGGAATTACCGGTGATGGAAGGTGCGCGAGAGTTTTTGGACGACTTACGGCAGAAGTACCAGGTAGTGCTCTTGTCCGACACCTTCGAGCAGTTCGCTGACCATTTCATGGTGCAACTGGGTTACCCCCATTTGTTGTGCCACAGGTTGGATGTAGATGATGATCGGGTCAAGGGTTTCGTTCCCCGGGTCGTCGACGCTAAGAAACAAGCGGTGACGGGCTACCAAAAGCTCGGATTTCACGTGACCGCTGTCGGCGACTCTCACAACGACATCACTATGCTGCAGCAAGCCGACGCTGGTTGTTTGTTTCGCTCGCCGTTAGGCCTTCCACACAAATATCCAGACTTAGTTCCGCTGGAAGCGTACGATGAACTGAGCAAATGGATTGACGAATCCGTTGGAACGTAGTGCTGAGGGGAGTACGTGATGGCTACGCCCGTCAAGGTTGCCCATTTTGTTTTGTGTACGAGTGATATCGACAAACTGGCGGAGTGGTATCGCTCAGTCCTTAACGCACACGTGGTGCATCGAAACAAGAAGATTGCCTTTGCGTCATTTGACGATGAGCATCACCGCATAGCGTTCGTCGATCGCGGGTTCGAAAAGGACCCCGACTCCGAGAGAAACGGGGTCGATCACGTAGCGTTCACTTATGCAAGCCTTGAGGACTTATTGTCGAATTACGTTCGTCTACGCGACGAAGGAATACTTCCCGAGCGGACCATTAACCATGGGATGACAACTTCGATGTACTACAGGGATCCTGATGGTAACCGCATAGAACTTCAGGTCGAAAACTTTACCGATCCTCAGGAGGGCATCGATTTCATGAACGGCCCAGTTTTCGAAGCAAATCCTATTGGCGTGCTCTTCGATGCCGATGAGCTAGTCGAACGTTTCGAAGCCGGAGTTCCTGTGTCGGAGCTGGTGCTCCAAGGCGAAAGCTAGCTACCTGCAGGGTGCGCGTTACGGCTTCTTACTGATGAAGTAATTGTTTGATCGGTCGTCGCGGACCCCAGTGATTTCGATGTCAGTGAAGCCTGCCTCGGTTAGATATTCGGTAGCGGTTTGGTGACCCCACGCGGTACCCAAACCTTCTCCGCCATATGCCAACGAGACCGTCATGCAGTGCATAGTCGAGACCGTGTACATAAACGGAGCCATTGGATCCTGAATGTTGTCTTCTAGGAGGCTTGACGCTTTAGGTTCCACGCATAGGTAGGTCCCCCCGCTGCGCAGCATGCGGTGGACTCCTTCGAGCACAGCCATAGGACGAGCTTGATCATGGATCGCATCGAAAGTGGTGACGACATCAAACTGTTCCACTGGATCCAACTGCGCGGCATCACATATCTCGAATGCGACGTTTGACAACTCAGATGAGTTCTGTCGGGCCGCAGCTATGCCGTCCTCGGAAACATCAAAACCCACGAAACGGCTGTCAGGAAAGGCCGACCCCAAGATGCTTAACGCGCGACCGCTGCCACATCCAACATCTGCCATGTCTATTCCCTGCTCCAATTGTTGCTGAATGCCCAGCAGAGGCACGATGTGATCAACAAGTGTGCGGTCGAAACGGTTGCCGCTTTGCTCGGACATCAGAGCTTGGAAGCGAGGGAACTTGTCATAGGGGACCCCGCCGCCAGAGTGAAATGCCTCAACGATGTCCGCCTCCACTTCTCCCAGCAACGCAACTTGTTGCATGGGCACGGTCAAGTTGAGAGGACCGCTTCGCCGGGTTAGCAAACCGGCATGTTCGGCTGGTAGTTGAAATGTTTCTTCAGAAACGTTGTAATCGATGATGCCTCCACATGCCATGGCTGAAAGCCACTCGCGTACGTAGCGTTCACTGAGACCACTGCGTTCGGCAATTTCAGACGAAGTCGCTGGCGGTGCGCCATCCATGGCATCAAACAATCCCGTCTTGTGCCCGATGCTCATCATGAGAGACAGGGCGCCTCCGTTCATGATTCCCAACATGGTCTGGGTAAAAGAGCGTGCTTTGTCTTTGTCGTACACGTCAGCGCTTTGATTCATGGCCGAATTCTTTCACGATTCAGGTGACTCGCGCCTCTGTCCTTTGTGGGCGGGGTACAGAAACCACATGAGCGGCGCAACGAGAAACTGCAACGCCCCCAAAGTAAGCCAGAGGGCGTCGTATCGCGCTACTTCCTGGGTTCCATTTAGCACGGTTATTGCCGCAGCCACCCCCATCCCTCCGGCCGCGTAACGCAGGCTTTGATGGATTCCATTCGCTGTAGCGATGGAACCAGGTTCGATGTCGCGTAGAACGGCGCCCGTCAGTTGACTTGCCAGGACCCCCATGCCGAGTCCAAACAGCGCAGAAGCGGGAAAGAAAACCAGCCAATAGCTTGGTTGCTCGTTGAGAAAAAGGTAGAGCCAACAAAACCCAGATGTTGCCGTTAGAGCCGCCAGGGTCATGAGCCCGCGGAAGCCATGCCTGTCCGCCCAGCGACCGCCAAGGACAGCAACCACCGCGGAAATCACGGGAGAGGGTGTAAATGCGAAACCGACTTGCATCTTGCTGTAATTCCACACTTCGCTCAGGAACAATGGCCATAAGAACCAGCTGGTAAAAGCGCCCACCATCGCAAACGTCACCGCGACATTGGCAACGGCAAAAGAACGTATTCGAAAGAGAACGGGGTCGAACAGCGGCTCTTCATGACGGGATGACCGCCGTAAGAAAAGTGGAAATAGAACCAAGGTCCCAGCGAAACAAGCGATGGTAGCTACTGAGGTCCAGCCCCACGAGCGGCCTTGAAGAACTCCAAGCATGAGTAGAAATACCGATCCGCTACCCATCGCCACGCCGGTGAAGTCCAGAGGACGACCGGCGGAACGTTCAGCTGTTTCATGAAGAAACGCCTTAGCTCCTGCCAGCGCCAGGCCGACAATTGGAACCAGAATCAGGTACACCCATCGCCAAGAACCGACTTCGAGTACGAGGGACGCGAATCCAGGTGAGATTCCAGACGCCACCATCCCCGCTGCAGCCCAAATTCCGATGACACTTGCTTGTTTGGACTGCGGGAACTGTGGAAGTACCAGAGCGAGAGAAGACGGAACGGTGAGCGCACCGAACATTCCTTGTAAAGCGCGTGCGAAGACGAGGGTGAGAGCATTCGGGGCGAGGCCCGCTCCAAGCGCTCCAACCAAAAGTCCCAACAGGCCTATCCGAAAGATAGTGAGCCTGCCGTAGCGGTCAGCAAGGCGGCCTCCGACCAACATGGTCGTCGCAAAGGCTAGCGAATATCCCGCGATGATCCAGCCCGTCATTCCGTTGCTTACTCCCGGAAATGACCGCACTATCTCCGGGAAGGCAACGTTCGAAACTGTGACGTTTACCGTGCCGAGGACGAACGCTAATGATCCCGTCGCTAGGGACAAATAAGGGTGACGATTAGAAATTTCCTGGTTGAGGGACGCAAATTCGGCCGGCTTCACAGCGAACGCGATAGGCGTGCGCTGGTCTACAGACGGCTCGTTCACCAGCTTGAGGGTACGCTGCGCCCGTCCTCAAAGGACGATAACGAGCGCTTGTGAGGACAAAATGGAATCCGAACTTGTTGAAAGTCAGACAAGGGGCCACATCACAATTATCACCCTCCATCGTCGCGATAAACGAAATGCTTTTGATCCCAATCTCACCTTCGCTCTCGACCAAGCCTTGGATTCATTTGAAGACGACCCGGACCAGTGGGTCGCGGTTCTAACCGGCGGGCCTGACATGTTTTCCGCAGGAAGTGATCTGAAAGAGGGAAGTGGGAAGTCTCATCGGGGCGGAGAGTACGGAATCATCCGTCGGCAACGTCTCAAACCAATCATTGCCGCAGCCGAAGGCTTAGCCCTTGGCGGAGGGTTGGAAATACTTTTCTGCTGCGATCTCATTGTGGGTTCAACTGATCTACGCCTGGGCCTCCCCGAAGTGAAACGAGGCGTGCTGCCTACCAGCGGAGGACTCTTTCGAGCCCTGCGGTCACTTCCTTTACACGTAGCAAAGGAGGTGGTCTTGACAGGTGAAGAACTCTCGCCGGAACGGGCGTTGCAATACGGTCTCATTAATCGTCTTGTCGAACCCGGACAAACCCTGGCTACAGCGATCGACTTGGCCGAACAAATTGGGTCAAACTCGCCGACGGCGACGAAACATTCGCTCCAGGCAATGGAACGGATCCTTGGCACTACTGACAATCTTGGGTGGTCCGTCACGGACTATGCGCGAACGGAAGTCTTCGCCAGCGAAGACCGAAAAGAAGGAATTAGGGCGTTCTTCGAACGTCGGGAACCCGAATGGAAAGGCCGATAATGCGATTAGCGATTCCTGATGAAAGCGATTTGACTGAGGCCCAACAGGTTCTTCGTCGTGCTGTCGTGGGCAGCAGGGAGGGGCTGGGTCCCGAAATTTGGGCCAGCGGTCCTTTTGGGGTTTGGCAGAACGCCCCAAATGTGGGGAAAGCGGCTCTGGATTTGGGGGGTGCCGTCCGGTTCGGGACTGAGATCCCTGACATGGCTCGCGAAGTAGCGATCTGCACGGTAGGTGCCCATTACCGGGCGAAATTTGAATTCGCAGCGCACAGAGCAATCGGGATTGCCGCAGGTTTGGATAGCGACGCTCTTGACCGGCTCGCTATGGGGGCGGACCCGGGATGGAGTGACGATCTCGCGTTAGTTCATTCGTACACCCAGGCCCTTCTCACGGAACACCGAATCGACCAAGAATTGCACGAAGAGCTTG
>DASCSY010000117.1:0-7120 GCA_034399415.1 Acidimicrobiales bacterium
GGTTCGATAGCGCGTATTCAGTTGAAGAAGAACAGCAGTAAACGCTTCGATGGCCGTAGCGTTCGACAAGTTTCCACAATCTAGGACCCTCGCACCGGGGATTTTCCCAACAACTTCGGCTACTAAATCGGTGGCTTCTTGATCGTCGCTACAAATCAGTATGTCGCTATCGAGCGGTTGGTCTAAATCGCCTAGTTCTTGTGCCGGAACATGCTGCAATGTCGCAGCAACTTTCGAATCAGGCAACGAAGCTTGCACCGACGCTGCCACAGAGCCGCGTGGAGGAATAAGTGGGACAAATTCGTCGTCGACGCGCGCTAACGCGTTCGACATCGTCACAACCACTTTATTTCTGACATGATCCTCGACACTTCTAGCGGTAATCGCCGCGGCGTCCCATGGAGTGGCAATCACAACAAACTCGCACCTCGCTGCGCCAATGTTGTCTGATGGGGAAACAGCCAACTCGCGTTCGGGCCACCGCTCAATGAGAGTGTCGACGACTTCCATCGATCGATACTTTGAACGCGAGCCGAGCACCACTTCATAGCCAACATCGGCCAACCGTGCTGCCAATGCGGAACCGGCTGGTCCGGTTCCGCCAACAATCCCAATCCGCATGAAGTGCCACGGTACTGTCCGAAGGCGAGATACGGTGACTTCATTAGGAGAGTCGGGATGATGGCGCCGATCGGCGGAGCCGAATACACCAAACGGAGGACAACCCTTATGGGTCTGATGGACAGCAAGAAGCTGCTGATCACCGGGGTATTGACGGATGCTTCATTGGCATTCGAGGTCGCAAAGTTGGCTCAGATGGAGGGTGCCGAAGTGGTGCTCACCGGAGCGGGTCGCGCCTTGCGGCTAACGGAAAGGACGGCCCGTAAGTTGCCTGAGACTTGCGACGTATTGGCTCTTGATGTGACGCAACCGAATGAAATTGAGGCGGTTTTCCTTGATCTTCAGGAACGATGGGGGCGCTTAGACGGTGTCTTGCACGCCATTGGCTTCGCGCCTGAAGCGTGCCTCGGCGGCAACTTTCTCAATGCGGATTGGGAAGATGTAAGCGTCGCATTGCATGTTTCCGCCTACAGCCTCAAAGCATTAGCTGGCGGCCTGCAACCGCTTCTAGCAGAAGCGAACGGTAGCGTCGTCGGTTTGACCTTTGATGCCTCGGTCGCTTGGCCTGTGTACGACTGGATGGGGGTAGCGAAAGCCGCGTTCGAGTCAACCGCTCGCTATCTCGCAAAATCGTTAGGGCCACAAGGGATTCGAGTCAATCTCGTCTCAGCCGGGCCCATTCGAACGATGGCTGCCAAATCGATCCCCGGATTCGGCGACTTCGAAGATGCATGGCAACAGCGAGCCCCGCTGGGTTGGGATGTGCACGACCAAAATTCGGTCGCCCGAACGACGTTGGCAATGATGTCAGATTGGTTTCCTATGACGACCGGCGAGATCATCCATGTTGATGGTGGGTATCACGCCATGGGGGCGTGAAGATAACTCGACCCAAAGGTTGAAGCCACTAGCTGTCTTGAATCAACCTGCCCACTAGGCCGCGCATTACGTCGTCCAACGTCAACACTCCGTAATTTGTCCCTTCAGAGGTGACCAGCGCCAGGTGGATCTGTGATCGTCGCATGAGTTGCAACACCTCGGGCAAGGTGCTGTCTCGGTCAACTCGCAACATCGGCCGAATTAGTTCTGAGTCAAGTGGGTGATCACCGCCCTGCAGCCCTAACAGGTCTTTACTGTGAACAAACCCTCGGACATCGTGAATACCTTGACCATGCACCACAAGCCGCGTGTGTCCCGTTGCCACGATCCGGCGTTCAATCTCCGATATTGGGCAATTCACCGCGACAGAGTGAACATCATTCATTTGGGCCATTACCGAAGTCGCAAGTGTTTCACCAAACGCCAACGCACTTTCGATTAATGCGTACTCTTCATGATCGATTAGCCCCTGATCATGAGATTCGTCCACCATTAACGAAAGTTCGGCAGGAGTCGTGGCCTCGTCCAGTTCAGACGCGGGTTCGACCCTCACCAATCGCAGGATCCCGTTCGAAAACCACAGGAGAGCGCGGACGATGGGTCGCGCGACCAAGAGATACACGGCCATCGGCCGCGCTAAGAACATCAACGTCCGTTCCGGACCTGTGATGGCGAGGTTCTTGGGGACCATCTCGCCCAAGACCATGTGGACTACAACGACGATGCCTAAGGCCACCGCGAAGCTGACGGAATGCAAAACCGTTTCACTGATTTCGCCGAACTGATTGACAAAGCTTTCAATACCCGAGGCCACGGCTGGTTCGGCTAGTCGGCCGACTATCAACGAGCAGACGGTGATGCCTAGCTGGGCTCCACCCAGCGTTGTGAGGACGTCACTTTGCAGGCGTTGCGCTGCAATTGCAGATCGTCGACCACTGCGCGCCTCGGAATCGACAGCAGATCTCATAGCTCCGATCAAGCCAAATTCCAGGGCGACGAACGCTCCGTTGAAAACGATCAAGAGCGACCCGACGGTAATGACCAAAAGCGTCATCGCGTTCCCTCTTGCTCTGGAAGGTGACGCTCCACGACATCTGGACTTTCAACGGCGATGTCAGCAAGTCTGAGATGCTCTTTTCGCACCACCTCGAAGCGCCAGCCTTGCCATTCAATGGTTTGCCCAACGTCGGGAATGAAGCCGAACTGCTGCAATACAAACCCCGCCACAGTTTCGAACGGACCTTGAGGTAACCGCAAACCCAAGAGCTCCTCTACCTCGTCCTTTGAGCTTGTACCTGACACGACAGCACGGCCGTCGGGGTGTTTCGCCGTAACCGGGACGGGTTCGTCGTACTCGTCTGCTATGTCGCCGACCAATTCTTCCAAAATGTCTTCGCGAGTGATCAACCCCGCTGTGCCTCCATGCTCGTCAACGACCACGGCGAGCCGACTAGCTGCAACCTCAAGGTCCACTAACACGCCGTCCAGTTCTCGGTGCTCAGGAACAACGGTAACGGGTCGCAAAATTTCCGATAGCGGAGCCCGTTTCCTATCTGCGGGGGTAAGGGTGAAAACATCTCGCACTTCGACAATTCCCACAATGTCATCAATATCCGCACCGATCACAGGGAAGCGGGAATAGCCACTTAGCTTGGAAGCTGTGACTAGGTCATCGATTTTGTTAGAACTCTCTACTACGACCATGGAGGTGCGAGGGGTCAGCGCATCCGCCGCATCCTTTCGCGACAGTCGCAACGTTCTGGTTATGAGCGTTGCCTCCTCTTCGCCGAGAGTTCGCTCACGCGAGACACGAACTAGGTGTTCTAGGTCTTCCAGCGACCGAAGGGAACGTAACTCCTCTGCCGGCTCAATACCCCCGGTCCGTAAAAGTAAATTCGCTATCCCGTTGAAGGCCGTCGTGACTGGTGCAGCTGCGAGGCCATAGATGCGAAGAACCGGCCCTAGCCACAGACTGGTGCCTAGCGGTCGTGATATCGCGAGGTTCTTCGGGGTCAGTTCACCAAAGACCATTTGTATGAGAGCGGCGATCCCGATCGCCGTTGCGGCCCTTATTGATCCAGATTGCAGACGATCGCCCGACAAATAGTCGAGCAAAGGCCCGATGGTGTCTTCTGCTAACAACCCAAGCAGTAAAGAGGTGACGGTGATACCTAGCTGCGCTCCCCCCAAATGGAAACTGAGACGACTTAACAGTCGTCTCACGATGCGCGCTCTTCGATGCCCCGCATCCGCCATTAGATCGATGCGTTCGACGTCAACCGCGACGAGAGAGAACTCACCGGCAACGAAGACCCCGTTGACAGCGATAAGTATCAACACCACAGCTACACCCAAAATCGGGTCGATGGCCAGAACCTCCGTAAGTCGATCTCTATCCGCGCTTGGTTAGCGCCAAGGTACCCTCAGCAGAATGCATTTGGACGACGCCACCTTCGAACCGGTGCGCGAATGGTCCGATTACCCTCCTGTAGCCGCAACGATTCGCGCCGGGGGCCCTCAGGGCTGGTTGAGGCGCATCAGCCCGATCGTGATGACTCACCGCTGGAGGATTTCCTGGTCAGTGCTTGCCGCTCTGGTAGCGATGGTCGCCCAAATCCTTGTCCCAAGGGTGATCGGGCTAGCAATCGATGGGGCACTCATCGACCAAAGCGGCAGCCTGTGGATCTTCGTCTTGACCCTATTGATACTGGGGGCGGCGAGAGCAGGAGCGACATTCGGCTACCGGTACGGCCTTTACGGAATGGCATTCAAGGTCGAATATCAACTACGGACATTGCTCTTCGAGCATCTGGGTCGGCTGTCTTTCGCCTTTTACGACCGCGTTCAAAGCGGTCAAATAATCAGTCGAGCTAACTCTGACATCAGATCAGTTCAGATGTTCATGGCCTTTGCGCCGATTATGGCGGTCCAATTCTTGAGTTTCGTGATCGCTATAGGCCTCATGGCAGCGATCAGTCTCCCGCTAACTGCAATTACGATGGTCGCTCTACCCGGAGTCTTCGCTATCGGTCAAAGGCTCAGAACGATCATGTTTCCCCTTTCATGGGTCGTTCAGTCCCGTCAAGCTGAAATCGCGACTGTGGTGGACGAATCAGTAAGCGGAGTACGAGTTGTCAAGGCATTCGCAGCTGAGCGTCAACAAATCGAGGCTCTTGCGCGAGGAGCCGAACGTCTCCGGTGGGCGAACCTTCTTCAACACCGAACGCGAGCATCCCATACTCCGTTTATTGAGAATCTTCCCAGGCTTGCGTTGGCGGCAGTGCTTCTGGTCGGCGGCCAGCAGGTCATCAACGGTTCGCTAAGCGTCGGAGACTTGGTGTCTTTCAACCTATACATCCTGCTGCTGCAAGCACCATTCCGATTTGTCGGCATGCTGTTGATCCTGGGCCAGAGGGCCAAGGCGTCAGCTGAACGCATCTACGAAGTTCTCGACGAACCGCCAGGAACCAGCGATAAGCCCGGGGCTGTTGATCTGGTCCCAGCCGGAGGGGCCATTTCTTTTTCTAAGGTCGGCTTTGCTTATGGGACCGAGACCGTCGGTGGAAAAAAGGGAGTGGAAGAACCTCCCAGGGTTCTTCACAATTTCGAGCTCGAAATTCTCGCCGGGCAAAGCATCGCTATTGTCGGACGAACGGGTTCTGGAAAATCGACCGTTGCTCGACTGTTGATGCGCTTTTACGACCTTCAACAAGGCTCCATTTTGCTAGACGGGCAAGACATCGCCTCCGTTACTCAGGCGAGTCTTCGCAGCACCGTAGGGCTAGTACCCGACGAACCATTTTTGTTCTCAACCAGCGTCCACGACAACATCGCCTATGGTCAACCAGGCGCCAGCCGAAGCTCCGTCGAAAAGGCTGCCCGCGCCGCTCAAGCTCACGAGTTCATAGTCTGCTTAGAGAACGGGTACGACACAATCATCGGAGAGAGGGGTTACGACCTCTCGGGAGGCCAGAGGCAGCGGATCTCCCTTGCCCGACTTTTTCTTCAAGACCCGTCGGTCATTATCTTGGATGACTCGACAAGCTCCATAGATGTCGAGATCGAAGAACAGATCCACAGGTCCCTTCGAGAGCTGCTGAAAGATCGCACAACAATTGTGATTGCGCATCGGCTCTCCACAATCGGCCTAGCGCAACGGGTTGTTCTGGTAGAAGACGGTCACATCGTTGCTGATGGCTCCCATCAGTATCTGATGGACAGTGAGCCTCGTTATGTGGAAGCGCTCGCGGCGTCGGTTACTGACGACGGAGACCGAGCATGGTGATGATGGGCCCGCCGGGTGGCGGAGCTTTCGGAGGTCCAAGCGCAACCCAAGCAAGCGCAAGCGCGGGCTTGCCGTTCGCTGGGGTTCCTTCGGAGATGCAGGAAGGTGCTGACCGCGTTCTCCAAAAAGAACCCGAGCATCCTGACCCAGTTTTCTCATTCGAACGATTCGTCACCGATCGCACGAGACTCAATCTTCGAGCGCTGTTCGCGAAGCGGCGCTCCGCGGCTCTTTTCGGATTGGTTCTTCTAGCCGTCGAAACCGTCACAGCTTTATTGGGTCCTGTACTGGTCCAACAAGGCATCGATAACGGTGTCATGAAGGCTGACCGTGACGCTCTGTATAGGGCAGTTTGGCTCTTCGGATTGGTCATTCTCATTAACGGAGTCACTAGTTTTTTACGTCAGCGTTGGAACGGTCGACTTGGTGAAAACATCATGTATGACGTTCGGGTACGGCTATTTAGTCAATACCAACGCATGGGACTCGACTGGTACACCTCTGAGAAGTCCGGTGTGCTGCTCAGCAGAATGACCTCCGACGTGGAGGCTTTGACGCTGCTGGTGAACGAAGGCTTCGTGAACCTGATCATTCAAGCTCTCACCATCTCGGTAGTAACGGTCGTTCTCTTTTCCTACAACGCTCAGTTAGCGCTCCTATTGCTGGCTTTGGTGTTACCTCCGTTAGTCGGTATGACCCTATGGTTTCGACGCGTCAGCGAGCGTGGCTATCTCGAGGTACGAGACCGAATTGCTTCCGTGCTGGCAGATCTTTCCGAGAATCTTGCTGGGGTTCGTGTCATTGCTGCGTTGAACCGCCGTCGCCAAAACAGTGAGCTTCACAGAACAGTTGTAGGTGCCTATCTCGATGCCAATTTGTACACCGCTCGCGCCGGAGCGATCTACGGGCCCGCTACCGAAGGAATTGGCATAGCGGCCCAAGCGATCGTGCTGCTGATCGGTGGATGGATGGTGAAAGATGGAACTCTGCAGTTGGGTGAACTGACAGCTTTCGTTCTCTTCGTGAACACTTTCTTTGCGCCTATCCAGCAAATGGTCCAGTTGTACAACACGTATCAGCAGGGACAGTCGGGACTACAGAAAATAGCTGACATTCTGGCAACCGAACCCTCTATCACTCAGGCGCCGAACGCACCTGTACTTCCCCCGATCGTCGGCAGCATCGAGCTGAAGTCGGTGACGTTCGCATACAACCAAGACTCCGAGGTTTTGCATAACATCGATTTGTTGATTGAGCCTGGTGAGACTTTCGCTCTGGTAGGGGCCACTGGTGCTGGCAAGAGCACTATTGCGAAACTCATTACGCGTTTCTACG
>DASCSY010000118.1:0-7049 GCA_034399415.1 Acidimicrobiales bacterium
CACCATGCTGACAACAAATGTTGTGAGTTGACTATTGCGCGTCTGCTTCAGTTCTTCGGCTTCAGCGTCGAGTAAGAGTTGCCCGACATCGCGTCCACAGGCTTCTGAGGCTTCCTCTACAAGTTCCCAACTCTCATGGTTGACCCATGGAGAGCCCATGCCCGGCTTTTGCGAGCCTTGTCCGGGGAATGTAAATGCGAGCACGCGGCCTCCCTGTGCGATCACCTTATGGGTTGGACCGCACTTTGGTCCGAAAGGTTTCACATGGCCACGCGAAAACCTGCCAACCGCGGCTGGTCAAGAGGGTACGGGAACAGTTGCTTCAAATGCGACATCACCGCTCTAAGTGGTTGAATCCTTGGTGAACGCTGCCTTTACGGCGCTAACCTCACCAGTTGCAGCCCGGGTGGTGGAATGGCAGACACGGAGGATTCAAAATCCTTTGCCCTCACGGGCGTGCGGGTTCAAATCCCGCTCCGGGCACAAAAGAACACCGTTTCGCCAACTTCAGCGCCACCGCGATGTTTCGCTCTAGCTTGTGGCTATGAGCGTTGACCCCTACGCATCTTGGACTGACGCCGAATTGGCCGTTCTGGAACACGGTTTTCGTAGTGATCTATATGAAGGAAGCGTGGCTCTTGTTACCGGAGGATCTGGTGGAATCGGCAGAGCAATCTGCATGCTGTTGGGGAGGCTTGGGGCTCGCATCATCACGTGCGGTCGAGACGAAACGAAACTTCGCGGCCTTGAAAAATCGTTAGGTGAACACGGGATTGATGTCTGCTCAGTCCCAATGACCATTCGCAACCCTGAAGAGGTAACCAATCTGATCGCCACAGCCTGGGATCAATTCGACGGCTTGGACCTGGTTGTTAACAACGCTGGAGGGCAGTTCGCGGCGCCCGCAATGCAGATTTCACCCAAGGGTTGGGCTGCTGTGGTCGAGACTAACTTGTATGGACCTTGGTTCGTTATGCAGGAAGCGGCCCGAACCTGGATTGATAAGTCCCAGCCTGGATCGATCGTAAACATCGGGACTATTACTGGTCGCGCGTCAGTCGGAATACCACATACGGCTGCCGCTCGAGCCGGGGCTGCTGGCTTAGCCGCGTCGCTTAGCGTCGAATGGGCCCCTCATGACATCCGGGTGAATACCATCGCAGTTGGAGTGGTACGCAGCCCAGGACTAGTCAACTACCCACCCGAAGCGCGACCTTCTTTCGATCACAATCCTCAAAGGCGCCTTGGCGATGTTCAAGATGTAGCACAAGCCGTAGCGTTTCTAGGTTCACCTACAACTGCCTCCTATATAACTGGGGAGGTTTTCCACGTCGCAGGTGGTGAACAAGTGTGGGGCGAATATTGGGCATTGGGAAAGCCTGGTTATTTTCGCGTCGAGGATTCCTGAGAGATTGACAACTATTACCGATTGGAACGTGATGGATAAGCGAGTAGATACGACTCGACTACAAAAGATGGCTCGGGCGTACACTGCGTCCGCAGTGCTGTATGCGGCACTTGATGTCAGCCTTTTCACGCATGTCAGCGGTGGTCAAAATAGTGAGATATCCCTTATTGAAGCGACTGGACTTCGCCCCGTTGACGTCGACCGTTTGGTGTCGTGTGCGCTCAGTCTCGAACTACTTGACTGGGAAGGCGATCATTTAGTTAACAGTCCAGACGTCGAGGCCTACCTAGTTGAAGGCAAGGCCCGCTACGCCGGTGCGTGGATGATGTTCACCCGCCCAGACGTAGAGGGATGGTTCGAAATGACCCAAAAGATGCGGGAACCTGAGTCAAGCAAGCTCGGGATGTACCAAGAGCTAACTGTGGACTCAGCACGCAAGTATCACAGAGCTACTTCAAGCATCGGATTTGGTGCGGCGCGGAGGTTTGTCAAAACTGTCGATTTGAGCAGTCGTCACCATCTGCTTGATTTGGGCGGGGGATCCGGTGCGTACAGCATCACAGCAGTTGAAAACTTCAAAGAATTGCGGGCCACAGTGCTCGACCTGCCTCCGGTGGTGGTGGCTACTCAGGAATATATTGCAGATGCTGGAGTAGAAGACCGCGTCAAAACAGTCGGGGCGGACTTTACGACAGGAGAGTTCCCTTCTCCGGTGGATGTCATTGTTATGGCGAGCAACCTACCGATCTACGATGGCGAGGTCATCTCCGACGTTGTAGCAAGAGCATTTCGAGCATTGGAACCTGGTGGGGAAATGCATTTGATCGGAGAGATGCTAAACGATGATCGGAAAGGCCCGATAGACGCGGCCATGTGGGGGATGAACGAACTGATCTGCGGTAGCGAAGGCCGTGCACATACCCGCTCTGAGTGTGAAAACTATTTCACGACAGCGGGATTCTCAGATGTTGAAGTCATTGACTTCGTGCCCGGAATACTGGCCCGATGTGTCGGCCACAAGCCCTAATTGCCGACTGAAATAGGAAGTTTCGCCTTTAGCGGCTAGATTTTCGAGCCCATGTCAAGCAAGACCGTAGAACGCCAGTTGCGAAGAACCAGCCAGCAGATTGCTGCCTTACGGGCAGAATTGGTCCTTCTCGACGAGCAATGGACGCATCTTTCTGATGAGGCCGATACGGCCCGACTTCATTCATTAGTATCGGAAACTCCCATATCGGAAAGAACTCACCAGCGAGCAGCCAGACACGCTGAAGTGATAGGTCAAGAGCGAAGCCAGTTAGCGGCGCGGCTGGGCGAGCTTGAATGCCGACAAGACGCTTTGCTTGACCAAATGAGCGGGTCTTCGCGGTAACTAGCGCCGTGTCCAAAAACAGAGATGAGTGCTCCATTCGGTAGGGTTGTATGTCTCACCACTCGAGGTAGTGCCCATAACCGATAGGGAATCTGTTGTCACAGCGAGTCGTTATTGCCGAGGATGAAGCCATTATTCGGCTTGATCTTCGCGAGATGCTTGAAGACGAAGGTTATGAGGTCGTCGCCGAAACCGGTCGTGGCGATGAAGCAGTTGAGTTAGTAGAGAAACACTTGCCAGACTTGTGCATTTTCGACATCAAGATGCCTGGCATGGATGGTTTGGCTGCAGCGAGCGAAGTTTCGAGCAAGAGGCAAGCTGCAGTGGTGATCCTCACGGCATTCAGTCAGCGTCATTTGATTGAGCAAGCCCGCGACGCTGGGGTCCTTTCGTATCTCGTTAAACCATTTCAACGCGAGGAACTCGTCTCGGCTATCGAGGTTGCAATGGGTCGGTTCGAAGAGATGCGACAGCTTGATGTCACCGTGCAGGAACTGCAGGATCAATTGGAAGCACGAAAAGCAGTGGATCGCGCTAAAGGCCGCTTGATGGACGATCACGGAATATCGGAACAAGAAGCGTTTGGATTCATCCAAAAGACGGCTATGAGCGAGCGATCAACAATGCTTGACGTGGCAAATAGAGTGATTGATGGACTCCTAGAGCCTTGAGCTAGGCCCAGGTCTCACCACGGGAGGTGGGTCGTCCATAGGGACCCATTCGGGCCCTAGGGTTGCCAACGTGGCGAAAGTTCTTCTACTTGACGGCAATTCCCTCACGTACCGGGCCTTTTTTGCGTTGCCCACTGATATGGCCACTGCTTCGGGGCAAGTCACGAATGCTGTCTTCGGCTTTACCTCGATGCTTTTGAACTTGGTGAGAGACCAGCAGCCCGAAGGACTGGTCGTCGCCTTCGATCGCCCCGAGCCCACCTTTCGACACGAGATGCTCCCGGAATATAAGGCCCAACGAGAGCCGACCCCTGATTTGCTGGTTCAACAATTCGGGTTGGTGCGAGAGGTTCTAGAAGCGCTCAAGGTGCCTACGGTTGATCTGGTCGGATTTGAGGCCGACGATCTTTTGGCGACGCTTGCCACCCAAGTTGCTGATGCGGGAGATGAAGCGATAATCGTCACAGGCGACCGTGACATCTACCAAATGGTCCGAGATCCCTATATCAAGGTTCTGTATAACCGGAGAGGGGTTAGCGACTACGCGCTATACGACGAGGCTGGGATTGTCGACCGGACGGGAGTTTCGTCAGAGTTGTACCCCCAATACGCGGCACTTCGTGGGGATCCATCGGACAATCTTCCAGGAGTTCCAGGGGTAGGAGAGAAAACTGCGGCCAAGCTCATCAACGCATACGGAGGATTAGACGGAATCTTTGAACACGCTGACGACCAGACACCCAAGTTGCGGCAGAATCTTGTCGAATTCGAAGATCGCGCGCGACGAAACCTTGACGCAATGGTGCTGAGGACTGACGTCCCAATTGATCTCGATACTCGATCACTGACGTGGGGTGAAGTTGATGTGGGGAAGGTGCAGCATCTTTTCGAGCTTTTGGAATTCAACTCTCTTTACGAACGCTTAAGCGAAATCCTGGGTGGTTTGCTCCCGACTCTAGAGTCCGATGGTGGAGTCATAGAAGCTGAGTTGATACAAGCGGCTTCGCCAACGGAATTCGTGTCTCGCTTAGATTCCCTGATCAAAGAAAAGGAACCACTTTCACTCGGTTGGAGTGCCGACCTTGACGGGTCGCTGTCCGCCCTTTCGGTAGTCCTCAACGCCGAAGCAGGTGAAGTGCTAGTGGCGGAGGAAGCCATCCTCAAAGACCCGGCCGTACTTAATGCTCTGGAGAAAGCAGCGTCCCCTGAAGGGATTGGATTCGACACCCACCACGCCAAAGAATTCGGTCGCGGTCTCCGGCGACTTGGACTTAGCGCTGAAGGATTAAGGGCAGACACGGCAATCGTCGCTTATCTCATCGATCCAACCGGTGGCCGATATGTGCTTGACGACCTGTTGCGCAAATACTGCCGAAGTGAGTTAGCCCGCGACGACTCGGTAAACGCCGGCCAGTTGAATCTCGACGGCGGTTCGAATGACCTGCTACTCGATGTAGCCCGTGATGCCTTGGCGGTGAACCGGTTGGTGCCGGTGCTTCTGGAAATACTGGAAGAGCGGTCGATGCTCTGGCTTTACGATGAGGTGGAGCGGCCACTGATTTCCGTGCTCTCGCGAATGGAAGACGTTGGGGTGGGGGTAGACGCGGCCGAATTAACTCGGATGCGCGACCACTTGGTGGCAGAAGTAACTCGATTAGAAGCAGGTATTCACGCTCTCGCTGGACATGAGTTCAACGTGAACTCCACCAAGCAACTTCGCGAAGTGTTATTCGATGAGTTAAGCCTTACTCCCCAAAAGAAAACCAAGACCGGGTACTCAACCGACGCGGCGTCTCTTGAAAAGATCCGTGATCAACATGAGATTGTCGAACTGCTCTTGGGTTACCGCGAGGTTGAAAAGCTGCGATCGACATATGGTCAGGGGTTACTCGATGTTGTTGACGGCGACGGAAGAATCAGAGCGACTTTCAATCAAACCGTTGCGCGCACGGGTCGACTGAGTTCTGAGGACCCAAATCTTCATAACATCCCTGTTCGCACTGCTTTGGGTAGGGAATTTCGGAAAGCGTTTGTTCCCCGAGACGGTTATGAGCTGCTGGTTGCGGATTACAACCAGATCGAACTTCGAGTTATTGCACACCTTGCTGGAGATCCCGGGCTTGTTCATGCCTTTGAATCAGGTCAAGACATCCATAACGCAACCGCTGCTTCGGTGTTTGGAGTGAAACCCGAAGATGTCAACACCGAACAGCGATCCAAAGCGAAGATGGTGAGCTACGGACTCGCCTACGGAATGGAGGCCTACGGCCTAGGCCAGCGTTTAGGAATCCCCACGAACGAGGCATCTGAGATTCTCGCAGCCTATTTTTCGGCGTTTCCTTCAGTGAGGTCCTTCATGGATGAGATTGTTGAGAAAACTAGAGAGACTGGTTACACGGAAACTCTTTTTGGTCGGCGTCGACCGATCCCTGATTTGAATTCACCGAACTATAGGGTTCGACAAGCAGCGGAGCGTCAGGCGATGAATGCACCGATCCAAGGATTGGCCGCAGATATCTTCAAGATTGCGCTTGTCGAAATTGACCGTGCCCTGGCCGCATTGGGTGCTCAGAGTTCACTGGTACTACAGGTGCACGACGAGGTCATTCTTGAAGTTCATCCTGATGAAAGTAAGGAAATTCAGGAGATGACTGTTTCGACCATGGGTGAAGCTGCACAGCTACGAGTGCCACTCGAAGTGAATGTCGCGCTGGGACCAACCTGGGCCCAAGCGAAAAGTTGATTTGCAGCGTGATGCCGAAGGGGGAGGACGGCTCAACGAATCACTGGTTCGAGAGTATTGCTGACCACCTAAACGAGACGTACCTTCGCTATTCATTCACCAAAACCACAAATGAAGAAGTTGATCACATCATCTCTCAACTGGGTTTGCATCCGGGTGACCGTGTTCTAGATGTCGGCTGTGGTCCCGGTCGGCACTCTGTTGAGTTGGCTCGACGAGGGATCAGGTGTCACGGCATCGACATCTCCCAACGTTTCCTCGAATTGGCTGCTGAGTTGGCGGCTGAGGAAGGTTTGACGGATTTAGCTACTTTCGATCGCGTCGATGCCCGGCAGCTTGAATTCTCAAATGAATTCGACGGTGTGTTTTCATTGTGTGAAGGTGCCTTTGGGCTACAGGGCGGACCAGCGTTGGAGGATGTTCCCAACTTGGTGGCGGATCAACGCATCCTCTCCGGTATGGGTCAAGCGCTGAGGAGCGGTCGCCGACTCCTCGTGGCAGCGTTTTCTGCCTACTTCCTCATCGCGAATCTCGAAAATGAAGAAACTTCGAATGAGTTCGACCTGATGACGGCGACCCGTCACGAACACACCGAGGTTCGAAATCCCGCGGGGCGGGCTCTCACTACTGAACTGTGGACAACCTGTTTCACGCCCCGCGAGCTTTGGATGATGGCAGAGATAGCAGGCCTTGAACCTTTGCAGATCCGAAGTGTCCACTCCGGCGAAGACTGGAAGGCAGAATCATTGGTTGCGGATCACCCGGAGCTGGTGCTCTTAGCTCGCCGTCCCTAGCGCTTCAACCAAGCGGCACCGGAAATAGCAAACGGCGATGGTTCCTGCGAGCGGGCCGTGT
>DASCSY010000119.1:0-7042 GCA_034399415.1 Acidimicrobiales bacterium
ATAGACATCGCGGCTGCGTTGGCGTTCGCTCACCGCAACGGTGTTGTGCATCGAGATGTCAAGCCGGGAAACGTCCTCATCACGACTGCCGGGCAGGTCAAGGTCACTGATTTCGGTATCGCCCGAGCGTTGACGGGGAACACCGCGGACAATTTGACCCAGGCCGGGTCGGTGATGGGCACCGCTACCTATCTCTCTCCCGAACAAGCTCAGGGGCAGGCAGCGGACCCCAGAAGTGACGTCTACTCCCTTTCGGTGGTGCTCTATGAGATGCTCACGGCGGGCCCGCCGTTCACCGGTGATACTCCGGTGTCGATTGCGTACAAGCACGTGCAAGAAGCACCCACCCCGCCTTCTCAATTCAACGGAGACGTGCCGCCGGCATTGGAGGCGATCTGTCTTCTCGGCCTTACTAAAGATCCCGAGAACCGTTACGCATCCGCTGACGATTTACGCGGCGATTTGCGGCGTTTTCGCACTGGGCAACAGGTGCTCGCGACACAAAATGGCGGAGCGGTCCCCCAGACGACGGTTCAAACACATCTGACTCCATCACCTGGTACTCGACCATCTCCGCAAAGCACAGTTCCAACCGACAACGCGGGGGACGCACCCCCTTCGAGAACTCCCAGTTCCAACGTTGATCCGCCAGGAGTAAGAAACCGAGCAACGGACAGAACGCGTATATGGGTCACTCTTTTGCTGGTGCTGCTGATTGTGGTGGCAGGTTTGGTGTATCTGTTGGTCAACGGCTTTAACCCGAACAGTGGAGACACCAATCCTCAAGTTTCGGGTGAAATAAGTAGCCGTCTCAGAGTGCCCGCGGTAGTTGGTCTTGACTGGGAACAAGCCGAGAAGCAGCTTCGCGACGATGGTTTCGAACACATCACTATTGAGTTCCAAGAACGTCCAGACACCCCACCCAACGAAATATTTCAACAGGATCCGCGGGCAGGTTTACTCCTCGCAGATCCAAACGACCCAGATAACCCGATCCGTCTCTTCGCTTCGAAAGGACTGACGGTTGTCAGGATCCCGGCAGTACAACGGTTGGACTTCTTAGAGGCAGAGGAAATTTTGCTCGCCGCTGGTTTCACGGTAGAGCGAATAGAGCAACAGAGTGATGACTACGCTCGCAATATCGTCATCGAGCAGAGCGTGTCGAGTACTGAGGAGCGACCCCAGGGCTCCGTCATAACGCTGACAGTCTCAATCGGGCGAGGCGAGGTGCAAATCCCTTCGGTAGAGGGCCAGTCAATTTCTGATGCGCGGGTTACTCTCGCTCGACAAGGTCTCCTCGAGGAAGTGTTGAGGGAGCATTCGCTAGATTTTCCGGTCAACACGGTGATTCGTTCGGAGCCCGGATTCGGTTCCGTAACAGAGCGAGGCAGCGTCGTACGTTTAGTTGTGTCTAAGGGTCCAGCGACGGGGCAGGTGCCATCGCTTGAAATATTGGGCACCACTGACGCGGACCAGGTGGAGAGCGCGCTGAAGAACCTCGGTTACCAAGTGAAACGCGTCGAACAGGCCTTAGGGGCAGGTGATCCGCAGATCGGACAAGTTCTGGGAATGGATCCCTCCCCCGGCACCGATCTATTACTTGGTTCTGAAGTGGTGTTAATCGTTGGTTCCGGGGATGCGGCACCAGATCCAAGCCCTAACCCTGGAAGTGGCTTTGTGACGGTCGAACCTAATAACTAAAAGACATTTCTTGACAACCAGACATTGTGAATCTTCAGATTTGATGAGGTAGATCGGTGGTTGGTTTACGCCGTGCCTCTATCCTCAACCGTCATGGCCAGGCCTAAAAAGACCAGCCGGTTGACTCCGAAGGGCACTCGACCTCAAGGCGAAGTTGTTGAGGAGTCTCTCTCGGGTGATCTGCCCCCAAGCGCGGCGTGGTTCGGTTGGATGATTTTGGTCTTTTTGTTGGTGGGTGTGGCGGTCATCTTCTCCAACTACATGAGTTGGCTTCCTGGCAGCCCTTCGAGTTCTTGGATTCTTGGGGGACTTGGTTTCGTCTTGGTGGGGATTCTCTCTGCGACCCGGTGGCGCTAGCTACACGCGCCCGTTAGCTCGGAAATTACAATCTTGTTGTTTGTCCCCAACTGTGGATAAGTTGTGGAAACCAGGTGCTGGTTAGTCGTTGTCGTGGTCGCGGACAAGTTCCATCTCCTCCATGCAGCACTTGGGACCTTCTGGGGTAGCTGTTGGGGACCGTGTCATTCGGACTTCAGTCCCACAGAGTGTGCATAGATAGGTCAACCTGACTTTTCGGAGTTCCCCAGGGGGTGGGGGCGGTGGAACAGGCCGCGAAAACCCGAGCATGAGTTTAAGCCCGATCCGGTACACCACATAAATGAACAACAAAGAGACGGCGATCCGCACAACCAAATCCACTCTCAATACGGTATCGCTACTGCGCATTGACATTGTCCAGTGGTGTTGTGTCAGTCTTGGGTCGTGGCTCACTTAGACCGTGGGGCTCTGTCCGCCAGACTGGTGACGCGCAAATGAGTCCTTCGGGAACCGAACCAGGTGATTTCGTCGAATTTGATTTCGATTTGATCGAAGCCGAACGCCGCCAACGACTTCGTGACGCCTTGAACCAAGCACGTCCCACTCTTGAACGCGAGACCGGGGTCCAGCTTCAGTTGTCTAACGACGGCAATGACCTGGTGTTAACCGCCGATGGGAAAATACGGTTCCGGGCGTCGCTAGCTCCTGATGGTCGCGTAATCGTGACTGATCTCAGCTCTGGGGACCTTCTCTAGCGTCTAGCCACGAGTCGTCACGCTCGACCGAGCAGCGGAGCGACTGGCTCATCGATTCGAACAGTTGAGCGGTTGTGATAGCGGAGATGGTTTCGTGCATCGTCTAGGGAGGCAACTGGGGCAACCTTGTCATTTTCGACACTTTCAAGTTCAAACAGCTGTAGTTCTTCGACTTCTAGCATGCGTCCGCTGTCAGCTCGTTGGCGTCGCACACGGCTTCGTTTCGAAGTCGGAGCGGCGACTTCGTCGGCCATTACGGTCCAAAGTCGAGGAGTTCCGTCTCGTTCGTCTGAGACAGTCCAGTCTTGAGGAGCTCGAAGGGTTTGGATATGTCGTTGACAAAGCGACATCGTGTGCCCCGTATCGGCGTGAAGGTCAAACACCCAAACCGACAGGGATGCGCTGTCATAGGTCAGCCCGGCGGCGGCAGGCGCTCCGCATGTAGCTCGAGAGCATGATGCCATGAACAAGGAACGTAGTCTCAGCTTGTCGGGATAGCAGGGATGGCCGGCAAATCTTTGCCCCACCATCTATCTACATCCTTGGCGGACTATCTGGCTTTGGACGCGAAGGGCATGCTGTTTGTTTCCTTGTTCGAAAATGCTTGACGTCCAGAACATATGTAGGGTGCAGTCATACCCAGGTGAGGGGCCGAACAATCGGCTCCGGAGCAACACACGAAAGGGGTGCCCCGTGGTTGGTGGCGCACTGAAGTCAGCGAGCATGGACGATTTCGATCTTCGTATGTCGGACAAGATTCGTCCGCTGTATGAGGCAGTAAAGGTCTTTATCCGTGAGGAAGTCGATCCGATTACAGAGGAGTATTACCGCCTCGGTGCAGCTCGATCAGAACGCTGGGAATATGGCGAAGGCCAGCTAGAACTTCTCCAGGGAGCTAAGGCCAAGGCCAGAGCGGAAGGTTTGTGGAATTTCTTTCTCCCCGATGCAGAAACTGGTGAAGGTCTTACCAACCTCGATTATGCGTACATCGCTAACGAACTGGGGAAGAACCGCCTCGCCTCTGAATGTTTGAATTGCTCCGCGCCTGATACCGGCAACATGGAGGTTCTCGAACGTGTTGGCACTGAGACACAAAAGGGCGAATGGCTTGAGCCGCTTCTGAATGGCGAAATTCGTTCCGCGTACTGCATGACAGAGCCTCGCGTTATGAGTTCTGACGCTAAGCAGATCGAGACGATGGCTGTTCTCGACGGCGAGGAGTGGGTGATCAACGGTGAGAAGTTTTATATCTCGGGGGCTGGGGATCCTCGGTGCAAGATAATGATCACCATGGTCCGTACCAATCCAGATGCGGACACCTATAAGCAGCAGTCACAAATTCTGATTCCGCTTGATACCCCGGGTGTGAACATTCTGGGTGCGATGCATGTCTTCGGAAACGACGATGCTCCTCACGGCCACATGCACATCAAGCTTGAGGATGTGCGCGTCCCTCGCGACAACGTGTTGCTCGGCGAAGGACGGGGTTTTGAGATCAGCCAGTTGCGTCTTGGCCCTGGAAGGATCCACCACTGCATGCGTTCTATTGGGTCCGCAGAGAAAGCCATCGAAATGATGGTCGATCGTGGCCTATCACGCGAAGGCTTCGGCAAGAAGCTGATCAACCTGGGCAAGAACATGGAAGTTGTCTCTCGTTCACGAATAGAGGTTGAGGCAATGCGTTTGATGGTTTTGCGTGCAGCGAAGGCCATGGACACGCTGGGAAATGCGGAGGCTCGTGTGTGGGTGAGTGCGGTCAAGGCGATGGTCCCTGAAAAGTGTTGCGACATCATCAACGAGGCAATTCAAATGCATGGAGCGGCAGGGGTTTCTCAGTGGTTCCCTCTTACGGATATGTGGCATAGCCAACGCACCCTCCGCCTTGCAGACGGTCCTGATGAAGTGCATCACCATGTTGTGGCAAGAGCTGAGGTGAAGAACCGGGAAGGCGAACGTTCTTCAGGTGAAGCGACCGCCTACACCTTGGGTGGCCCGACGTTCAGCGGACCTGCGTAAGCCATCCCCCGTTAGGGGTCTTTCGGTTACCGAATTGGTGTCGGCCGCCAAGGTCGATCGGGTTTCACAAGTTAGTTAATTTGGTTGAGAGCCCATTCGCGGAGTTCTACTTTCCGAATTTTTCCAGATGGCGTTGCCGGCATTTCCTCCACAAAAATCACATGCCGGGGAATCTTAAAACTGGCGATCTTTCCTCGGCAGCGGCTGAGAAGATCGTCGGCGGATAGCTCAGTTGAGGAAACAACAAACGCTACCGGCACTTCAACTAAACGTGCATCGGGATAGCTGACGACAGCTACTTCCTCTACGCCGTCCATTTCGAGGAGATACCCCTCTATTTCTGCGGGTGAAACGTTCTCGCCGCCGACTTTCAACATGTCTTTGTGGCGACCAATAAATACGACGTGCCCGTCGGCGCGAAGCAACGCGACATCACCGGTGTCTAGCCATCCGTCTGAACTCAATACTTCGGCGGTGGCTTCGGGTTTACCCCAATATCCGCTCATAACTGTGTAACCCTTGACGAACAGAGCGCCAGGCTCGCCGGCGTCAAGTATCTCTCCGGTGTCGAGATCCCGAACTTGGAATTCAATTCCGTACATCGGGTAACCCGAGGCTTCGATGCGCTGCTCCAAGGAGTCGCTGATATGGCTGGAAGCGATGAATGCCCATGACTCGCTCATACCGAAGCCGCTAGTGGTGGGGCAAAAAACGTCTTGGGCTGTACGCGCGGTGGGAATCGTTGATTCCATGCCAGCAGGGAGTGTGCCCACTCGTAAGGACGACACATCGCGCTGGCGCTGTTCCTGTGCTCGAATCAAATCCGCCCAGTGGCTATCGAACCCATGCAATACCGTCCCTCGTTCTGCTTCGACCGCGTCCAATACGACGTCTGGTTCGAACACGTCGAACAACACCTGACTTGCGCCAGTCAACGCGGCCATCATCGCTACCTCACTGAATCCGTACGCATGAAACAGCGGGAGATAGCTCATATGGACGTCGTTGCGGGTATGGCCGAGCAGCATTGCTCTCTCATAAGTGTTTCGAATGGGTTTATGGCTGTGGATAACCCCTTTGGGATGGCCAGTGGTGCCTGACGTGTATGCCAACATCATTCGATCCTCAACGTTGATTTCCGAGGCACGGTTTTCCAGTTTTTCGTCTGTGATCGTCTCACCACCGCTGAGCATTACTTCCCAGTCGGTGCTGTCTTCTATCTGTTCGCCCACCATGACGATGGTTTCGAGATATCCCGCTCCGTCTATTTCTTCGCGAGCTTCAACGAGCATTTCGCCGTAGTTGATCGGCCCAGAACGGTCGAGGGCTATGAGGAATTTGCTCTCTGATTGCACGACGGTATATGCGACGTCGTCAGTTCGGTAACGGGTGTTCAGCGGAACGATGCATGCTCCCACCCGCGCTATCGCGTACATGAGATGTAACCATTCGGGGCGGTTCGTCATCCACACAGCTACGTGATCGCCTCGTTTAACGTCCAACGCCATCAAGCCTTTGGCAACTTTGTCGACGTCAGCAGCGAACTCGCCGTAGGTCCACCGATCTCCTTCGAAGACCAAAGCGAGGTTGTCCCTCCATAAACGCGCAGCGCGACCTGGGACGTCTCCCAACAGCATCCAATCCTGATTCATAGCCAGAAACCATAGATGCCGTGGCGACGCATTGGCCGAGTGGCGCTGTTTCGACTCAAATAGGGAGTGACAGAGGGGAATGAAAGTGGAATTTGATTTGATGACCGGTTCATCGACTTGGACAAATGCCGGCGAGTTAGCACGCACGGTTGAAGATCAGGGCTTCTCAGGCATGCTCTACACCGAAACTGGGCAAGTACCTTGGATGCAAATCGCGGCAGCCGCCATGGCAGCACCTTCATTGACCTTTACGACCGGCATCGCGGTTGCGTTCCCGCGAAGCCCGATGGTGTCGGCACAAGTGGCATGGGAGCTGGCTGGGGAAACAAAGGGAAAGTTTCGGTTGGGGTTAGGCAGCCAAGTCAAAGGTCATGTTGTTCGCCGCTATTCCTCCGACTTCGACAGACCGGCTCGACGATTGCTTGACTATGTGCGCGCGGTCAAAGCTTGCTTCAAAGCGTTTCGCGGGGAAGAGCGTCTCAACCACGAGGGAGACTTTTACAACCTTTCGTTACTTCCCGACGCATGGAAACCGCGGAGTCACGACTTCGGAGAAATCAAAGTCGATATCTCATCGGTAGGTCCGTTAATGAACAGCGT
>DASCSY010000120.1:0-6913 GCA_034399415.1 Acidimicrobiales bacterium
GGGGCCAGGGTTCTCTTCGGATCGTTGAAAAGTGCGAAACCGGAGACCATATGCTCCAGTAGCGGTGGGGTCTGCGCGAATACCGTCCACCAGTTTCCGGGCGTTCCCGTAGCGGTGCCCGGTTCAGAAACTGGGTCTCGGTTACCGAACAAACGGTCGTAGATAGGAAGAACTGATTCAGGAGCTTCTGAGCGGGGAATCTGTCGAGTGCGTGTCATGTGTCTACCCTATTGAGGGAAAGTGCATCCTGTCTAAGGAGGTTGACCGTGGCTGATGCTGGTGACGAGTTCGAATTTAGGGGTATTAATCATTTGGCTTTGGTGTGTAGCGACATGGCTCGGACTGTTGATTTCTATACGAACGTTCTTGAGATGCCTCTTGTTAAGACGCTGGAGATTCCTGGTGGAGGTCAGCATTTCTTCTTCGACTGTGGAGGCGGGGATCAGGTCGCGTTTTTCTGGTTTCCTCACGCTCCTGAGCAAGCACTCGGCGTTGCGGCCGCTGCTGAAATGCCTGGGGGTGGAGATATCGTCTCGGCTCACGGCTCCATGAACCATGTTGCCTTTGACGTCGCACCGGAAAGATTTGAAGCCGCTGTTCAACGATTACGCGACAAAGGTGTCGAAGTTACGAGGATCATCAACCACGATGACAGTGAAAGGACCATCAGCGAAGAAATGCATGACGGGGTGTGGATTCGATCTGCATATTTTCGCGACCCTGACGGGATCCTTTTGGAGTTCGCCTGCTGGCTTCGAGAAATGAGGTCTGACGATGTTTCTCACCCGCCCGCAAATGCCGAAGGAAAGCGCGTGACAGCTGCGACACGCTGATATTGCACTGGAAGGCCCTAACGACTGATTTGGGGTGCGGTCTCAAATCGTGATGACGTCTATCGAAGGTTTTTGGGAGTCAAGTTTTCTGGGATCTGTTGACCCGCATCTTCGTACGCTTTGCGAATGGCCTTCATCACTGGTTCGCCGAAGGATCGCTTATTCTCCACGACCGTGTCATATGAGCGTTGTAGAGGTTCGAGCATTCCGTTGAAGCGTGGGATCACCTGGCGAGCTACAAGTTCATAGCTTCGGAGGGTGTCCTCATGGCTAGCCCAATCATTTCCGAACACTAGAAATCCTCCGAAACCACCGGTCACAGCCTGAAGCCGATGGAGAGCGTCAATCATGTCATCGGGTGTTCCCACGATTGAGGCGTCATCTTCAATTTCTTGTTCGAGGGTGTGATCGTTGCGAAGTCCAGCAACTTTGCGGAAGTAGCCTTCGCGTTCTCGTTCTCGGCCATCACGTACCTGGCTCATGGCCTCTTCTCGCGACTCGGCAAGATGAACCCGAATCACTAGTCGCCATTCCTCCCGGTCTAAGTTGTTGCCTACTGATTGCGCTGCTTCTTCACCTATCGCCCATTGGGCAGCAAGATCTTTCTTGCCGCCAATGAGGCCAGCGCCTAGTGACAGGACCCCTACTCCGTGGTGGCCGGCGCAGACCATGCCCGCTGGTGATGTAGTGCTAGCGACGGCAATGGGAATCGACCCGTTTACTGGAAGCAGTTGGAGTTGGGCGTCGTTTAGCTCAAACCAGTCACTGTTGTGGCTCACGATTTCGCCGTTGAGTAAGCGAACGATAACCCCTAGCGCTTCTTCCATTCGGCCCCGCTGAGTGACCGGTTCAATCCCCATCATTGATGCGTCCGAGACGAGGGCTCCAGGGCCTACCCCGAGCATGGCGCGACCTCGGGTCAGATAATCAAGTTGAACAAAGCGATCCGCCACCATGAGCGGGTGATGGTAGGGAAGGGAGACGACTCCTGATCCGAGTTTGATGCGGGTCGTTCGTTCGCCAGCGGCAGCCAGAAAAACCGCAGGGTCGCTCACGGTCTCCCAGGCTGCTGAATGGTGTTCTCCGATCCAGGCTTCGTCAAATCCAAGCCGATCGCAGTGACCGATGATCTCCAGATCACGTTGCATGCTCAAGAGAGGGTTTTCGCCAAGCGGATGGTAAGGCGCGAGAAAGGTGCCGAAGGTAAGTGAGCTAGCCATCTAATGCCCTCCCCGGTTCGGCGAAACAAGTCTAGGGTCACTGAATGGTCGATGACGGCGCAGAACGCTTACTTGAGATGGAGTCGTTCAACCCTTCAAAGTTCTCGACGATGTCAGTTGAAGTTGAGAAGGAAACCGGTATCGCTGTCGTTCGACTCGATCGTCCAGAACAAGGCAACGCGGTCAACGATCGGATGCATTCAGAGTTGTGCGCTCTATTTCAAATTGCTCGAAGCGACGAGCAAGTCACGGCGCTGGTGATAACGGGCGCCGGCCAAGTGTTCAGCGTCGGCGGGGACAGTAGTCCGGACCGTGCCTATGTCACACATACGGGTCTGTCACCAATCGAAGAAGCACGGTTAATCATCGATGGTGTAATCGACCTACAGGTGCCGTTTATCTGCGCGGTGAACGGTCACGCAATTGGGCTGGGAGCCACAATCGCCTCGCTAGCGGACGTTTCATTTGCTGTTCCGGGAGCAAAATTCGGCGACCCGCACGTCTTAGCGGGCTTACCAGCAGGTAATGGCAGTGCTTTAATTTGGCCTCTTCTTGTGGGGGTGAACGCGGCAAAGAAGCTGCTGATGACAGGCGAAATCATGACATCAGAAAGCGCTGTATCGCTGGGTTTGCTATCAGAAGTCGTAAAGGAGGGGGAAGCGCTCGATGCCGCTCTAGAACTGGCCAAAACATTGGTGGCTTTACCTCCTCAAGCCGTTCAGGGAACGAAAGCGACGATCCATTTGATACTGCGAGCGGCGGCGGATCTTCTCATGGAGTTTTCGTTGAATGCCGAACAGGCGGCGATGGAGCATTCCGATTTCCGTGAGGCGTTAGCGGCTCTCCACCGTTCAACCGAGTGAGTAAACAGCCAATAATCCTTATTTGATCGCGAGCCGATGGTTACGTTGGCTCCCACATTATTTAGCTAATACGCACCGTCGGCCCGAAGCTGTTCAATGTCTTCCCAAGTGAACCCAACTTCGAGCAGCACTTCTTCTGTGTGTTGGCCAAGAGTGGGTGAAACTACTGCAGTCTCCGTGGGTGTGGCACTCAGTCGTATCGGGTTCCCGACGACGCTGATTGCGCCGTATTCGGGGTGGTCGACCTCCACTACATAACCATTCGCTAAGTTGGTTTCGTCGGTGACTACCTCGTCGTAGGTCTTTACTCGACCGTAACGCTGACCCCATGTCTGCATTCGCTCTTCCCACTCATCGGTGGTTCGGGTTGGGAAAATTTCGTCCAGGATGTCTCGAAGAGTTTGCAGGTTGTCTGGTTCTAGGACCAGCGTCGCAAACCGCTTGTCGTCGATGAGGTCTTCTCGTCCTATGCAGCGCGCGAAGTCGTTCCAGAGATGCTCCTGAACTCCGAGAAGGTAGATGTAGCCGTCGCTTGTGTGACACCGATGGACCAGGCCGCGCAAGATTGGGTGGTTGTTGTTCGGTCGGCCGGGCGCTTTACCGCTGAGCATCGTGTACGTCATCTCCGATGACTGGGCATATATCGCGCTTCCGACGAGCGACACGTCGATGCGTTGTCCCTCTCCGGTTCGTTCACGATGTAGGAGCGCCGCAAGAATCCCCGTAATCATGTTTTGGGCCCCGAGATGGTCAGAGATGACTGATCCGACGATGGTGGGGTGTCCGTCGTCGTGTCCGGTGACCGACACGATCCCGCCTTCAGCCTGGCCAACCATGTCGGCGCCCTCGCGACCCGAATTGGGTCCTTCTGGTCCGAACGTCGAACCTGCGGCGTAGATCAGTTGCGGGTTGATCTCGAGAAAGTCGTCGTAATCAATACCCCAGTCCTCCGCGGTGCCGGGCACGAAGTTGTGAATCAACACATCGGCCTTTTCGACCAGTTTGAACAGTGCCCGTTTACCTCCTTGGGTTCGAAGATCGAGCGCCACCGATCGCTTCCCGCGATTGTTTGCTTCAACATAGGGAGAGCGGTCGTCATCGACGGCTACCGTCAACCATCTTCCGAGATCTCCGACCTCGGGCAGTTCGACTTTGACGACGTCCGCGCCGAGGTCATGGAGCATGGCCGACGTTTGTGGGCCCTGCACCAGAATCGACAAATCCACGACCGAGTAGCCCGTAAGAACCCCCACGATTACACCAGCGCTGGTAGCACGTGTTCGGTGAGCAGAGCGAACTGTGCGTCTTGGTTGGGTGATGTCATCCGGAGGGTAACCGCGGTAGCACCTTGGTCTATTAGATCTCCAATGTCGGAGATGACTTCGTCGGGGGTTCCGGCGGCGGTCCAAGATTCGACTTGTTCGGGAGAAAAGACAGGCCCGTAGTACGCGTCGAGGAACTGCTTGCTCTCATTAAGGCACTGTTCCCGGTCCCGTCCGATGTTGACATTGTGGTACGCCATCACCGGAAAGTGATCGCTGTCGTTCTGGTCTTCTCGCCGGTATTTCACAACGTCGTCAACCATCAGGCGAAGGATCCCAGGGAAAAGCGCGCAGGTTTGGAATCCGTCAGCCAGTTTGGCTACGCGACGCAGTGAACGTTCCCAATACTTTCCTGGGGCGGGATTAGCTGCGATCCAGATGGGGCACGGGTCCTGCACTGGTGTGGGTTGGATACGAAGTTCCGTGTAGCTGTGAAAGCGTCCGTCAAAGTCCACCTCGTCACCGGACCACAACAAACGACAGAGCCGAATGTTTTCTTCCATTCGCGCCGCTCTGTCAATGTCGGAAACCCCACCGAAATGACGTCCTTCGGCTCGAGAAGCGCCGTCTGCAGCGACGATGCCGGTACAAGCGGCGAGGTCCATTCTGCCTTCCGAAATCATGTCCAAAGTCGCCCATTGGTAGGCGAAGAGTGCGGGATCGCGTACCGGGAAACTGGCCATGCACCCGACACCTAATCGGAGTTGGTCTGTCATTCCAGCAAGTGACCCCAGCAGGGCAATCGCTTCAGGTCGCGGTTTCGCCGTGAGGCTGTCTCCAACCCAGACAGATGAGAATAATCCGGTCTCTTCAGCTCTCGGCGCGAGACTCAGAATGTCATTAATCGATCCAATACCAATGAATGCGCCCCGTTGGGGAAGCGTAAGACCAAAATGGATGGACATGGCTGAAAGTCTGTCAGTCCGTCAGGGACACTGCCATCGAAAATCAGTGCGAAGAGACCCCCGGTGACTGGATGCCCCTGATTTTCAGTTCAATGGTAGGGCCAACGCCAAACTAAGAGCCGCTAACGATCAGCCGATATAGGCCTCAGGAAGGATTCTTGGCGTTAACAGGCATTTCCATCCGAAGGGTCAGCAAGGCCCCAAATAGCGCTACGACAGATGCCACGATGAATGGAATTTGGAACGAGCCGGTTGTCTCGCCGATCCATCCAGCAAATGGAGGACCAAACAGTTGAGCTACCCCGAAAGCAAAGGTGATGGTTCCAAACGCGGTCACAAATGACCGGCCATCAAGAGCGTCCGCCAACATGGCCCCGATAGTGGTGGGGACGCCAGCGATACACAACCCGAAAGCGAAGACACCAACGACAACAGCTGGTCCATTGTCCACGAGGGTGAGCAGCGGTCCTGTTGCCATCATCATAAATCCCAACCGCATAGTGGAGCGACGCGAAAAACGATCCGAAATCCGACCGAAGACCACCCCTCCAAAGATGCTCGCTAATCCCAGGAGCGCGAACATCAAACGAGCGGTGTCACCGCTCCATCCTGAGGCCACTAGCTGCGCTGGTAGGAAGTAAAAGAACAGAGAGTAAGTGACTCCGAAAACTGCGAATGCCAGCGTGATTGAGCGCCAGTTGGGGACGGTGGTCAAAATCGATATGGGAACTTTGTCCGACGCTCTAGCGTTATCGCCTCGCCGCAAAACCAGAAGTAAACCCACCAACACGACAGTTCCAAACAGCGCCTGAAGTCCATAGACGGAGCGCCACGCTGCATCGTTACCAGTTGCCGCGCGAACTGTGGAGGTTAACGGGCCGGCGAGCATGACTCCGGTACCGATACCCGAACCGACAAGCCCAATTGCCAGCCCTCCTTGAGTCGGGCTGACCATGGATGCCGCTATCCCTGGCGCGGGTACCCATACCAGTGCGGCTCCGAAGCCAGCAAGAAAGAGGGCCAGGGCTAATGTCCATGCGTTGGGGCTTACCGACATCGATCCAAGCCCTAGGACGGACAACGTAACCCCAATTTTCATCAAATCGGTCGGATCGCTACGAGTCGAGAGAAGTGATGTGAATCCAGTGCCAACGAGGTAGGCAACAAGAGGAACGTTGCTTAAGAATCCCGCCAACGTGTAGGAACCAAGCAATTCGCGATCAATCGCGGTTAATAGCACCGGAAAGGTGAACCGTCCGAATCCTTGGGCGACCATTGAAGCGAGCCCAATGAAGAGCAACGCCAACCACGACCTGCGGGCAACCTTGTTCGGGGCCCGAACGTCAAGGGACGGCTTGGCCGCGATGGGAGTTATTTTGAATACTGACGGCCACCGTGAACTCTTTAGTTCATCGACAAGACTCATTGGTAATCAACATTCAAACGTTGAGTTGCGCAGCACAATGCAACCGAATTAATTAGTAATTAAAGATCTGTATCTTCGGGGGCGGCCGCTGGCGACGCGATCGAGTCGTCCTCGGCTTCTGGTACTGGACGCATGGCTTCTGCGATCCCAGTCACCGCGCCCAAAACTCCGCTGAACTCCGTGGGAACAATAATTTTTGTCGCCCGGCCATCTGCAATTTCAGCGAGAGCCTCAAGGTAGCGGACTGCTAATAGATCACTGGTGGGGTCGCCGTCGTGAATGGCCTGGAAAGTTTGGCGAGTAGCTTCCGCCTCGCCTTCGGCGACTGTTTGCAGCCGATATCG
>DASCSY010000121.1:0-6753 GCA_034399415.1 Acidimicrobiales bacterium
AACCGCGTCCGGCGCTCGCTCGAATCGTCGGAAAGCACTGCGAGTCAAGTGATGTGTTGGTTCGAGAAGCTGCCATCCCCGAACTAGTGCAAGTGGGTGACCTATTAGCGACCCCGGTGACCGGAGCCTACGGATACTCCATGGGCAGCAGCTACAACCGAATACCACGCCCGTCGGTTGTGTTCGTGTCCAACGGTTCAGCGCGGCTGGTCGTTCGCCGGGAGACGGTCGAAGATCTGATTAGCCTTGACGTTGAGTGACTTTTTCGGCTCGATTGAAACCTCGATATATCAGTAGGAAATCGAAGCAAAGAACGGCTGCTCCGCCCAGTACCGTAGAAGCCATGCAGGCGAACTCTCACCCAGTCCTTCGTGTCGGGGTCCTTGGTTGCGGAACGGTTGGTAGCGCTCTCGTCAGACTCATCCAGAGCGATGTCGACCGGATCGCGGCGCGAACCGGTGTCCGGTTGGAGATCTCAAGGGTGGCGGTACGGAATCTGTCGTCAGACAGGGACGTAGATCTGCCCCCCGATAGGTTGACTCGAGACCCCGCATCGCTAGTCAATTCGCCCGACATTGATTTAGTCGTAGAGACCATCGGCGGAATTGAGCCCGCTCGTCAGCTAGTTATCGATTCCTTGAAGTCCGGCAAACCGGTCATTACGGCAAATAAAGAACTCGTCGCAAACGTAGGTCAGGAATTGTTTGAGGCGGCAGCGGCTGGAGGTGTCGATCTTTTCTTCGAAGCAGCGGTTGGAGGGGGCATTCCCCTGATACGTGTGCTGCGCGAATCTCTAGCTGGCGAACGAATCACCCGAGTCATGGGAATCGTCAACGGTACGACCAACTTCATCCTCACCAAAATGACCGAGGAAGGCGCTGAATACGCCGACGTTCTAATTGAGGCCCAGAAACTTGGGTTTGCGGAAGCGGACCCAGCTGCGGACGTTGAAGGCGGTGACGCGGCAGCAAAGGCCGCGATTATGGCCACGATCGCCTTTGGGGCGAAGGTGGTCGCGGGGGATGTCTATCAAGAAGGCATTAGCCGCATTTCGCCGTCAGACATCGCGGCGGCATCCCATATGGGTCATGTCATCAAACTCCTTGCCATAGCCGAATCCGATGGCCAGGAAGTTGCAGTACGAGTGCATCCGACGATGGTGCCCGAGCACCACCCCCTCGCCGCCGTCCGAGAAAGCTTTAATGCTGTCTTTTTGGAAGGTTCGCAAGTGGGAGACCTCATGTTGTACGGGCGCGGAGCAGGAGGAGGCCCCACAGCCTCGGCAATCTTGGGCGACGTCATCTCCGCGGCACGAAATCTTCAACAAGGTGTGTCTAGCGATTTGGGAACCCTGTCGGAATTCGCCATCCGACCCATAGACGAAACCGCCAGCGCCTTTTATCTGCAATTGGACGTCGAAGATGAGCCGGGGGTACTTGCAGTAGTGGCAAGTGTTTTCGGTGACCACGGTGTATCGATTCGGTCCATGGAACAGCAGGGGCAAGAAGCGACAGCGCACTTGGTTTTTATTACCCATCAAGCGCGCGAGGCCGACGTCCAAGCAACGCTTCGTGATCTTCGCAACCTCAACGAAGTCAGGGATATCGGTGCACTGATCCGGGTCATCGGCGACTAAACGGCGCGGGAGATCTTTTAAAGTGAAGTATCAAAGCACCCGCGGTAAAGCACCGATTCTTGAGTTCGGTGACGTGCTACTTGCAGGGCTAGCCGAAGACGGTGGGCTCTATATTCCGGTGGAGCTTCCGACGGTAGATCCCGCGGATCTACGAAGATTTGCCGGCTTGCCCTATACAGAAGTTGCGACACGTGTGCTAGCACCATTTGTCACGCCATCGATAGACGAAGAAATCTTGGGCCGAATGGTCGAGGAGGCCTACTCGACCTTTCGACACTCAGACGTCGTGCCCCTCACCTCTGTCCCTTCTGAAGGCGAAACGGACCACCACCTCGTTGAACTGCATTGGGGCCCCACATTCTCCTTCAAAGACGTAGCTCTTCAGCTACTCGGCCGACTATTCGAACACGAATTGGCGCGCCGTTCCACCTCCGTGACGATTGTGGGAGCGACCTCGGGAGATACGGGCAGCGCAGCCATCGAAGCCTGCCGCGACCGTGAAGGCATTGTCTTGGTCATGCTTCACCCTCGCGGGCGTATCTCGGAAGTGCAGCGACGACAGATGACTACGGTCACCAGTTCGAATATTCACAACGTTGCTATTGACGGCACGTTCGACGACTGTCAAGACCTCGTGAAAGCGATGTTCGCGGACAGTCCGTTTCGCCAGGGAGTTCGACTAGCAGCGGTCAACAGCATCAATTGGGCCCGCGTCGCCGCCCAGACGGTCTATTACTTCACCACTGGTACTCAACTAGGCGGCGGACGTCACAAAACATCGTTTTGTGTGCCAACAGGTAACTTCGGCAACATTTTGGCCGGCTACGTCGCCAGTCGCATGGGCTTGCCGGTAGACCGACTAGTTATCGCCAGCAATCACAACGACATACTGACCAGGACTCATGCATCGGGGCTCATGGAGATCCAACAAGTGGTTCCGTCAACGAGCCCGGCCATGGACATACAGGTGTCCAGTAACTTCGAGCGTTTGCTGTTCGATCTCAGCGGTAGAGACGCCATGTGGATGAGCACAGCGATGCAAGACTTCCGGGCTAACGGCGAACTGCCGCTTAGCGAGCCCCTGGTTCTTAGGTTGCGTCAATCTTTTGATGCCGGGCGAGCTTCAGAAACAGATGTCAAAGAAGCGATCGCCGATCTATATTCAGCCACGAACGAACTCGTAGACCCCCATACCGCGGTTGCTGTCAGTGTTGCTCGCCGTCTACAACCCGGTAACAGCCCCATAGCAATTATGTCGACAGCGCATCCCGCTAAGTTCAGTGCCGTTGTGGAAGACGCGACTGGCGAACTCCCTGCTCAGCCCGCCGAGATTACGGCCCTGTTCGGGCGAGCCGAGCGTTGTAGCGATCTGCCGAACGAACTCAATGCAGTAATGGAGTTCATATCAGCGGTTGCAAGCACATAGGAATCGGGTCGATGTTGTAACTGGTGTTGCTTGCTGAGTAGCCTGATGTCACCGTCCCGCTGCCCGTGTATCTCGCGAAGCCGGCAACCGGTTCAGGCTGGCGCCCGCCAACTCGAACTGACAGGGCGGCCCCAAACCCACTCCCGACGCAGTTTGCGTGTCGACACCATGAGGATGAAATGTCCGATCAGCCAGACCGAGCCCTTCTCGAATCGAAGACCCGGGACGACCTGGTGGCGATGGCCGCCGCCCTAGGTCTCGAAATCGCCCCCAGAGCTCGAAAGGCCACCATCATTGATGACATCTTGAAGGGCCCCACAGGCGGACACGAATCTGACAGCGATAATCCATCCAACCGTGACAGCGGTCATCGAGCCTCTGAAGAAGCTGCCAGGGATGCAACCCAAGCCGCCTCTGGCGAAACCTCTACCGAAGACAACAATTCGGGTGAATCTCCAAGGGATGAGGAACAATCAAGACAAGAACGAGACGAAAATGAACCGGGTGTAGCTGAACCCGGAAATCGTCGCCGTCGTCGACGCGGCCGCGACCGGGACGATAATTGGCAAGGTGAACCGGTCGAATGTGAAGGAATTCTGGACCTCAGAGATGAGGGCTACGGATTTCTCCGTACGCAAGGCGCCTTACCATCAAATGACGATGTTTACGTCGCTGCCAAACAGGTTCGTTCGCATGGACTACGCAAGGGAGACATCGTCAAGGGCGCAAGCAGGCCCGCTGCGCGAAACGAAAAGAATCCAGCGCTACTCCGCATCGATGAAATCAACGGTGCAGAACCCGACGAGAGTAGCGAACGCCCCCTTTTCGAAGACCTCACCGCAGTGCATCCCCGAGAACCATTGACCCTCGAGGGAAACGGAACAGAAAACCTGACCGCTCGTGTAGTTGATTTGATTGCGCCTATCGGCAAAGGCCAGCGAGGGTTAGTGGTGTCGCCACCTGAATGCGGAAAGACTTCGACGATTCGAGAACTAGCGGTTGCCATAGAGACAACTCACCCGGATTTGCACGTGATTGTTTTACTTATCGACGAACGTCCCGAAGAGGTGACCGACATCGCTGCCGTAGTAGAGGGCGAGGTTTTGGCATCGACCTTTGATCGACCAGCCGACGAACATATACAGGTCGCTGAACTCACCCTGGAGCGGGCAAAACGAATGGTCGAAGGTGGCCTCGATGTCGTCATTCTGTTAGATGGCTTGAGTCGATTAGCGAGGGCATACAACCTGGCGGCTCCAGGCAACGGAAGGGTCTTGGTTGAAGGCGTGGATGCTGCCGCCTTGTATCCACCGAAACGCTTTTTTGGTGCAGCACGCGCTATCGAGGAGGGTGGCTCGCTGACCATTATCGCTACCGCAGCGGTTGAAACCGGATGGCGTTTGGATGAAATGATTCTTGAGTCTCTCCAAGGGACCGCCAATTCTGTCGTTCGCCTTGATCGTCGTGCTGCTGATCGACGGGTTTACCCAGCCATCGACGCTGTAGCTTCATGTACCCGTGAACTTCATCGTCTCAACGGTGAAGAACGCGCGTTCAAGGCTCAAGCGCTTGCTGACACCCTCGTGGCAATTGAAGAAGCCGACGAGAATCAGCAGGGATCTGCCCTCGACTGGGTACTTGAGCGCATCGCGGCAACCAGTTCGAACGAGGAGATACTTAGCCGCTTACCAGTTCCTGGTCATTCCGCCTCTAGTTGAAGGTAACCCTGCGCTAATTGTGCACCAGCATGTGCGATTCGCTCGACTAACCGCCAGAATGGGTCAACCATGAAGAGTGACATTCACCCGAATTACCGCCCAGTCGTGTTTCGCGATGCAGGTGCGGAGTTTTCGTTCCTTACCCAATCAACCGTTGAGACTAGTGACACGGTCGTTTGGGAAGATGGCAACGAGTATCCGCTCGTCACCGTTGAGTTATCTAGCGCCAGTCACCCCTTCTTCACCGGACAAATGAAAATTGTCGATACGGCAGGCCGGGTAGAACGCTTCGAGCGGCGTTACGGGCGCCGCCGAGGCTCAGATAAGAACGCCGACAGCGCCGACCAATAAATCCGGATTGTGGCGCTAGATCCGGAACGTCGCCGTCAGCTACATGCGGTGAAGTTGAAATCACTGGTTCGAGACTACCTAGACGGTTCGATTGAAGAGGTAGTCGGAACTGACGATGGCGCCCTAGCCACAGTCAGCGGAGCCCGCGTCGCGGCACTTGCGGAAAAACGTTGCGAACGCGCTATGGGAGGTGCCCTGGCTTCAGCGCTACGTTCGGCAGCGGACGAGGTGCATGTGTTTGCGTCAGATTCGACTGACGTGCTCGCGAGACGAGCCGAACTGTTCTCGACCTCGGTGAAGGTGTGGGAGGTAAACGGTGGTGTCGCTACATCAGCTGACCCGCCCAAACCAGTAACCGAAAAGCCCGCACCCGATGTGCCAGAACTGGTGTCGACCCTTGAGGAGTCGGGCCTCGAAGTTGTCACGGAACATGGGGTGATCGTCGGTGAGGTCATTGGACTCGAAGTAGCCCGAATCATCTGCGATAGGCAGGGCGACCGAATCGAAGTCGGTGTCGGTGCGCACGATCGTGAGGCATTCGCCCTATTGCATGGAAATATGCCAACGGTAGAGGCCATCGAACAGATCACTAACGTGGTTCGCTCCCATCGGACGCCTGCAGCGGAGCCTCACCCCCTGAACCGACTTGGGGCCGAACGATGGTTGCGATCCCATCTTCTTGCCCAACCGGCACGGATCGGAGCGTCCGAACTGATTGCTGCACCTCCACCGGTTCAACGAACGAACCTTAAAGAAGCTGTTCCTGCTGTGGCGGCTGGACACTTGGATGACGGGGTCGATGTTGTGGTTGTGTGCGCAGTGGGTATCGACCTGGATCTAATTCCCTTTGCGGCCGATGCACGACTTTTTCTCGACCCCCAGGCCACTTTGATGGTGGTCGTACCGCAACGAGATGCCCATTCGGTACTTTATGACTTGGCGAATCAGTTGATTGATCCACCGTTGGTCGTACCTATCGACGATGCTTGGCGCGAATGGACCACTTCTTGATCGGTAGCCTGAAAAGGTGCTCGATCGGCTGCAGGAACTAGAAGAAGAGTTGGCTCATGTCGAGTCCCAGCTCGGCGATCCTCAGGTCACCTCGGATCGGAACCGATTTGTTGAAGTAAGTCGACGCTATTCCCAACTCTCTGAAATGGTGGAGATTGGATCCGCGTGGCGAAGCGCGCTTGAGGATGCGGCTACAGCTCGAGAAATGGCCGAATCGACTGATGGTGAGGAGCTAAGCGAAGTGCGAGAACTGGAGTTGATTGCCACATCCAATGCTGAGCTCTTGGAAGATCAATTTCGGGTTTTGTTGTTACCTCGAGACCCAAACGACGATCGAAACGTAATCGTTGAAATTCGAGGGGCCGAAGGCGGTGAGGAGGCAAACCTCTGGGCCCGCGATCTCTTTGAAATGTATCGGGCCTTCGTCAACGCCAAAGGCTGGGACATCGAGGTACTGGGCAGCCACTTGAGCGATATGGGTGGCTACACCGACATAGCGTTTCTAGTCAAGGGCGAAGCCGTTTGGCGTCACCTGAAGCATGAAGGTGGTCCACACCGGGTGCAACGTGTACCAGTAACAGAATCGCAAGGACGGGTCCACACGTCGTCTG
>DASCSY010000122.1:0-6676 GCA_034399415.1 Acidimicrobiales bacterium
CCGAGGTAGTGCCGGTTATGAACGCGGTTTGACCCGTTAGATCTGTCGAAAAGTTAGGTGATTCGGTCATTGTTCCCCTCAGTTGGCAAACTTTTACCTTCCTTTGTCTACGCGGCAAAGGATTAATCGTCTAATCGCGGTGTCACGAATTAGGGTGCGCGTCTGTGAACGAACCCTTAATTCTTGATGCTGGACGGGTCGAAGATGGCACCCGCGCTCTGGTCACCGGTGGCGGTTCTGGTATCGGTCGGGCGATCGCTGCTGCCCTTCGCTCTGCTGGTGCCAAAGATTTTGTGTGTGACATAGATCCGTCTACTGAACCTGATGCGGTGAGCGATATAGGGGACGATGAGTCAGTTGATCAGTTGTTCAAGGCCATCGATGCAGAACTGGGTGGGCTAGATGTCGTGGTGAACAACGTTGGGATAGCGGGCCCCGCGGGTCTGGTAGACGAAATTGACGTGGACGCGTTCGACGAAGTCGTTCGAGTAAATGTTGGTGGAACGTTTCGGGTAACGGCACAAGCGGTACCCCTGTTGCGTGTCTCAGGTGGGGGATTGATCGTAAATATCGCCTCGACGGCTGGAATCTTTCCATACCCCTACCGGTCACCGTACGTAGCGGCAAAATGGGCAGTTGTTGGTCTTGGTCGTAGTTGGGCGATGGAACTAGGCGAAGACAACATTCGGGTGAATGTCATTTGTCCGGGATCTGTGGGAGGACCTCGAATGGATCAAGTCATCGAACGGGAGGCAGCCGTCACCGGCTTAGACGTCTCTTCGTTGCGCCGGGGTTACGAACAGCAGGTGTCGATGCGTCGCTTCATGGACGCGGCGGACATTGCGGGCGCCGTGGTCTACATGGCGTCACCTGCTGGCCGTCACGTGTCGGGACAGGTTCTGTCCGTCGACGGCGCGACCGAATCGTTGCGAAGTTCCTGAGCAAGCTGCACTCAAGTGGGGCACACTCGTGTGGTTGTCTGAATTCAGGAGCATCCAGTGAATGTCACCGAAGCCGCCGAGCGCCGAGCATCGATACGGTCGTTTCTGACCGAGACAGTCAGCGATCAGCTGATACGTGAACTCTTAGAAGTCGCAGCTCGTGCCCCCTCGGGAGGCAATGTTCAACCGTGGAGGGTGTACGTCCTCAACGGCGAATCGATGACGCGCTTTCGTGCGTTCATGTCGGACCGTCGTCCAGGTGAATCTGAATATCCGGTTTACCCACCAAGTCTGCAGGAGCCTTATCGGACGAATCGTTATGACTTAGGCGAAGCTATGTACGAAAAACTTGGTATTCCGCGAGAGAACAAACCAGAGCGGCTTGCTCATCTCGCTCGGAATTTCGATTTTTTTGGCGCCCCAGCCGCCTTCTTTTGTTTCATTGAAAGAAATATGGGTTCTGCTCAATGGTCTGACTTAGGGATGTTCCTTCAGACGTTTATGTTGCTTGCTGTTGAAGCGGGCCTGGACACGTGTGCGCAGGAAGCATGGGCTAATCACTGGCAGTCCGTGCAAGAGTTTTGTGGTGCACCAGAACAGGAAATGCTGTTTTGTGGAATGGCCATTGGAAAGCGTGACGATTCAAAGCCTGTGAATAGCCTTCGCAGTGAACGCATGGCGGTCGATGCCTGGGCAACTTGGTTATGAGGAGTAGAGAATGAACGACATCTACGAGATGATGAGCACACTTCGAGCGGTGCGTCGCCTTCGCCCAGACCCGATTCCCGACGATGTGCTGCGCCGAGTGTTACAGGCGGCGGCTTGGGCGCCGACGGGCGGCAACATGCAGCCGTGGCGCGTCGTGGTAGTCCGAAGCGATGAACAGAAACAAGCGTTGGCTGATGTGTACCGCCCAGCCTGGTACCGGTACGCGAAAGGGTATGACGCGAGAAACGATCAATTACCGCCGGAAGAAGCCAGCAAAGGGCGGAGGAATCGAGTCGCTGGCGACTACCTTGCCGATCACCTCCATGAGGCACCCGTGATTCTGATGTTCGTGGCGGACCCGAAGATGATGGCAATTACTGACGCAAAATTGGATCGCATCTCTATGGTTGGTGGTGGATCCGTGTACACAGCTGTCCAGAACGCGATGCTCGCCGCTCGCACTGAGGGTCTGGGTTGCGTATTGACTACCCTGCACTGCTTGGCAGAGGACGAGGTCAAGTCGGCGTTGCAAATTCCCGAAGATTGGGCGACTCTCGCGATGGTGCCGTTGGGGTATCCGGTCGGCAAGGGCCATGGTCCTATTTCTCGAAAGTCCACCGAAACGCTGGCCTTTGACGATGTCTTCGGAGTCGCGTGGAATTGAGTTTCAATGCGGCTCGAATTCCATCGGTGTTCTCAATTGAATTAGCTCAGGACGAGGCCGCCCCGGTTGAAGCGTCTGGGCGTAGCGTCAGAACGCCCCTCATGGCTATGGCCATCGTGGTTGTTGTCTGGGGGATGGCTCCTCCGGTCACCAAGCTGGTAAGTGCTCCCCCTCTCATCGGAACCTTCGTTCGCTTCGCAATATCTTCTCCGATTCTTCTCCTGCTGCTCGCGCTGCGGCGGCGCCCGTTGCGTCGCCGGATTTTCTTGGCGACAGCGCTGCCAGGGTTGTCATTTGGAATCAACCTGATTTTCGTATTCGCGACCCTCCAAGAGGCGACGGTTTCGGTTCTGTCGACCGTTTCGGCCATGCAGCCCGCCCTGGTGCTTCTGATGGCTGGACGCCTCTTTGGTGAACGTCCTTCGAGCCGTCAATTGGGGTTCACGATGATCGGAGTGTGCGGCGCCGTAGGCGTAGTGCTGGGCGCTGGTTCTGAACTCAGGACTTCGGGGTGGGGGATCGGGTTCGCCCTGCTGTCCTTGATGACTTTCACTTCTTATTTCGTACTCACACGATTAGCTCGCGCTGATGGCGAGGTAGATCCCATTGAATGGATGGCAGGAATAAACGTCTGGGCGTTTCTGTCGACGATTCCCCCAGTTGTGATTTTGGCTGACGGATCCGATTGGTCTCAGTTTGGTGGCACCGACTGGTTGTGGATTTCACTTATAGCGGTTGTGACAGGACTGTTTGGACATGTGTTAATGACGTGGGTTCACGGGCACCTAGAGGCGGCCCGGTCTTCTCTTTACATACTCACGATGCACTTAGTCGCAGTCGGGCTCGCATGGCTCATACATGGCGAAACGATCACCTGGGTTCAGGCCCTCGCCGGCGTCGTGGTTTTGTCGTCTGTGGGGTTCGTGATTACTTCACCGACGCGCCATGCGGCTCGATGAGGGGAAAGATGCGAAATTCTGTGAGCGATTTGAATAATTCCGCAACCAAGGTCTCGTCGCCGTCAACGACGATCTCGCCACTGGTAAACACATCAGCGAAAGTGACAACCCCACCCAACATTTCGGCGAGGGTGTGACGGGTGAGCGTGATGGCCGCCACGGCGTCGTCTGCATGGCGATCAGAGAGGTGATGTATCGCACAGTTGTTGATACCCATGACGTGCGTCTCGCCGAGGTCGCTAAGCGTCCAGTTGATATTTACGTTGAGATCAGCAATCACTTCCGAACTCAGTCGTACTCCGATCGAGTCGAAAAGCTGTTCGGCTGTCATTGCATGGGCCAACTGACGTCCTCTACCCGCCTTGAAATCAGGCGAACCCGTGCGGAGTTCGTGAGCTCCGAGCAAGTAGGCATTTCGCCAGGTACCCGATTCGGCCTGATAACCGAGTTGTTCCAGGGCGTCCGCCTGCAATTCTCTGGCTTCTCGAAGTGACGGATCCGCAAATACGACATGGTTCACCACCTGGGCTACCCACCGATAGTCACCTTCCTCGAATGAGTCCCTTGCTCGTCGCAGAACCTCGTCGGAGCCTCCCATGAATTCAACGTATTTCTTGCTGCTTTCAGCCGGTGGGTGGGGATTCAGATTCGCGGGATTCGCGTCGTACCAACCGAGATACTTGTTGTAGACCGACTTAACGTTGTGACTAACGGTGCCGTAGTAGCCCTGAACGTGTGATTCAGTAGAGAAACAGGCAGGAAGCCTTAGTGTTTCGGCGATTTCATTGGGTGTCCATCCAAGGTTCGCGAGCCGCATGGTTTGGTCATGTAACCAACGATAAACATCTCGCTGGTCGACCAGAAATTTCTTCAAATCCATCGTCCCGAAGCGAGGCCAATGATGGGTAGCGATCATGATGTCGGACGTGTCGCCCCACAAGTCAAGAGCTTCGTTGATGTATTTGGACCAAGCAAGAGCGTCGCGGGTTTGCGCGCCCCGGATCGGATAGAGATTGTGCATGTTGTGTGTGCAGTTTTCTGCCATACATAACAACCGAAAGTCGGGAAACCAGAAGTTCATCTCTGCAGGCGCCTCCGCGTCGGGAGTGTTCTGGAAGATGATCCGTACTCCATCTACCTCAAGTTCGGTTCCTGTTCGATCAATGATTTCGGTCGGTGCGATCAGGCCTGAGGCGCTTAACGGCAGCGCTTTACCCAACCCGTTATCCACTTGTCCTCTTGGGCCTGCGGGCAAAAGGAGTCCAAACTGATACATAGCTCGCCGTGCCATCGCTGCTCCCGCGATGACGTTCTCGTTAACTACTTCTTCAAGGAACCCTTCGGGAGCAATGATTCTGACCGCTCCGCTGGCAACTTCGGCAGCGCTTGTTACGCCCAAGACGCCACCAAAGTGATCGGCGTGAGAATGGGTGTAAATGATGGCCTTGACCGGTCTGTGCCCTAGGTGTTCATTAGCGAGCTCTAGGCACGCAGCCGCAGTTGCCGCTGTAGTTAAAACATCGACCAAGATCCAGCCGGTGCGCCCAGCAATCAGTGTGAGGTTCGATATGTCATATCCCCGTACTTGCCAAACTCCGTCCATTACCTCGAATAGACCGTGGATAGCGTTGAGACGTCCCTGGCGCCAGAGCCCGGGGTGCACGGTGTCGGGTGCATGTTCGTCGTCGCGGAGAAAGTCGTAGCGCGCGCAATCCCACACCACCTGATCGTCAACAGAAACCATCGCGCCGGGAAGAGTTGCTAACAAGCCTTGCTGAGCTCTGCCGAAGTCTGCATCGTCGTCGAAGGAAATCACTGCTCCGGCAGCTGTGTTGGCTGCAACCGTAAATTCCGAAGCATCCTTTGGAGTGGTCGGCGTATTGGACATGTTGCTCCCTAGTTGAGACTCGGTGAATCTAGCTTGTCACCGAAACCGTTGGTGTCGACTGGTATTGAGCGGGCAGGGACATAGCGATACGGTCCGTCATCATCTCAGTCGTTCCGTCCACATAATTGGCAACGCGTGCCGCTGTCAGCCGATGCCCAATCAGATGCTCTTCTTTCAGTCCGTTTGCTCCCATGGCTTGGGCGCATGCCGTAAGGGCTGGTTCGGCCATTTCAGTTGCGAATTTCTTTGCGTGCGCGGCGGAAAGAATCGCAGCCCGGTTATCGCCTTTTTCGATCACCGTTACGGCTCGGTTGGTAAGCGCTCGTGCTGCCTCAAGCTGGTTGGCTACATGTGCGAGTTGCCACGAAAGGCCCTGATGTTCAATAATCGCCCTTCCAAAACTCTCTCTTTCACAGGCGTAACTCACCGCTGACCGTAGAGACGCTTCAACCATGGAACAGCACATCGAAGCAACGTATGTGCGTGCTTCGTTAATGGTTGTGAGAGCGGCGGCGAAGCCTTCACCCGGGGGAGCAAGTAGTTCGTCCTCAGAGGCGAAATAGTTGTTTAAACGAAATCCGGCTGTGCCGATTGCATGGCTTCCGATCAAACCGTAAGGGTCGAGACGCTCGAAGCCGTCCTTAGTGCCATCGATAACAAATGACGCAATTCCTTTTGAGCGAGCGTCGCTGTCAGTCTGGACATAAGCGACGATCACATCGGAGGCGGCGGCATTAGTTATCCAAGCTTTTTCCCCGTTCAACCGCCAACCACCGGCCTCAGGTGCCGCAAGGGTTGTGATGGCAGAAAAATCGCTCCCCACGCCTGGTTCAGTCAAGGCAGTCGAGCCCAACCGTTGCCCTGACAACAAATCCGGCAAGAATCGATTACGCAGCTCCTCGGTGCCGTGTCGTGCCAGCCTCGCCGCGACATTATGGGAGTTAACCAAGCTGAACGCGTACGGCATCGAAACCTCAGAAAGAAGGTCCAAGATCTTGAGCTTTTGACCAAAGCTCAACCCCAGTCCGCCCAGTGCTGGGTCTATCTCCATACCCAGAAGACCTAGTTCGTGTGAAGCCAAGATCGTGTCAACTGGAAAGATGCGCTCTTGTTCCCATTGAATAACCAGGGGAGCGATCTTGCCGTCACGAAATTCTTGCACCCGCCCCAGCAACGCATTGAAGTCTTCCTCACCTATCCCTGCAAGTTGGCTCATACTTTGACCCTAGGTCGCTGCGTAAAGTCGTTCATTGTGAAAGACGCATTCTCTGTAAATCGGTTGTCAGACGTGTTGCTCCCCGGCGCGACGCAGCCACATCACAGTCCTTCGGCGGCTGTGGCTGCGGCGGTGCGTGACGGTGACCACGGCGCAGAGATCCTCTTCATAGAGCGGTCCGCAAAAAAAGGCGACCCCTGGTCGGGGCAAATGGCATTCCCCGGCGGGCGCACCTCACCGACCGACGCCGACAGTGTCGCGACTGCTATTCGCGAGACGAAAGAAGAACTCGATATCGAC
>DASCSY010000123.1:0-6534 GCA_034399415.1 Acidimicrobiales bacterium
GCTAAGCCCAACCATCGACTGCTTCCTCTCGCAGTTCATCTTCAAGAATCCCGGTGCGTGGGGTCAACCTTGGCACCAGGATTCGTACTATTTCCCATTTGACCGGACTCCCCAGGTGGGTGTCTGGTTGGCCGTTACTGAAGCCACCCTCGAGAATGGTTGTCTCCATGTGATGCCCGGATCTCATCAAGAGCCGGTCCACGAGCACCTTCGGGATTCACGCCCCGGTGCGAACCGTGGGTACGTCGAAATCACCGATCATGATATGGGGGCAGCGGTTTCCCAAACGATGAGTCCCGGTGACTTACTCATCTTTCACAGTCACCTCATGCACAAATCGACCGACAATCGTTCCGACCAGATGCGAGCAGCGATGGTGTATCACTATGCCGAGCGGGGCACGACTGATCAATCGAAACAACCGGCGGTCATTAACGACTGGATGCCCATCGGGGACTAATTCAACTCGTGAGTCGGCTTCCGCGGCGCGTCGACACGCGGGACGATAGCGTCGGGGACACACAAGGGGAGAGCGAGATGACTAAACACGTATTACTGGTGTTCACCAGCCCTGTTGAGGGCAGAGAGGACGACTACAACGCCTGGTACAACGACGTGCACCTCGGAGAGGTTCTTACCGCTGATGGTTTTGTTCGGGCACAAAGGTTCAAGGCCAGCGAGATGATGCCGTCGGTGACAGAACACGACTACGTCGCTATCTATGAGATCGAAGATCTCGATCCCAAAGACGCCATGAAGTCTCTGAACGGGGCCTCTGGATCTTTCACGATGACCGACGCTATCGATCTGAAGCAATCAAAGATGATGTTGGCGTCACAGGTCAGTGACCTAGTTGAGGCCTAGGTATTAGTCACCCATTGCGCGTTGTTCGCATATCTTTGCGGCGACGAACCATCCCATCCAGACATCGCCGACCGCACCAGAGAACTTAACGTCCGTCCCAAGGTCAAGCTCGCTGTCGTCCAATGGATCTACCTAACGAACCGATCTCTCCCCGGGGAGATCTTTTCGCCGGTCTCTCGCAAAGACAGTTCGACGTTCGGCTTCAGAAAACCCGCCGAGGCAGGTTGGCCTTATTTGAGTGCAAGCAACCCAGCAGCATTTCCAATCTCGGTCCATCGATGGCTCCTCGCCAACATCTAGGTGGTGACTTTGTCAGTCAGATAATCCGTCTCGGACTTTGCGGGCCGCAGTGTTAGCGACGACGCTCAGCGGGAAGCCAGCGTACTGACTCACAAAGATCGGTATTTCAGTTAAGTCGCTTTCGTTCAGGTCGCCCTTCGCGATGCCAGCGCTGAACTGCAGCTTCAAGATGGCGTCATTTCCTTGGGCGGCAACGATACCCAGAATTAGTAAACGACGATCGCGGGTGCTGAGACCCTCACGTGACCAATAGTCGGAAAACAGATTTTCCATGGCCATACGTTCAAATTCTTCGGGTTCTTCAGAGGCCTTTCGCGGATAAACCTCTTCAAATTTTGCCGCCCCGGCTTGGTATCTCTCCGATTGCATACCGACGTTCCCCCCTAGTTAATTGTCCTCTTCCTATCACCAGTCTGGCATTCCACGATGTCGCTGGGTTTTCGCTCTCAACGAGTGGACCAGCCATTGGAAATGACAGAAGTCGTTCGCATACCAGACGTTGGACGTTGCTGGCTAAGGTCGAGGGACAGCCAAGAGGGAGGCACCGCATGGACACCACTGATGGGAACCGGAAGAAAAGTAGCGCGGCTGAGATCCGTGGAGGTCTGACACACCCCATTATCGATTCTGACGCTCATTGGCTTGAGTTCGGCCCCCTCGTTCAGGAACGGATGCATCAGATCGGGGGTGAAAAAGCGTTAGCGGGATTCACTGGTACTCAAGAGATTGTCCCGATCCAAGAGATGGGGCCCGATGGCAGAGCCCATATGGGCTATGGGCACCCAGGATTTTGGATGTTGCCAATGAAAAACACGCGCGACCGAGCGACCGCGATGATGCCGGCTCTTCTGGCAGAGCGAATGGAAGAACTAGGTCTCGACTTTTGCGTCATGTACCCGACCGGCGGATTCGCGACAGCCATGCAAAACGACGATGAAGTGAGGAAGGCTGCGTGTCGAGCCTTCAACATATTCAGTGCCGAATACTTTGCTGATTTCAGCGATCGAATGACCCCGGTGGCAGTAATCCCTATGCACACCCCTGACGAGGCCATTGAAGAAATCACCTACATTCGAGAATCACTGGGGTTGAAAGCTTGCCTCTTTGGTGGGATGGTACCTCGCTCGGTTCCCGCAGCAAAAGAAGGTGACCCCAAAGCCCATAGGCTCGGATCGGTCACCTACGACGTGTTCGGCATCGACAGCCCCTACGACTACGACCCCGTTTGGGCAGCATGTCTCGAGTATGGCGTTTCACCCACCTTTCACTCTGGAGGACGGGGCTATGCGCTACGTCGTTCACCGACCAATTTCACCTATAACCACATTGGTCATTTCGCCTCAACAGGCGAGGCCATCTGCAAAGCCATGTTCCTCGGCGGCGTTACTCGCAGGTTCCCTCAATTGCGGATGGGATTCCTTGAGGGCGGCACTGCGTGGGCCTGCCAGCTATACGCCGACCTGATCGAGCACTGGGAAAAACGCAACAGAACTGCTCTCGAGTACAACGATCCTGCCAACCTTGACCACGATTTGATGATCGATTTGGCCTCCGAGTTCGGTCCTAACGGAATGGCCGACATGATGACCGATCGAGATCACGCCTTGTTTGCGGCACTCAACACAGCGGCGTCAACGAACGATGGCGGTCAACTGGAACTCGATGACTACGCTCCATGTGAAATCGAAAAGGAAGAGGACATCGCTGATCTCTTTGTGCCCAACTTCTATTTTGGTTGCGAAGCCGACGACCGTTTAAACGCAACCGCGTTTAACACTGAGGTCAATCCAATGGGCGCACGAATTAACGCTTTGTTCTCATCTGACATCGGTCATTTCGATGTCATCCACATGAACCAGGTGCTCCCCCACGCGTGGGAGTTGGTCGAGGACGGGGTGATGAACCTTGATGAGTTCCGCGAGTTCACCTTCGCTAACCCTGCCCGGTTCTGGACCGCGAACGACCCGAACTTCTTTGCAGGAACAAAGGTTGAAGCTGAAGTCGCCAAGTTGTTCTAACAAGGGTCAGCGTCTAGCGCACCAGCCCTATGAAGCGTTCAAGACCGGCGATGTGATCACCGGGAGTTTCGAGTCCCGATGGTGGCGTTCCTGCCCACTCCGATGTCACACTCATCGTGTTGATGCACAGGTGTGAAATGGATGCGTCTTGAGCCTGCTGGGTCAAGGTTCCCCACTTTTCGGGTCCTAGGCCATAGGGCATATTGAACTCGATTGGGTAACTCCCTGCGTCCCGGTTCGCTGCCGCCACAATCTCTCGGAGCTGTTCGGCCATTTCTACGGTGCGGCTCCCTGCGCTTGCGAATGTGAAACCGTCACCCAAACGGGCGGCACGTCGCATCGCGACTTCGGATGATCCGCCGAGCCAAATAGGAATCGATTGCTTCGGGCGCGGCGCTATCCCCGCGCGGTCGATCCTATGGAAATCGGCGTCGATGTCTACAAGGTCATTGGACCACAGTTCGCGCATGACCTCGATTTGTTCATCCAGCATGCGGCCCCTCTGAGCCCAGTCCACCGCTAATGACTCATACTCGACATAGTTCCAGCCTGTGCCTACTCCGAGGCGAAGCCTTCCGCCAGATAGCACGTCTACTTCGGCGGCCTGCTTTGCGGCGAGCACTGTTTGACGTTGCGGCATGATGATCACAGCGGTTTCAAATTCGATCGAAGTTGTAACTGCTGCCAAGTATCCGAAAAGGACGAACGGCTCGTGGAACGCGTCATCTTGGGTGTACGGACCGGTAAGAGCCGGTTCACGATCAGCGTGTTCTGCGCCGACAACATGGTCGTATATGACGATGTAGCTGTAGCCAAGACCTTCAGCGGCTTGAGCCCAGTCGCGGATCTGTACCGGGTCGTCGCCAATTTCGCAGGTGGGAAAAACGGCTCCCAGCTCCATTCACTTTCTCCTAGTTCGAAGTTCGGTTAGCTAGGACGTTCTTCAGCCTCGACCGTGACGGAGAAGAGTTCCCGGTGTTGCTCCTGTGCACTCGCCGTCACGGAAAGTTTCCACTCCATTGACGAAGATGTGCCTGTACCCGTTTGCATGCTGGACTCGACGCCATTCACCGCCAGGCAGGTCATAGACGGCTTCGCCGATCCATTCGGGTTCGATAGACAATTCTTCTAGGTCGTACACGATGACATCGGCCGGAGCGCCTTCGCGAAGCATTCCGCGATCCTGAAGACCGCCTGCGTGGGCGGCCAACGTGGAGCCCCGGAAGTGGGCCTCTTCGAGGGTTATTGCTTCTGTTTCTCGAACCATCCATGCGAGGTAGTCGGTAGTCCATGCACCGCCAGTGAAGAACTTAGTGTGGGCACCTCCGTCAGAGACACCCGGAACCGTGTACGGCGATTCGGTGATAGCGCCAGCCATGTGATCGACGTTCCACTCAGGTCCTTCCCCGAGGAACTCGGTCTTTAGGTCGGTCATGATGGACAAATCGAGCATCACGTCGATGTAATGCTTCCCCTCTTCTTCAGCGATAGCTCCCAGGGTCTTGCCGACGTACCTTTGCATGTCCTGGCGACGATTGACGCCTTGGACAACAAGCCGGTGGGCGGGGCCACCGACCGCTATCTGCGTTTGGGTGAACAAGCTATTGGCCTCGTCCTGTTCGGCTTTGATGCGCTCTCGCAGAACGGGATCCTTCATCTTCTGGATTTTTTCGGGGATCGTTCCGGTTGTCGCCTCGCGCCAGGCGGGGCTGGAGTCATACAAGTTCCACTCGTCTAACGAAAAGGCGAAACCTGTTCGGAGCGTTGCCGCTTGCCCAAAGATTCTTAGGCCCTCTTCTTGGGCCTCTTGTATCCATTCGAGGCGCTCTTGGTGGGTGCGCGGGTTGCGTTGGCTCACAGGCACAACGTTGTCGATAATGGGGCGTTTACATATTTCGGCCAACTTGCGCTTGAACGCGAGGTCATCGGGATCGTTTGGGTTCGAACTTGTTGCTTGGGTCAGTTGAATGAAGCCTTCGTCGCGTTCAGCGAGAACCTCTGCCAAGCAAAATATGTCGTCGTCAACCATTGTGTCGGTGACCATCGGCGATCCATCGAAATCGGCTTGAGTTGAGTTTGGACCTAGCCGTTGTATTGAGAAGCCGCAGAGTCCAGCGTCCATCCCTTCGTGAAGTAACCGTTGCATTTCTTTTTGTTCGGCGTTGGTAGCGGGCCTGGTCTTGGCCTCCTCGAGACCCATCACGTAGATCATGAGCGACGCGGTGGGCATGTACTGGAGACAGTTCACGCCCTTGGGTGCCCGGTCAAGGCTGTCTAGATACTCCGGGATTGTTTCCCAATCCCAGTGAGGTAAAAGACCCTCTTGCATTGAGGCCAGAGGGATGGCCTCTGTTCGGACCATTGTCAACATTGACCGCTCTCTAAAGTCTGGTTTGCATGGAGCGAAACCAAACCCGCAGTTGCCTAAAACGACTGAGGTAACCCCGTGCCAACTTGAGATTGAGCAGTAGGGGTCCCATCGGATTTGGGCGTCGTAGTGGGTGTGAAGGTCAATAAAGCCTGGGGCGACGATCGCCCCGTCTGCGTCGACGACTTGTTCAGCCACGCCGTCAGGTCGACCGCCTATGCGGGCAATGCGCCCATCTTTGATCCACATGTCGCCTTGGAATCGAGGCACCCGTGTGCCATCCACGATGGTGCCATTTTTGATGTGAACGTCGTATTCGGTACCCATGTTTCCCCCCGGGGTCTCTCGCCACGGGCCACTCCCAACCAATGAGGGCACCCCGTTGTTAAGCCAAGCCTAATTAAAAGATTGACTCTAGGTAGGACTTGGGTCTACATCGCAGTGTTTGTCGAGCTAACGGACGCTTGACGCATCCTCGGATCGACCGAGGGCGCGGACGAGAAAAGCTTGAACGTTCGTCTCTCAGCCACATCAGCCGAACACGCACACCTGACTGGTGCAGATGCGGGTGTCGCAAACACGCACGTGGCCCATAGGCCGCGAGTCGCAAATTCTTCAAGCTGGTTCCAAGCCAAAAACAAGGAACCAAATACCATGAACAAGCGACCCAACATCAACAAAACCTTCAGCATCGGCACAACTAAATCGGGCCACGTGGGACAACCACGAAAAGGGAACCGGTTACAGACGAGGTAGCCGGGGTCCTTCGTTGTTGGTGGCTTGGGTTCTAGTTTGTCGGGGTGCGTCGGACCTCGCCACTACTCATTGCGTCCTGCTGGTTGGCGTTGGTGGTTGTGGTTGGGTGGGGGTCGTCGGTTGAGGCGTGGAGTACTGGTGCTGGTGGTGATCCGAATTGGGGATCAACCACCCTCGGCGGCACCAGCGACGACTATGGCTATTCAGTGGCGGTTGATGGTTCCGGCA
>DASCSY010000124.1:0-6438 GCA_034399415.1 Acidimicrobiales bacterium
ACACAGCATCGCCTCAAGGCTTTGGCTGTGCTGGGCGGCAGCGGATAGCCCGGCCCCAGCGCTCGTGGTGATGGTTAGAGGCAGTGTTGCTTTCCCCCCGAACATGTACTTGAGTTTCGCGGCCTGATTCGCAATCTGGTCCATGGCCACGAACATGAAATCCATAAACATCACATCTACCACTGGTCTCAATCCGGTGACCGCGGCTCCAATGCCGAGACCTACGATGGCCTGTTCACTAATGGGAGTGTCAACGGCACGTAAATCGCCGAAAACGTCATTGAGACCCGCAAAGGACCCAAAGACCCCACCAGCTTTGCCTACGTCTTCACCGGCAAAGAAAACATCAGGATCTTCTTCCATGACTTGGCGAAGGCCTTCGTTGAACGCCGCTCCATAGGTAAGAGTTCGAGCTTCGGTTTCTGTAACAGTCATGTCGTCACCTCTGAATAGACGTCTTCATACATGCTTTGAGCATCTGGTAGAGGGCTCTCCTCGGCGAAGGCGATAGCTTGTTCGACCGCTTCGGCAACTCGTTCGTGGACTGCTTGCGCGGCTTTTGTTGTTAGCACGCCTGACTCGGCTAATCGGGCTTCGAAGATGTCTATGGGATCACGTTTTTTCCATTCGGCGAGTTCATCATCTGAGCGGTACTTCATTCCTAGAGTCTGAATCCCGTGATGGTTATAAAAGCGGTAGGTCTTGGCTTCAATAAATGACGGTCCTTGCCCGGCGCGGGCCCGACTCACTGCTTCTGTAGCTGCCTCGTGCACTGCTATCACGTCCATGCCGTCGACTATTACGCCGGGCATTCCGTAGCCAGCTGCTCTGTCGACCACGTCTGTTATCGCCATCGTTCGATCGCGAGGAGTGAACTCTCCGTATTCGTTGTTCTCACAAACGAAGACCACTGGAAGCCGCAACGCTGCCGCCATGTTCGCTGCCTCATGGAATGCTCCGATGTTGGAGGCTCCGTCGCCAAAGAAAACAACCGATACTCGACCGTCATCGCGGTATTTGTTTGCGAAGCCGGCGCCCACTGCGATGGGGACACCTCCTCCGACTATTCCGTTTGCCCCAAGCATTCCGAGGTCGAGATCACATATATGCATGGATCCGCCCTTGCCTTTGCAGTAGCCAGTGGCTTTACCCATGAGTTCTGCCATCATGCGTTCAAAGTCGCCGCCCTTGGCCACTAGGTGTCCGTGTCCGCGATGGGTTGAACTGATCTGGTCATCGTCGTTTAGAGCTGTACACACTCCCGCTGCCACCGCTTCTTCACCTACATATAAATGCAAAAAGCCCGGAAGTCTAGATTCTTCTGCTAGCCGCCCAGCTGCCTCTTCGAAGTGGCGAATCCTCACCATTCGATGATGCATGTCGAGCAGAACATCTTCGCTAAGTTGCACCGTCCACCCCCCCTTATTGTCGGTTTCTCGGTTGCAGTCTTACAGGGTCAAGAATCGTCAGATCACTTTCGCCTGCGTACTCGGTGACTGTAGTCCCGAAACCAGAACCCGAGACGGGGCAGCTTGTTCTGGCCCCAGATACTTGTCTCAGCAGCGTCAGATGAGATTGGTTTCGCTCTCATCTAGGTGGTTGTGTGTTTGGTTCAGGAACTAGCCGGCACTATTCAGCTTCTCGTTTGTCGCCATCGCTCCGTCGCTGGTAGTTCTGCAACGCCACCTCAACCATGGGTCGTCGCTTTTCGTCGCCGGCTTCGATGTAGCTTCCCGGGTCCTTCTCACCCAAACGAGCGAGCACGTACATGGCGTGTGCGGCCTGGGTGTGCGCGGTGAAACCCTGTGTTTCCTCGGCGTGATTTACCGCCATCTTCATCATCCGCAGCTGGAACGGGTCGTTCTCGGCCACTCTTCGAGCCCAATCTGTGGTGTGATCAACGAGTTCGGTGACCGGAATCACCTGGTTTACCAGGCCAAGTTCGCAGGCTTCGTCAGCGTCGATGAATCGACTCTCAAACAACAGTTCTTTCACTTTCCTTGGGTGGAGATCCCATGGCATGCAGAAGTATTGGAAGTGGCTTCCTAGGAACATGGCGTTACTCGCCGCGAAAATGACGTCCATTGCGGAGGCGATCATCCAACCGCCAAAGATGCAGTAGCCCTGCACGGCGGCCACGGTTGGTTTGGGTATTTCCCGCCATCGCTTGGTGTTGGCATAGAACTGTTCCCAGGTTCGGTCGTACCAGCCCCTGATGCCCTGTTCCCAGGGCCGGTTTTCGCGATCTGCGACCTCATCAGGGGTGCCTAGGTCATGACCTGCGGAGAAGTGGTCGCCGGCACCTAAAAGACAGATGACGTTTACTTGAGGGTCCTGCGCCGCTCCAATAAACGCTTCGTCGAGTTCCTCGAGTAGGAGTCGGCTCTGTGCGTTCCGGTACTCGGGTCGGTCAACTGTGATGCGCGCTACTCGATCAGCTACCTGGTAGCGGATGTACTGCCCGGACTCGTCTCGCTGTGTTTCTGTCATGGCACCGTAGTAGCACGCCGGTAGCTGCTCATCAGCCAATTGCCGCCTCAGCAAACGCTCTGATCTCGCGTAGCGGGTCAGGTCCGGCCGGGTTATAAATGATTTCGGTCGTTCCCGACTCGGCGGCTTCGGAGATACGTTCACGTATATATCCAATGTCACCTACCCAGGATCGACTCCAGTCAAAGTCGTCGCGTGTGGCGTCAACCAAAATTCTGTCTCGGTCAGTTAAGTGAGTGGCGTGACCTTCATGTACGGCTAGATGTGACGCATCGGTAGGCCGATCAATTTCTAGTTGTTCAAGGTAGGCCGGACCTCCAGGAACCGTTCGCAGGCGTTGTGGTGAAGCTTCCCAGGAGGAGTGGTGCGACATCACCCACCACGGTCCTGCGGCATCGATTACCCGGTTCGATGTCGGATCTTCTCCCGACTCGAGGACGGTGCCGTGGACCATCTGCACAAAGGTGTTCCATGACCCGTCACCTGGTCCGAGGGTCATCACTCCGTCCGCGATGTCACGAGTGATGCCCTGACCTTTCGGTCCGAGTGCCGACAAAATGATTGGAACCTCTACGGGTCGGGCCGTCGCCATGTTCGGATGGTGAATCATTTGGCAGGGGCGGCCATCAATCTCAACAACCTCACCTGCAAGGAGCGACTTGAGTTGTTGCACGTATCGAGACATGTGAACCCACGGAACGGCTTTTTGTCCAAGTACGCGTCGCGCTGTGAATCCGGTGCCGAGGCCAACGGTGAGTCGTCCCGGCCACATCCGTTCCATCGTCAGAATCGCCGATGCGGTAGTCATAACATGTCGGAGGTTTGGCACGAGTACCGCAGTACCCAGACCGATTCGATCGGTGCGTTGAGCCACCAGGCCCATCGTCAGCCACACGTCTTCCCATATCGCAGCCGAGTCGTACAGCCACAAACGTTCATACCCGACTCTCTCAGCAAGATCTGCTGCCTCAAGAGCCAAGGGGCCCGGCGCAAACCCCACAGAAATCAAAGGATCGTTCATCTCTGCATTGGCCTCAAAAAGCCCTCCAAGGCATCGTTAACCATCTCGGGGTGGGTCATGTTGGGAGCGTGGGCGGCTCCAGGAACTCTCAACAGGTCGCGACAATCAGGCAACAACTGGGACAGAGCTTCAGCGGCTTCAATGGGGATCGCCTGGTCGGCTTCTCCGTGGATGATCAACACCGGACAGTTCACCTCACCCATGCGATCTGTAATGTCGTCGCGAAACAGAAGGGCCTCCATCGGATGGTGAAGTGTCGACCTATCGCGTGCCTCCCATTTGGCAATCCACTCCGAGTTGAGTTTCGAATCTCCGATGATCATTCCCGCGACTGTTTGCCCCAGTTCTCCAAGGGGCTGGTCGATTTGCCATTGACGGAACATGGCGCCGTACCCTTCGACTTGCTCATCGGTAAATGCGCCCGCTTCGCTATCTATGAGAACTACTGCGGCGACTCGATCGGGATGGGTGAGAGCGGCACGAAGTGACAAGAATCCGCCTTGGCTCATTCCAACAAACACGGCTCGGTCTATTCCTAAATGATCCAATAGGGCAACCGCATCATTTGCGGAGTCCCAATAAGAAAACGGTTCCTCCGCTGGTGTTTCACCAAAGCCGCGTTCATCCCACGCTACGCATCGAAAGTCATCTTTCAGCGCAGCGACCTGCTGATCAAACATCGTCAGATCCATGAGAAAGCCATGGCTGAATATCACAGCCAAACCCTCGCCACCTGAATCCGAATAGTTAATTGCTTGCCCATTGACGTTCGCTACAGGCACAAGAACCCACCTTCCACTACTTCAAGGAATTCAAATTGTCACACATGTTTCAAGCCTCTCGCACTTAACTCCCCGACCAGAGTTTCCATTTGCCCCGCGAGCGTCCCAGCTAGTCAGCGGTCTCCGACGGTGCTTGTAAGCTCACTCACGAAAACCTCGGGGGTGAAAAGTGGCGGATTACGACATCCACATCCAGGGCGGCACCATCGTCGACGGTACGAGAGTGCCCCGCTATCAGGGTGATCTGTGGATAAAAGAGGGATCGATCGCTCAGATCGGTGGACGTAATCGTGGCACTGCCACCCAGACAATCGACGCTACCGGACAGATTGTCGCGCCCGGGTTCGTGGACTTACACACTCACTATGACGCCCAGATCCGTTGGGATCCGTGGTGCACCATTTCAGGCTGGCACGGTGTCACTAGCGTGGTGCTAGGCAACTGCGGGTTCGGGTTCGCTCCGGTGAAACCCGACTTTCGTGACCGATCAATGCTGACCATGACCCGCACCGAGGCCATCCCCTACGAAACGATGAAGCAGGGCATGGAATGGGAATGGGAAACCATCCCCGAATACCTGGACAGCCTGGAGGCCGCTGCTAAGGGCGTCAACTGCATCCAGTACATGCCCACCGCCTCGTTAATGACCTATGTAATGGGTCTTAAAGCGGCCAAGACACGGCCCGCCAATGACGTCGAACGCAAGAAAATGCAGCGTCTCTTGCATGAGGGTATGGACGCCGGCTTATGTGGCTTTTCCATTCAACGACTCGGTCGGAACAGCACCCAGGCCGACTACGACGGCACCCCAATGGTCACTGACACCATGGTCGATGACGACATCCTCTCCCTAGCCGAAGTACTCGCCGAACGCGATGAGGGCTTTATTCAGATCACTCAGGCAACGGGCCACATCAAGAGAGACCTGGCCTTCGTTGAGAAGTTGGCTGAAGTCTCGAGGCGACCAATCATCCACAACGCCATCGCCCCGTTGCGCAGGAACCCAGACCCGCACCGCAAGTCACTCGCGTGGGTCGATCGATGTCGGGAGCGCGGACTGCAGGTTTACGGCCAATGTGCGACGGTGCGGTCGGGGTTTGCCTTCACCCTCGAACACTGGAACCTCTACGACTTCTCCAGTGCTTGGCGAGAACTCACGACCGGAACTAAGGAAGAGAAACTGGCCAAGATGGCTGACCAGGAACTTCGCGAAGACGTGATTCGTCAATCTGACGAGAAGGCCGCTCAATTCAAGGTGCTTCAGGCCGGTTTAGGGGGTGCACTCCCAAGTCTCGTGATCCAGGGTGTGAATCGCGAAGACAGCCTGCAGAAGTACGTAGGCCGGTCCCTCGGAGACATCGCCGCCGAGGAGGGAAAACATGTCGTCGAGGTCATGCTCGACTTGTCCCTTGAAGGAGATCTCAACGTCGAGTTCCTCGGACCCAACAAGGGCTCCAACGCCGACTTCATGGCCGAGATGATGGACAACCCGTACGCTCTGCCGGGCGTGTCCGATGGTGGGGCGCACACCAAGTTCTTCACCGGAGGAGCCTGGAGTACCGATTTTCTCTCGTGGTTGGTGCGCGACGAGGGCAAGATCACTCTCGAGGAGGCTCATTACAGACTGTCAGCTTTGCCCGCTCACGCTGCGGGCTTTCGCGATCGGGGAGTCCTACGCGAGGGCGCAGCCGCCGACGTCGTGGTCTATGAGATGGAGGAGTTGGCCGTCGATCCAGAGTGGATCGGTGAAATCGCCGAAGATCTCCCGGGAGACGAGTGGCGACGAATTCAGCGGGCCAAGGGATATTCCAACATCATCGTAAACGGCGAGGTCACTTTCGCCGATGGTGAATGTACGGGAGCGACACCGGGACAGCTTCTACGCCACGGACGCGGCTGAGCTCGCGCTAAATCACGCGACTAACGATGTGGCTGCAACTGCGCCATGACTCCTTCTAGCTCGCCCCACTAGGTTCACGCACGGGGATACCACCATGAGCGAGTTCACGCCCGACGAAGTATCGAAGCTGCGACAGCTACTTGAGATCGAGGAAATCCGCAAGGTACGACTGTTGTACAGCCACCTGATGGACAGCCACCGAATAGACGAGCTCGCCGATCTCTTTACCCCCGATGGGGTGTGCG
>DASCSY010000125.1:0-6409 GCA_034399415.1 Acidimicrobiales bacterium
CAAGGGTTGCTGCGAGTGCGAAAATTCTGAGTATCCGCTTTCTAGCAGCAACCGGGCGCCCTAGTTCTTTCCGCATTCGAATCCCTCGGCGAGCCCGAAGAACGAGTCGCTTACCGCCGTCGGATCGGCCCCGCTCACGGTCAGTGCAAACGAGCGGCCGCTGTTACCGCACGTCCAGCCGGCTATGAGCGCAACGCCGACACGCTGATCGTCTTCGATGGCAGCAAAAGTCGCATAGGAAGCGCTTTGGTCGTCTATGTCGAAGCCTTCCTCACCCGAGGAGTCCAAGGAAAATTCGAGACCAGTCGTCTGCTGAAGAACCTCGAATGAGCCCACCACAGATTCTGCGGGGGTGAGAGGTTGGTCGTCGGTGCGCCAGAGAAGCATCACGCTTACTCCACCAGCGGACGCCAAGAGTGTCCCTTCTTCGCTGGTCGCTTCGTCGGATGAGATTCCGGTGTAGGTCGGTTCAATGGTCGAGGGAAGCGGAAAGGCAAACCCGTAGGTGCGGTCTTTTCTGACTTCGGGAATAGTGGCAGGGGTCAAGGAAACGCTGCCATCAGCATTCTCAGAGAAGTACGACTTCAGCGACTTGACCTCTGCGAGAACTTCACTTAGCTGGTCTTCGATTTTCGAGAGGTCGACAGAACCTTCAGCGGCCGCTTCGACAGTCAGCGCGATTTCGCCTTCTGTGGTCGTAGGTGCAGTCTCTTCCTCACCACCTCCACATGAAATCGCAAGAAGGCCAGTAACCAGTACCGCGATCGTGACGGCATGAAATCGTCTGTGTTCCCTCAACATCGGAAGTCCTCTCCAAGCGGCGACCACGGGACATTCGGAAATTAGCGACTTCGACCCCGCGAAACAGCAACCCTACTAGCTAGTGTTGGTCCGCCAATAGACGCCAAGAGTTCTGACTTCGGCGCGATGGTCTATCGAAGCCTGATGGAAACCTCGTTGGCAAGAAGACGACCCTCCACTGTGAGTTTCACTTTTCCTTCGACGTCCGCGGGTTCGGTCAGGTACTGAACTTCATTCGGAACGAACCTTTCAGGGACACCTTCTTCAGTTCGTATGGCCAGTTGGCGTCCTTCGAGCGCCCACGCCTCTGGGTCAAGTTTTTCTGCCCCAGCCTCAACTGAAGAACCTTCTGTAACTGCGGTGATGAAACGCTCTGGGGTTCGTATATTCCAGAATCTTCGTTGATCTAGGTGACTATGGGCGGCTGCTCCTAAACCCAGATACTCACCCTGACTCCAGTAGAGGCTGTTGTGTTGGCATTGTTTGCCCGGTCGCGCCCAATTGGAGATCTCATAGTTCGTTAGGCCAGCGGCAGCAATCAGAGCGTCGGCAATCAGATACTTGTCGGCTTGGTCGTCATCTTTTGGGTGTCGGTTGGCGTCGTCGGCAAGCGGGGTACCTGGTTCAACGGTAAGCGCGTAAGTGCTGAGGTGTTCGGGGTAGAGCGATAAAGCGCTTTCTACGCTGTTCGTCCAATCTTGGATGCTTTCGCCGTTGGCTCCGTAGATGAGATCGAGATTGAGTGAAGTGATGCCCGCTTCACGGACGGCGTCTACGGCGGCGTAAACGTTGTCTGGATTGTGGTCACGTCCCAGAGAAGCAAGTACGTGAGGAGCCATAGATTGAACGCCGAGGCTTATGCGATTGACTCCAGCGGCCACATAGGTTTCGAGTTGCTGCGGATCAACGAGGTCTGGGTTGCATTCAACCGTGAATTCCGCGTTTGGAATTATGGGCAGTTCTTGGAAAATGTTCATCAGTAGGTCAGCGGGAACCAGATTGGGGGTGCCTCCGCCAATGAACACCGACGTGATCTCGGGGATACTCGTTGAGGCTGCTCTTGCTTGGGTCTGACAAGCGGCGAGATACGTTTCGATGAGATGACCGCGGTCGGCCCACGTCGCGAACGAGCAGTAATCGCATCGTCGAACACAAAAAGGGACGTGAAGGTAGACGCCGAATCTTTCGTTTTGTTCAGAGGTCATCAGAAGAGGCTCACTTGTAGAGCAAGTTCGTCGAGCTCGAAGTCACCACGCTCAAGGGGGCGTCCCAGAAGCGGCTGTAAATCAAGGAGGAAGACTTCGGTCATGCCAGTTCGGGTACAAGCGGCAAGCCGGCCGACCATTGAGCGGATCGTGAATTCGTGAGCGCCATGGGTAAGCGTCGCGGGGTAAGCAACTAGATCTTGCCAAAGGGGGTCCTCTATGGCTGGGTTAGACCATGTCTCGTTCAGGAGTGAGTAGCCCTCAAGATTCTGCGCTTTCAGGACCTTTCTTACTTCGAGAGTTATGCCTTCGAGGATCTTTTGAAGTTCGTTGTCGTCCTTGGCTCGTAAGTGACCGGAGATCTTTTTTCTGGTGTCGACTGCTTGGCCGAGATTCAGGGATTCGCTGACAAGATCTTCGAGTTCTCGTACCAGAAATCCGTCTTCGACATGACCCACGTATTTAGCGAACCAGGCTCCTTGTTCAACCAATCTTTGGCCGCCGCTGGTTCCTCTCGTTGTACCGATCTTGGTTGACCCATCTCGGAATATGGCCACGTACAGCCTGTGTGGATGTTCCAGGTAGGCGGCCATTCGTTGATCTATGGCGTCTCGCCCTTTTCGGTGCGCTTGGTGCATGTTGGCCGCGGCGATGTTGTCAACTATTTGGCAGCGTTCGCAGCGTCGTCCTGTGGTCGGCGGCGATTCACAGTCAACGTAGACGGATCCTTCGGTGGATCGTTCGATGCGACCGACACAACGACGTGGTATGTCATCGTTGATTCGGAATCGGAGATGTAGATCTTGGGTCTCGACGATTTCGGTCGAAGGGGTCTCATCGGTTTGGACTCGCACCCGCGGTTGGTTGTCCTGCCAGTGGATGGCGGTCAGGTAAGAGACGTCGTGGGCTTGGGAAGCCATTTCAATATCTAGACGCTCTTTATGCACCCAGCCGCACGCCGAGCTCGTCAAGTCGACCAGCGACCTCGTCTAAGGTTGTGTCCAGAATGCAGGCGATAGTTCGAAGGTCTTCGCGTCGAATCGTTAGAGACGACCCGTTGAATTCTCGTCGTTGGCCTTGAATCATGGTGAGAAAACGACCTAGTACTGCAGCTTCTGCGCCGGGTACTCGGGCAAGCCGATCTAGGTCGATACTGACTTGACGATCCGAGGTGGCGCTGGAGTCCTCGGCAATGCCGTCTCCTCGTGGAAGTAGCTGACCTACGGGAACTTCGTAGAAGTTGGCGAGCCGCGAGAGCCGAGGTACTGAGATTGCTCGTTCTCCGCGTTCGTAGGCTCCAAGCACCGACGCCTTAAATTCGTGGGTCGATTCGGCCTCCACCTCTTGGAGGGACATGCGCTTTTGTCGACGAACCAGACGGAGGCGTTCGCCAACTCTCAGGCTGTAGTTTTCTCCATCAACTGGATCGTCGGTGAAGCTCATTTCGGCCACGCCCGCTCCTGCTCATCGCTCGAACATCTGTGACCATAGTTCACGGAGAGTGGTTGTCGAGCAAGTCCGCTCGAAGTAAAGCAAGTGCGGACGCCGCAGTCACTGCCGCCGTTTCAGCCCGAAGGACTGATGTACCAAGTGACACCGTGGGTTTGTTGGCGATCTCAGATGCTTCCCATCCTCCCTCTGGTCCGATGTAAATGATGGGCCGGTCGAGGGTGATGTGGTCCCCGCCTCGGTGGGCAAGTGTTGCGTCGGACACAAACGGTGCTTCGCCGATGTCGCGTATTGGTCTGATGGTGGGGACTTTGACTTGCCTGGATTGCATTGCGGCTTCCCGGGCGACGCGGACGAGCCGACTTCGCTGTTGTTCGGCTTTGTTGGGTTCCCACTTCACTATTGATCGCGATGATGCAAGCAAGTGAATTTCGTCAACGCCTATTTCGGTCAGTTTTTGGACTATCCATGCTGGCCGGTCGCCTTTAGGTACGACGAAGCCGATGGTGATCGGCGGGGAGGGCGCTGGTACTTCGATGATGTCTCCAGCTATCTTCGGTGGATCGTCGAATGCTGCTTGACGCCAGCGGTGGTCGCCGTCACTGATCGTGAGCGGATCTCCTTTTCGGAGTCGAAACACGCGCCCTAAATGGTGGAGATCTTCATCGGAAAGTTCTGGGGCATTGAGATCTCGCACAAAGACGTGCGGACCTGTCGTTCCGTCTGGGAGGGAACCCATAGATGGCCTACTGGAAGGCCGATCGGATTTTTCCCAGGACTGTTCGGTCTCCTGGGTCAGCAACTTTTTCGCCGCGGCGTTCTGCTATTTCTCTCAGCTGCTCTTCGTCGTCTTTGGATAATTTTGAAGGGACTGCGACTTTGATGGAGACGAGCAATTCGCCGCGTCCTCTTCCTCGACCTTCTAATCGGGGCACCCCATAGTCGCGTAACCGAAAAACTTCGCCCGGTTGCGTTCCGGGGGGAATTGCTAGTTCCACAACTCCATCAAGAGTTTCGAAGTCGATTCGCGCACCTAATGTAGCTTGCAGCATCGTGACGTGAAGTTCAGCGTGCAGGGTGTCTCCGTCTCTGACAAATGTGTCAGAGTCCTCTACTCGGAGATGAACGTAGAGGTCACCTGAGGGTCCCCCTCGTGGACCTGCCGCACCGCGACCGGTGAGGCGAAGAGTGGATCCACTATCAATACCTGGTGGGACTCTCACCTCATATGACATGGTGTCGCGGTGTCGACCTTCTCCGCGGCAGACTTGGCAGGGATCCGGTATTTCTTCTCCTAATCCGGCACACGTAGGACAGGGTGCGGTGGTCACCATTTGCCCGAGAAGGCTCTGTCGCATTTGACGGACCTGACCAACTCCTCCGCAGGCGGTGCAACTGCGCGCCGTGGTTCCTTTTGCTGCTCCTGAGCCCGCACAGTTATCGCAAGCAACGGCGGTTTGTATCTCGACTTTCTTGTCAATGCCGAAGACTGCTTCGTCGAAAGCCAGATCGAGGATTATCTCCTGGTCTTCACCCGGCGGCGGTCCTGAGGGTCTTCGATTCCTGCCACCTCCAAACGGATTTCCCCCGAAAAAGTTTTCAAAAATATCGTTCAGGTCGAAGTTGAAGGGGTCGCCCCCCATTCCTCCGCTTCGAAGGCCTTCGTGACCAAACTGGTCATATCGGGCTCGAGCGTCGTCGTCGGATAGAACTGCATACGCTTCGCTGATTTCTTTGAATTTGGCTTCGGCTTGTGGGTCGTTGGGATTCGCGTCGGGGTGGAATTCGCGTGCGAGTTGACGGTAGGCGCGTTTGAGGTCGTCCGACGATGCGTCGCGACCGACTCCCAACAACTCGTAGTAGTCAGTTGCCATGAGCTGTTTCAGTCCTCGTGCGGCTCACCCAGAGATTCACCGAGCCGGCTACTGACTACGTGTACTGCCGCCAGTGCCTTCGGATAGTCCATGCGGGTTGGTCCCAGAAGTCCAATACTACCGATCTGTTCGCCATCGACCTTGTAGGGCGCAACAACCACGGCACATTGAGAGAGGGGTGCGACTCCGGTTTCTGTGCCGATGGCGACCGTCAACCCTCGTTCGACTAGATCACCCAAGAGGCTGACTACTAGGAGTTGTTCTTCGAGTACCGCCAAGACTGACTTTACGGTCGAGACCGCATCGAATTGCCCTGCCATGTTCGCGGCACCGCCAACGTACAGTTCTCCAGTTTGATCCGACAAAGGTGTTAACGCGGCAAGGGTTGTAGCGACGAGGTCGTCTACTTCGAACTGACCGGTGGATTCAACGGTAGGGATGCTGCCGAGATAGGTTCCTACGAGGGCGCCGTTGAGAGCAGCGGAGGCCGCCGCTAGGTGGGAAGGGTCGACTTGAGCCCCGGGAACAAGTTCGATCATGGAGCGTTCGATGGATCCTGAAGATGTCACGATCACGAGTAGCAGTCGGCTCGCGCCCAGATCAACAAGTTGCGCTGATCGGACGGTAGCTGGATCGTGTGAAGGTCCAACAACCACCGCTGCGTAGGCAGTGAGTTGCGATAGAAGTCGAGTGGTATCTGCAAGTCGTTGTTCAATTTGACCTTGTGCGTGTCGAAAAAAAGAACTGATCTGTCTGGTCTCAGCTTCGCCCAGATGACCTGGCCCGAGGCGGTCCACGAAATAGCGATATCCGGCATCGGTGGGTACTCGTCCAGCACTCGTGTGTGGCTGTGCGAGATACCCATCAGCCTCTAGGCTCGCCATTTCGTTTCGGATCGTTGCTGCTGACACATTGAGGTCAGATAGATCTGAGACAGCACGCGATCCGACAGGCTGAGCGGTGTCGATAAAACTTTCCACGACAGCTCGCAACACTGCCGCCTTGCGTTCGTCCACGTCCGGCCCTGTCCGTCAACCTGAGGATGGTCTAGTGGACGAATACTAGGCGCATCATGGAATT